>DASTRO010000296.1:0-37416 GCA_035761165.1 Gemmatimonadaceae bacterium | reverse complement strand
CCCCCCCCCCCCCCCCCCCCCCCCCCGCCGGCCCGCATCACTTCTCATCTGCCCGTGGAGGCATCCGCATGACCGCGTCCCGCTCGCTCCTCCTGCTCCTCTGCCTCGCCGCCTGCGCGCCCGATCGGGTCACCACCGTGGACCCGGCGGCGCCGGGGACGCGGCACGGCCAGCACGAGCCGCGGCCGCCCGCCACGTCGGACGATGACGATCCGACCTTCCTCCAGGCGGCCACCGACGCGCCCACCATCGCCAACCCGGTCGTGCAGTTCTGGGCGAAGCGCGGCGAGGAGCGCACGGCGGAGATGTACTACCACGCCGCGCCGGGCGAGCGCGACTCGGTCGTCTTCCTCTCGCTGCGCGTGCGCGAGGAGTCGCTCGTCAGCCGGCCCGACGGCACGCCGCTGGCCAGGGGGGACTCGCTGCTCATCACCATCACGCTGGTGGACCCGACGCGACTCGTCGTCGACTGCCAGCCGTCGGGGCTGCGCTTCTCGCCGCGCGATCCGGCCCGGCTCAAGATGAGCTTCGCGCACGCCGACGACGACGTGAACGGCGACGGCACGGTGAACGGCGGCGACCGTTCGCTCACCACCGCCCTCGCGCTCTGGCGGCGGGAATCGTCCACCGAGCCGTGGGAGCGGCTGGTGAGCGAGGTGGAGGTGGGCGTGCACGAGGTGGAGGCGGAGATCGGCGGCTTCACCGGCTACGCCATCGCGTGGTGAGCGGCAGCGCGTCGCGTCCCGCCGCGCCACCGCGCCGCGGCGCCACGTCCGCCGGCGCCCCGGCGGGAGAGCCCGTCGGCCCCGCCGACGCGGCCGACGCGCCCGAGCCGGCGCTCGCGCCGCGCCTCGTCGTGGTGCCGCTCTCGGATTCCTTCGCCGAGGCGTGGCTGCCGCTGGCCAGCGACGCCGGGCTGCGGCTGCAGACGGCGGACTCGCTCGCCGCCATCGATCCGCGCGCGCCGGTGATCGGTCTCGTCGCGGCCGGCGGCATGGAGGACGCGCTCCCCGCGGCGCTGCGTGCGGCCGCGGCCGGCCAGGTGGAGGTGGCGGCGGTGGGCGCGCTCGCCTGCCACCGCACCGCGGTGGCCGCGATGCGCGCCGGCGCCGCCGACTACTTCGCGCTCCCGGCGGACCTGGACCGGCTGCGCTCCTGGCTCATGGAGCGCGCCGAGCGCTTCCGCGAGCGCGCGCAGGGGCTCGCCTTCGCCGAGACGGAGGCGCGCAAGTACCGCTTCGACGGCATCCTCGGCGAGAGCCCGGCGCTCATGCGCGCCCTGGGGCTGGCCGCGCGCGTCATCCCGCACCCCAACGTCACGGTGCTCATCACCGGCGAGACGGGGACGGGGAAGGAACTGCTCGCGCGCGCCATCCACTACAACGGCCCGCGCCGCACCGGCGCCTTCGTGGACATCAACTGCGCCGCGCTCCCCGAGACGCTGCTCGAGAGCGAGCTGTTCGGCCACGAGAAGGGGGCCTTCACCGACGCCAGCGCCGCCAAGCCGGGGCTCTTCGAGCTGGCCGACGGCGGCACGCTCTTCCTGGACGAGATCGGTCACCTGGCGCTGCCGCTGCAGGCCAAGCTGCTGCGCGCCTTACAGGAGCGGCAGATCCGCCGCGTGGGCGGCACGCGCACCATCGCCGTGGACGTGCGCATCATCGCCGCCACCCACGTGGACCTGGCCGCGGCGGTGCGCGCCGGCGCCTTCCGCGAGGATCTCTACTACCGCCTGACGGTCGTGCCGATCGAGCTGCCGCCGCTGCGCGCCCGGCAGCGCGACGTGGTGGTGCTGGCGCGGCACTTCCTGGCGCGCTCGGCGGCGGAGTACGGCGTGCCGATCGCCGGCTTCACGCAGGCGGCCGAGCGGCAGCTGCGCGAGCGCGACTGGCCGGGGAACGTGCGCGAGCTGCGCAACGCCGTGGAGCGCGCGGTGCTGCTGGCCGCGGGGCCGGCGCTGGACGCGCCCGACCTGGAGCCGCCGCCCTCGCCGCGCGGCGTGACGGACGGCGGGCTCCCCTTTCCCGCGCCGCTCGACGAGATCGTGCACGCGGCCGCCGTGCGCATGCTGGAGCGGTGCGGCGGCAACAAGAGCGAGACGGCGCGCCGCCTCGGCATCTCGCGTCCCCGCCTGCTGCGCATCCTCGGCGAGGACGACGAGCTCCCGGCCACCGACGCGGGCGCGCCATGACGCTGCAACTGCCCCACGGCGAGCTGCGGACGCAGGCGGCCGCGCTGGCGCGCGCCGCCGCGTGGGCGGAGCTCGCGTCGCTCCTCGGCGAGCATGCCGACGACGGCGTGCGCGAGGTGGCCGAGCTGGTGACGCTACGCGCCGAGTCGCTGATGCGCACCGGGCAGCCGCGCGAGGCGCGCGGCTGGCTGGCGGACACGCTCCCCGAGCTGGCGCGCACGCGCGAGCACGTCGCGCTGCGCCGCGCCACCAACCTGCTCGGCGCGGCGCACTTCGCGCTTGGCGAGCTGGAGGCGGCGCGCGAGGCGTTCGAGCGCGCGCTGGAGCTGGGGCAGGAGGACGAGGACGACCTCACCGTCGCCCGCGCGACCAACAACCTGGGGGCGATCGCCAACGTGCGCGGCCGGCGCGAGCAGGCGCTGGCGCTCTACCAGCTGGCCATCCCGGCCTACCAGCGGCTGGGGAACGCACTGGGGCTCGCGCAGTCGTTCCACAACATGGCCATCACCTTCCGCGACCTCGGGCAGCTGGGCCGCGCGGACGAGTGCGAGCGGCGGGCGATCGAGTTCGGGCGGCAGGCGGGGAGCGCGCACGTGGTGGCGCTGGCGCAGCTGGGGCGCGCGGACCTGAGCCTGCGCGGCGGCGACGCGGTGCTCGCCGAGGCGGGCGCGCGCCACGCGGCGCGCAGCTTCGCCGAGCTCGGCGACCCGATCAACCAGGCCGACGCGCTGCGCGTGATCGGGGCCGCGGTCCTCGCTCAGGGGCGCCACGAGGCGGCGCGCGTGGCGCTCGACAGCGCGCTGGCGCTGGCGCGCGCGCACGGCAGCGCGCTGCACGAGGCCGAAGCACGGCGCGGCCTGGCCGAGCTGCACGCCGCCGCGGGCGACCCGTCCGGCGCGCGCGCGCACGCCGAGGCCGCGCTCCACCTCTTCGAGCGCCTCGAGGCCGCGACCGAGGCGGACGAGCTGCGCGGCTGGATCGCCGGGCAGGGCGGGGACTGACGCGCGTCAGTCCCCGCCCTGCGGCCGTGTCAGACGGCCGTCGCCCGCCCGCCGGCCGGCCGGCCCGAGAGGGAGCTCGGCGCGTCCAGGTTCGCCCCGTCGTCCACGCCCACGCCCAGCCGGTCCACCAGCTCGCCGCCCAGCCACGCGGTGACGAGTGAGAGCCCGAGGCCGACGAGGGAGAGCACGAACGCCGTCATCGACGGGTTCGCGGGGTCCAGCGTGCGCAGCCACCAGCTCAGCGCGAAGAGCAGCACGACGACGACGTTGCCCACCGCGTGCCAGAGCCCCACCGCCTTCGCCCGCGTCCCCGAGGGGATCGCCAGCCAGTCGACGAGGCCGAAGATCGCGGCGAGCAGCCCCGTGATCACCCCGGCCGCGATCATGTAGAACGACGCGGGCCCCAGGGCGGACATGCCGAAGAGGAGGCGGATGATGTCGAAGATCACCGCCATCCCGAGCAGCCCGAGCGGAAAGACGATGAGCATCTGGTGGATGGGATGCCCGAACAGCTTCGCCCGACTCTCCATGGCTCCGCTCCGTGGTCAGAGGGTCGCGGGCCGGACGGCGCGCCGCATCCGGCCGGAATTTCCGCACCGTTTCCTGCGGTAATCGGCAAGAATCGGTCCCGCTCGCTCCGTTGTCAGCCAATCCCTCACCAACCTCGTCGGGGACCGGCCGATGAAGTCGCGGTGACGGCCCGACTGCGGGCGATGCCGCGCGGCGCGATGCTGCAGGCACGACGTCCGCCCCCCCTGGCGACCGGCCCCGGCGGCCGGGGGTCGGACCTCCCGTTCCCCACCCGCATCGCCGGTGCGCCGGCGGCACGACGCCTCCGAGGCTCCCATGAGTCACTCCCTTCGCAAGCTGACGCTCGCCGCCGTGGTCGTGGCGGCGGGCGGCGTGCTCCTCCATTCCTGCCGCTCCGCCGCCGGCACCGCCGTCGACCTCGCGGCCGGCGACGCCGCGACGCGGGTCTACGTTCCGCCGGGCCAGCACGACGAGCTCTACTCCTTCATGTCGGGCGGCTTCAGCGGCCAGGTGGCCGTCTACGGCCTTCCCTCCGGGCGCCTCCTCAAGGTGATCCCCGTCTTCTCGCAGAACCCGGAGAACGGCTGGGGCTACAACGAGGAGACGAAGCCGATGCTGATGACGACGCACGGCTTCATCCCGTGGGACGACTCGCACCACCCCGAGCTGTCGCAGACGGCGGGCGAGATCAACGGCAACTGGCTCTTCATCAACGCCAACAACACGCCGCGCATCGCGCGCATCGACCTCACGCGCTTCGAGACCGAGGAGATCCTCGAGATCCCGAACTCGGCCGGCGGCCATGCCTCGCCCTTCACCACGCCCGACGGCAGGTACGTGGTGAGCGCAACGCGCTTCAGCGTGCCGATCGGCGAGCGCACGGACGTCCCCATCGGCACGTACAAGGACAATTTCAGGGGCACGCTCAGCTTCATCGAGGCGGACGAGCCGGGGGAGATGGAGATCGCCTTCCAGATCCTCATGCCCGGCTACAACTACGACCTCGGGCACGCCGGCAAGGGGCCGTCGGACGGGTGGTTCTTCTTCACCACCTACAACTCCGAGCAGGCCTACGAGAAGCTCGAGACCAACGCCTCGCAGGCCGACAAGGACTACATCGCCGCGGTGAACATCCGCCGCGCCGAGGCGTGCGTGGCCGAGGGGAAGGCGCGCGAGGTGCACGCGCCGCACTACCACAACGTGATGGACGAGCGTTCGCGCGTGGCGAGGTCCGAGGTGGAGGACGACGTGCGGCTGCTCGACCCACGGAGCTGCCCCGGCGTCGTCTACTATCTGCCGACCCCGAAGAGCCCGCACGGCGTGGACGTCGATCCCACGGGCGAGTACATCGTCGCCAGCGGCAAGCTCGCCACCAACATCTCCGTGCACTCCACGGCCAAGCTGTTGACGGCCATCGAGCGGCGGCAGTTCGACGGCGAGCGCGACGGCATCCCGGTGCTGCAGTACGACGCGATCCTCGCCGGCGAGGTGCAGAAGCCCGGCCTCGGCGCGCTGCACACCGAGTTCGACGGGAAGGGCAACGCCTACACGTCGATGTTCATCTCGAGCGAGGTCGTGAAGTGGAAGCTGGGCACCTGGGAGGTGCTCGACCGCATCCCGGTCTACTACTCGATCGGCCACCTGATGATTCCCGGCGGCGACAGCAAGAAGCCGTACGGCAAGTACCTGGTGGCGATGAACAAGATCACCAAGGACCGCTTCCTCCCCACCGGCCCGGAGCTCGCCCAGAGCGCGCAGCTGATCGACATCTCGGGCGAGAAGATGAAGATGCTGCTCGACTTCCCGACCATCGGCGAGCCGCACTACGCGCAGGCGCTGCCGGCGGAGCTCATCGAGGAGAAGCAGGTGAAGTTCTTCAAGGTCGCGGAGAACGAGCACCCGCAGGTGGCGCGCGCCGAGAGCGAGGCGGGGATCACGCGCGAGGGGAAGACGGTGCACGTGAAGATGACCGCCATCCGCAGCCACTTCGCCCCGGACAACATCGAGGGCGTGCAGCTCGGCGACACGGTCTACTTCCACGTGACCAACATCGAGCAGGACTGGGACATCCTGCACGGCTTCGGCGTGATGGGCGCGCAGAACGCGGAGCTGATCCTCATGCCGGGCGAGACGCGCACGCTGAAGTGGGTGCCGAAGACGACGGGCGTCTACCCCTTCTACTGCACCGACTTCTGCAGCGCGCTGCACCAGGAGATGTCGGGCTACGTGCGGGTGAGCCCGGCCGGCGCGAACGTGCCGCTGGTGGCCAACACGAGCAGGAAGGCGCAGACGCAGCTCGCCCGCGCGAAGCGGTACGGCCGGCCCGACGCGGAGCACGACCGGGATCGACACTAGGATGGGCGGCGCCGCGGCGGCCTCGAGGCCGCCGCGGCGCCCACCGCCCGCCACGTCCACCCCTCCCCGTCGCCGCGCACCCGGAGCCCGCACGATGCCCACCCGACTCCCGCCGATCTCCCGTCTCCTCACCGCGCTCGCCGCCGTGCTGCTCTCCGGCGCGTTCCTCTTCCCGCTGTGGCGCATCGACCTCGAGGCGCCGCAGTACCCGGAGGGGCTCGGGCTGCGCATCGGCATCCACGCGGTGGAAGGCATGAAGCCGGCCGACCTCGACAACATCAACGCGCTCAACCACTACATCGGCATGAAGACGATCGCCGCCGACGCGATCCCCGAGCTGCGCCTCATGCCATGGATCCTCGGCGCGCTGCTGGTGGGTGGGCTCGCGGCGGCGGTGTGGGCGCGGCGCGGCGCGTTGCTCGCCTGGCTCGTCGCCTTCGCGGCGGCCGGCGTCGGGGGGCTCGCCGACTTCTGGCGGTGGGGCTACGCGTACGGCCACGACCTCGATCCGCACGCCATCATCCACGTGCCGGGCATGGTCTACCAGCCGCCGCTCATCGGCTCCCGGGTGCTGCTCAACTTCACGGCGCACTCCTGGCCGGCGGCGGGCGGGCTCCTGCTCGGGCTGGCCTTCGCGCTCGGGGTGGGGGCGCTCGTGCTGGCGTACCGGCGGCCGGCGGCTGCCGCCGCAGCCGCGGCACCCACCGCGTGCGCCGCGCACGTCGCCCACGAGCCGGTGCGGGTGACCACCACCCCGGCCGCGGTGCGGGTGGCGCGATGATCCACCGCGCCCCCCGCCGCACCCCGCGCCGCGCGCTGCTCGCCGCGCTGCTGGTGGCGACGGCGGCCTGCACCGCGCCCGGCCCGCGTGCCGTCTCACTGGGCCGGGAAGACTGCGGTTACTGCCGCATGACGGTGAGCGATGCGCGTTTCGCGGCCGAGGCGCGCACGGCGCACGGGCGCGTGCACGTCTTCGATTCCATCGAGTGCCTGGCCGGCTACGCGAGCGCGACTCCGGCCGGCGAGGTGCGCGCGCTGTGGGTCACCGATCACGACCATCCGGGCACCTTCGTCGCCGCGGACAGCGCCACCTTCTGGCGCGTGAGCGGCCCGGCGAGCCCGATGGGGAAGGGGCTGCTGGCGACGGCCGGCCCGCCGCCGGCGGGGGTGGCCGAGCCGGGGGCGCCGCTGCGCTGGCGCGACGTGCTGGCGCTGGTGGCGCGCGAGGGCCTGCCGCGCGGCAGCGGAGGGGCGCATGGCCACACCGATTGAGCACACGCCCGTCGAGCGCGCGGTGCGCGCGGTGCGCGCGGCGATGGCGCTGCTCGGGTGCCTCGCCCTGGCGCTCTCCGTCGCCCGTCCGTCGGGTGCGCAGCCCGTGACCCCGCCGGCCACCGTCATCGTCTCCCGCGACGGCCCGGTGCGCACGCTGGCCGAAGGGGTGCGGCGCGCGCCGGCGGGCGGTCGCGTGGTGGTGCGCCCCGGCACCTACCGCGAGCCCACCGTCGTCGTGCGCCGCCCGCTGACCATCGTCGGCGAGGGATGGCCGACGCTGGACGGCGAGCGGCAGCGCGAGCTGCTGCGCATCGAGGCCGACGACGTCACCGTGCGCGGGCTGCGCTTCGCGCACGTGGGCCGCTCCATGACCGAGGACCGGGCCGCCGTGCGCGTCGTGCTGCGCCGCGGCTGCGCCATCGTCGGCAACCGCTTCGACGACACCTTCTTCGGCGTCTACCTGCAGAAGGCGGCCGACTGCCGCGTCACCGACAACGCCTTTGCCGGCACCGCCGGCGCCGGCGACGAGTCCACCAGCGGCAACGCCATCCACCTCTGGTCCGCGCGCGACGTGCTGATCGCGCGCAACCGCATCCGCGGCCACCGCGACGGCATCTACTTCGAGTTCGTGCGACACGCCCGGGTGGAGGACAACGAGAGCGCGGACAACGTGCGCTACGGCCTCCACTTCATGTACTCCGACAGCTGCGCCTACGCACGCAACACCTTCCGGCGCAACGGGAGCGGCGTGGCGGTGATGTACACCAACACGGTCGCGATGACGGGCAACCGCTTCCTCGACAACCGCGGCGGGGCCGCCTACGGCCTGCTGCTCAAGGAGATCGGCGACCCGGTGCTCACCGGCAACGAGTTCGCCCGCAACACCGTGGGGCTCATGGCCGACGGCGTCACGCGGCTGGTGGCCGAGCACAACGTCTTCGCGGACAACGGCTGGGCGGTGCGGCTGATGGCCAACGGGCAGGATGGCCGCTTCGTCGCCAACGACTTCGCCGGCAACAGCTTCGACGTGGCCACCAACGGCGGCACCGGCGGCGCCGCCACCTTCGACGGCAACTGGTTCGACGACTACCGCGGCTACGACCTGGACGGCGACGGCCGCGGCGACGTGCCGCACCGCCCCGTGCGGCTCTTCTCGCTCCTCGTGGCGCGCTACGAGGTGGCGCTGGTGCTGCAGCGCAGCGTCTTCGTGGGGCTGCTGGACGGCGCCGAGCGCGCCATCCCGTCGCTCACGCCGCGGCGGCTGGCCGACCCGCGCCCGGCGATGCGCCCCGTGGCACGCCCGCGCCCGTTCCCCCCGTCCCCACCGTCCCCCACCGCGCGGAGCGGTGCCTGATGCTCGAGATCCGCAACCTCACCAAGCGCTTCGGCGCGCTCGACGTGCTGCGCGGCGTGGACCTCGCCGTGCGCCCGGGCCGCATCACCGCCCTCGTCGGCCCGAACGGCGCCGGCAAGACGACGCTCATCAAGAGCGTGCTCGGTCTCACCCGCCCGGACGGTGGCGCGATCCTGCTCGGCGGGCAGCCGGCGGTGGGCGACGCCTACCGCGCGCGCATCGGCTACATGCCGCAGATCGCGCACTTTCCCGGCAACCTGAGCGGCGCCGACCTGATGGCGATGCTCGGCCAGCTGCGCGGCGTGGCGCCCGGCGGCCCGGACACCGACGAGGAGCTGGTGGAGCGCTTCGCCCTCGCGCCGGAGCTGGACCGGCCGCTCCATACCCTCTCCGGCGGCACGCGGCAAAAGGTGAACGCCGTGCTCGCCTTCCTCTTCCGCCCCGAGCTGCTGGTGCTCGACGAGCCCACGGCGGGGCTGGACCCGATCGCCAGCGGCCTGCTGAAAGATCGCATCGTCGTCGAGCGCGGCCGCGGGCGCACCGTGCTGCTCACGTCGCACGTCTCGAGCGAGCTGGAGGAGCTGGCCGACGACGTGGGCTTCCTGCTCGACGGGCGGGTGGTCTTTGCCGGCCCGGTGGACGAGCTGCTGCGCCGCACGGAGCAGCCACGGCTGGAGCGCGCCATCGCGCACGTGATGCAGCGCCGCGCCACGGCGGGCGGCGCCACGGACGCGCCGGCGGCGGCGGACGCGGCGGACGCGGCGGACGCGCTGGAGGCGGTGGCATGACGACGGCGGCCCTCCCCCTCCCGCTCCCCACGCGCGGCGCCGCCACGGTGGCGCTCGAGGTGGCCGGCTACGAGCTGCGCAACGTCGCGCGCAGCCGGTGGCTGCTGGCCTACGCGCTCTTCTTCTTCCTCGTCACCGACGCGCTGCTGCGCTTCGGCGGCGGCGACGGGCGGGCGCTTCTCTCGCTGGTGAGCGTGGTGCTGTTCGTGGTGCCGCTCGTCGCGCTCGTCTTCGGCACCACCTACCTGTACGACGCGCGCGAGTTCACCGAGCTGCTGCTGGCGCAGCCGGTGGGGCGCGGGCGGCTGTTCGCCGGGCTCTACCTGGGGCTCGCGCTGCCGCTCTCCGGGGCGCTGCTGGCCGGCGTGGGCCTCCCCTTCGCCTGGCACGGCGGGGCCGACGGCGCGCAGCTGGGCACGCTCGGCGTGCTGCTGGCGTGCGGCGTGGCGCTCACGCTCGCCTTCGTGGCGCTGGCCTTCCTCATCGCCGTGCGCACCGACGACAAGGTGCGCGGCCTGGGCGCGGCGGTGGGGCTCTGGCTGGCGCTCTCGCTCCTCTACGACGGCCTCGTGCTGCTCGGTGTGGCGCTCCTCGCCGACCGCGCCATCGAGCGGCCGGTGCTCACGCTGATGCTCGCCAACCCGATCGACCTCGCGCGCGTGCAGCTCCTGCTGCGCTTCGACGCGGGGGCGCTGCAGGGCTACACGGGCGCGGTGTTCACGCAGTTCTTCGGCGGCGCCGGTGCGGCCGTCGCCGCGGGGGCCCTCCTCCTCTGGGTGGCGGTCCCCGTCACGCTCGGCCTGCGCGCCTTCCGGCGCCGGGACTTCTGAGCGAGCGCACCATCGTTTCCCGACGCTCCGACTCTCTCCACAGGACAGGACCCCCGATGATCCGCCCCACCCGCCTGCTCGCCCTCGCCGCCGCCGCGCTGCTCGTCGCCGCCTGCAGTGGCCAGGACACCACCACCTCCGCCGGCACGAGCGCCGAGCCCACGGCGCAGGTGGCCGCGGGCGGCCCGCAGACCCCCGACGCCGGCGGCGCGGTGGTCGAGGTCAGGCTCCTCACCGACGAGCAGGGCAACAACCGCTTCGACCCGGCCGAGGTGACCGCGAGGCCCGGCGACGTCGTGCGCTACACGCTCGGCTCCGGCGTGCACAACGTGCACTTCCTCCCCGACTCCAACCCCGGCGTGTCGGGGCTGCCCGGCGCCAGCGACATGCTCCAGCTCCCCGGGCAGACGTACGACCTGAAGGTGACGCTGGCGCCGGGGCGCTACTACTTCCAGTGCGACCCGCACGCCCTGCTCGGCATGGTCGGGCACCTGACGGTGGTCGAGCGCTGACGCGGCGCGGTCGGTCGCCGAACACGAGACGGGGCGCGGGAGCCAGATCGGCTCCCGCGCCCCGTCTCGTTCGTCGTCTCGCGCGTCAGGCGACCTCGCGCGTCAGGCGACCTTGTCGAGCCGCGCCTTGAGCGCCGCCTTGGGCAGCGCGCCGACGATCTGGTCCACCGGCTCGCCGTCCTTGAAGACGATGAGCGTCGGGATGGAGCGCACGTTGTAGCGCGTCATCGTCTGCGGGTTGGCGTCGACGTCGAGCTTGGCGATGCGCAGCTTGCCGTCGTACTCGCGCGCCAGCTCGTCGAGAATGGGCGCGATCATGCGGCAGGGGCCGCACCAGGTGGCCCAGAAGTCCACGACGGTCACGCCGGAGGCCTGCAGCACCTCGTCAGCGAAGGTGGCGTCGGTGACGGTGACGATCGGCGTGCGCTCGGCGTTGGTGGTGCTCATGTGAGGTCTCCGGTTGGTTCGGTGCGGATGATCGGTGCGTCGTCGGGTCGAGCGACGGGCGGCCAGCGGCTCAGCGACAGTCGCCGATGCGCTCGCAGCTCAGCCGGCGCTGCATCTCGTCGAGATAGGCGCGCAGCGTGGCGGGCCTGGCGCGGTAGAAGACGAACTGGCCCTCCCGCCGCGGCTCCACCAGCCCGGCCGTCGTCAGCTCCTTGAGGTGGTGCGAGATCGTCGGCTGGGTGACGTCGAAGCGGTCGCGCAGATGCCCGCAGCCACACTCCGACTCCGCCGAGACCGCCTCGTAGATCTCGAAGCGGCGGGGATCGGCCAGCGCCTTGGCGATGCGGAAGAACTGCTCGGTATCCATGCGACTCGGGAGCGGGCGACGCTCGGCGGCCGCCCCGCCGGCGGGTGCGGGGCGGCCGGAATAGACATATAGATAATAATCTATATATTGCGCCGATTCAACCCCGACACGACACTCCGAGCCCGTCGCGCCACACCCGTCCCGCCGCTGCCATGCACCTGCTCCTCCGCTACCTGCGCCCCTTCTGGCCGCTCGTCGGGCTCGCGCTCCTCCTGGCGGCCGTCAACCAGGTCTTCTCGCTCCTCGACCCGCTCATCTTCCGCCACGTCATCGACCGCTACGCCACGCGCTACGCCGAGTACAGCACCGGCGAGTTCGTGCGCGGCGTCTCGCTGCTGCTCGCGGCGGCGGTCGGCGTCGCCTTCGTCTCGCGCGTCGCCAAGAACTTCCAGGACTACTTCGTCAACGTCGTCACGCAGCGCCTCGGCGCGCGCCTCTACGCCGACGGCATCCGCCACGCCCTCGCCCTCCCCTACCAGGCGTTCGAGGACCAGCGCAGCGGCGAGACGCTCGGCAAGCTGCAGAAGGTGCGCACCGACGTCGAGCGCTTCATCGCCCTCGCGGTGAACCTGCTCTTCACGACGCTCGTCGGCGTGGTGTTCGTGATGATCTACGCCTGGAACGTGCACTGGGCCATCGCGCCGGCCTTCCTGCTCACCATCCCGCTGCTCGGCGGCCTCAGCTCGCTCCTCAGCCGCCGCATCAAGGAGGTGCAGCGCGTCATCGTGGCCGAGACGACGGCGCTGGCCGGCGCCACCACGGAGTCGCTGCGCAACATCGAGCTGGTGAAGAGCCTGGGGCTGGCCGAGCAGGAGGTCGGGCGGCTGAACGGGACGACGGAGCGGATCCTCAAGCTGGAGCTGAAGAAGGTGCGCTACCTGCGCAGCCTCAGCTTCGTGCAGGGCACGTTCGTCAACCTGCTGCGCACGGCGATCCTCTTCCTCATGCTCTACCTCATCTTCACGCGGCAGATGACGGTGGGGCAGTTCTTCTCGCTGCTCATCTACTCCTTCTTCATCTTCGGCCCGCTGCAGGAGCTGGGGAACGTCATCAACAGCTGGCGCGAGACGGAGGCGTCGCTCGTCAACTACCAGGAGCTCCTCGACACGCCGCCGGACCCGAAGCCGGCCGACCCGGTGCCGGTGCGCGACCTGCACGTGCTGGAGTTCGACGACGTGACCTTCACGCACCAGACGGCGAGCGCGCCGTCGCTGCAGGGGATGAGCTTCCGCGCCGAACGCGGCGAGACGGTGGCGTTCGTGGGGCCGTCCGGGGCGGGGAAGACGACCCTCGTCAAGCTGCTCGTCGGCCTCTACCGCCCGGCCACGGGCGAGGTGCGCTACGACGGCGTGCCGAGCACGCGCGTGGACCTGGACCGGCTGCGCGAGCGCATCGGCCTGGTGACGCAGGACGCGCAGCTCTTCAGCGGCACGATCCGCGAGAACCTCCGCTTCGCGCGGCCCGACGCATCCGACGACGAGTGCCTGGACGCGCTGCACCGCGCCGCCGCCGACAGCGTGCTCGCCCGCGCCACGCAGGGGCTGGACACGGTGATCGGCGAGGGGGGCGTGAAGCTCTCCGGCGGCGAGCGGCAGCGTCTCGCGATCGCCCGCGCGCTGCTGCGCCGCCCGCTCCTCCTCGTCTTCGACGAGGCCACCTCGGCGCTCGACTCGCTCACCGAGGAGGGGATCACGCGCACGATGCGCGACGTCTCCACGCGCGCCGACGCGATCAGCGTCCTCATCGCGCACCGGCTCTCGACGGTGATGCACGCCGACCGCATCTACGTGCTGGAGCGCGGCGAGCTGGCGGAGGTGGGGACGCACGACGAGCTGCTGGCGCAGCGCGGGCTGTACTACGCGATGTGGCGCCAGCAGGTGGGGGAACGCCGCCCGGCCACCGTGCCAGCGGGAGCAGCGCCCGCCCTCGCCACCGCCGGGCGCCCGCGCGTGGCCTGACCTGACGCGATCCGCGGCGGGCCAGCGGATCGGCGGCCGCGGATCGCGCGGAGACGGCCGCGGATCGATCGCGGCGCGGGTCGGGGTGTGCTGCGCCGGGGACGGGCTCCAACGGCTGGGGGACGCGGATGCTGCCGAAGAGCACGGATCCTCCGGGTCGCTCCGCGCCCTCCGCGCCTCCGCGTGAGCCCCTGCAGTCGGGCATGGTGCGAGGAGCGGTGAATGCTGAGGAGTCCACCCCCCGATCAGTTCCGGTCCTGGCGCGAGGCGGTACGGAATGGAGCGGAGCGATCCGTCGCCTCCGGCTCCTCCGTCGCATCCGCGTCCCCCATGAGCGTGGATGCCCGCCCACGGCCCACGGCGCCCGGACGGACCCGGGAGCCGATCCGCGGCCGCTTCCGCGTGATCCGCGGCCGCCGTTCCGTCATCGCCGTCGTCCGCCGGTATGGCGCTCCTCAGTCGGCGACCAGCTCGCGCAGCGCGCGCGCCGCCTGCAGCGACGCGCTGTCCGGGCGCACGGCGTCGGCCACCGCGCGCACGATGGCGTCGTCGCGGTCGTAGATGTCGTTGCCGAAGTAGAGCTGGCCGTCGCGACCGTACGCCGTGAAGTAGACGATGTACACCGGCACCTTGTGCGGGAGCGGCACCTGATGGTCGTCCTCCCCCGCGTGCATCGCCTGCTGCACGCGCGCGGCGTCCCAGCCCAGCACCCACCGGGCGAGCTCCGCCGGCTTCTCCAGCCGGATGCAGCCGTGGCTCGCGGCGCGCACGTCCTGCTCGAAGAGCTGGTCCTCCGGCGTGTCGTGCAGGTAGATGGCGAAGTCGTTCGGGAACATGAACTTCACCAGGCCGAGCGAGTTGTCCTCGCCGGGCAGCTGGCGGACGCGCGTCTTGCCGTTCTCCACGACCTCCTCGAAATGGTTGCGGCTCCAGTACTCCGGATCCGCCGCGGACTTCGGGTAGACCTCCTTCTCCGCGATCTCGTCCGGGACGTTCCAGTACGGGCGGAAGACGACGTAGCTCATCGAGTCGGCGAAGGCCGGCGTCGCGCGGTCGTTGTACTCGGCGCCGACGATGACGCGCATCGTCAGCGCCTGCTCGCCGTGCTCGTAGGCGTCCAGCCGGAAGGCCGGGACGTTCACCAGGATGTAGCGCGAGCCGCGGGAGTGCGGCAGCCAGCGTTGCCGCTCCATGTTGCCGGCGATCTGCCCGAGCCGGTACTCGGCCGGGATGTTCATCGCGTTGACCGTCTCCTCGCCGAGCACGCTGTCGACGACGATGCCGTGGTGCGCCTGGAAGCGCGCCACCGCGCCGGCCAGCGCCGCGTCGTAGACGCCGCGGCCGGGGACGCTGTCGGCCCGCGGCGCGGCGTCGCCGAGCAGCCCCTCGGCGCGCAGGCGGGCGGCCAGCGCCTGGAGGCGCGCCAGCGGCGCGCGGTCGCCCACCTCCAGCACGTCGCCCCCCGGAACGTTCTCCCAGCCGCCGCGCGCGACCAGTTGGCGGTAGTAGGCCAGCGACCGGCGCAGCAGCGCGTAGTCGTCGCTCGCCGGCCGCAGGGCGGCCAGCGCCTGGTCGAAGCGGGGCGCGCGCAGCGTGCGGGCGAGCGCGCTGTCCACGTCCACCACGTTGGGGTCGATGTACCAGCTCTGCGAGACCGACGACGGCTTCACCTGGCCGGTGAGCAGGTCGGCGCCGAGCGACACGTAGGTGGCGGTGAGGAGGAGGTCGGCGCGGGCGAGCTCGTCCGCTGAGGGGCGCCGATCGTTCGCCTCGTCGACGGCGTCGCGCAGCGCCGCCAGCGGGTAGGCGCCGAGGCGCAGCGCGTCATCGCTCGCGCTCGTCACCGCGGCGATGAGGGCCCGGGCCCGGTCGCGCACCCCGTCCTCCTCGAGGAAGAGCGGCAGCTCGCCGTAGGCCGTGTAGAGCTGCTTCACGCGGTGCCAGGCGCGGTCGTCCACCCCGGCCGGGCGCGCATCACCGGCGAGCAGCGCGTGGATCGCGCCCTGCACCTCGCGCACGGCCACCCCGCGCACCTCGCCGCTGTCATTGGGTCGCCAGCCCTCGGCCGCGATGCTCCCGCCGGCCTCGCGCTCGCCGTCGCGACAGCCGCCGCCGAGGAGGAGCGTCGCCAGCACGGACACCGCCGCCAGTCGTCGCCATCCCGTCGTCCATCGCTCCTGCTCCATCCGTCGCTGCATCGCCCGCTGCTCCTCGAAGTCGGTGCCCTGAATCCGCCCGGCGCGCCGCCCGTCGGCCGCCTGCCGCGGCGGAGAAGTGCGAGAAGCGGGCCGGACGGAAGGAGCCGGGAAGCAGGGAGCAGGGAGCAGGGAGCAGGGAGCAGGATCTGGTACGAGGCGGAGAGGCGTCCCGAGGTCGTTCCTGGTCCCTGGTGCCCCGTTCCTGGTTCCTTCCACGCCCACCTGTCGATCGGAACGATTGTTGCGCCCCCGCTGGGTGACCGTTCCGAACCGATCCGAGACCGAACTGCGTGGGCTTCATCGACACGCGGCCGCGTGGCAGGCTGCGGCGGCCGCCCGTTCTGTGGCGCGCGACGCGCTCGGCGGGCCGGCTGACGCGGCTCGCGCCGGCGGCCGGGCTCGTCGCCTGTGCGGAGCAGCGCGCCCTCAGCATCTTCGCGCCGAGTACCGAGGCGGCGCGCGACCTGGCGCGGCTGGGGTGGGCGCTGCTCGCCGTCGCGGCCGTCGTGTTCGTCGTGTTCCTCGCCTTCCTGCTGGTGCCGCTGTGGCGGGCGCGAGGTGGCCGCGCGCAGCCGACGGATGCGGCGGGCGCTGGAACGATGGTGGAGGCGCGGGACGGCGAGACGATCGTTGCTGTCGGGGGGGGGGCCCCGCGCCGCGCCCCGGACGGCGAGACGCGCTGGATCGTGCTGCTCGGCGGTGTCGTGCCGCTGCTCATCCTCGGTGCCGCCTTCGCCTACTCCTCGGCGCAGACGGCGCAGCACGGGACGACGCGCGGCGGCGACGCTGTGGCGCGTGACGACGCCGAGATCGTCGTCACCGGGCACCAGTGGTGGTGGGAGGTCCGCTACCCGGGCGCGGGCGTGGTCACGGCCAACGAGCTCCACGTGCCGGTCGGCGTGCCGGTGCGGCTCGTGCTCCGCTCGGCCGACGTCATCCACAGCTTCTGGGTGCCGCGACTGGGCGGCAAGCTGGACCTCGTGCCGGGCGCGTCGAACACGCTCCGGCTACGGGCCGACAGCGCCGGCGTGTATCCGGGCGAGTGCGCCGAGTACTGCGGCGTGCAGCACGCGCACATGGGCGTCACGGTGGTGGCCGAGCCGCCGCGCGCCTATGCGGCCTGGCTGGCGGCGCAGCGCGCGCCGGCGCGGGCGCCACCCGACGGTGCGATCGACGACGCGACCGCCGATGCGAGTGTCGACGACACGACCGGCGCGACCGGCGCCGCGGACGGCGCGCGCGTGCTCCTCTCGGTCGGGTGCGCCGCGTGCCACACGGTGCGCGGCACCCCGGCCGCCGGCACCGTCGGACCCGATCTGACGCACGTGGCGAGCCGACGGACGTTGGGCGCCGGTGTCGTGCCCAACACGCCCGGCTATCTGGCCGGCTGGGTGGCCGACCCGCAGGCGCTCAAGCCCGGCAGCCACATGCCGGCCGTGCCCCTCACCGGCGCCGAGCTGCAGGCGCTGGTGGACTACCTCACGCAGCTGCGGTGAGCGACGGAGGACGAGGACGGCGATGGCGACGAGCGTCGAGCGGCTGACGCGCATCTGGGAGACTCCGCGGAGCCTGGTGGGCGCGCTGACGACGGTGGACCACAAGGTCATCGGCCTCCGCTATCTCGTCACGTCGCTCGTCTTCTTCGCGCTCGGCGGCGTCGAGGCCGGGCTCCTGCGGCTGCAGCTCGCGCGGCCCGACGGCCGGCTCCTCTCGCCCGAGCTGTACGACCAGCTGTTCACGCTGCACGGGACGACGATGATCTTCTTCTACGCGTCGCCCGTCTTCTCGGCGTTCAGCAACTACCTCGTGCCGCTCCTCATCGGGTCGCGCGACATGGCGTTCCCGCGGCTGAACGCCTTCAGCTACTGGTCGTTCGTGCTCTCGGGCGTGTTCCTGTACGGCGGCGCGCTGCTCGGCTTCGCGCCGGACGGCGGCTGGTTCGCCTACACGCCGCTCACCGACATCGCCTTCTCCCCCGGGCTCGGGATGGATTTCTACGCGCTGGCGGTGCTCTTCCTCACCGTGAGCACCACGGTGGGCGCGGCCAACTTCATCGTCACCATCTTCACGCTGCGCGCGCCGGGGATGTCGGCCAACCGGATGCCGATGTACCTGTGGAGCACGCTCAGCGCGTCGGTGGCCATCCTCTTCGCGCTGCCGTCGCTCTCCGCGGCGCTGCTCTTCCTGGAGCTGGACCGACGCTTCGGCACGCACTTCTACGACCCGGCGGGGGGTGGGCAGCCGCTGCTCTGGCAGCACCTCTTCTGGATCTTCGGGCATCCGTGGGTCTACGTCGTCGTGCTGCCCGGCTTCGGCATCGTCTCGACGGTGATCCCGACCTTCGCGCGCCGCCCGCTGGCCGCCTACCCACTGGTGGCGCTGGCCAGCATCGCCGTCGCCTTCTTCGGCTTCGGCGTGTGGGCGCATCACATGTTCGCCGCCGGCCTCTCGCCGATGGCGACGACCTTCTTCAGCGCGGGGAGCATGACGGTGTCGATCCCGAGCGGCATCGCCGTCGCGGCGTGGATCGCCACGCTCCGCGGCGGGCGCCCGGTGCTGCGGACGCCGATGCTCTACGCGCTGGGCTTCCTCGTCATCTTCGTCATCGGCGGGCTGAGCGGCGTGATGACCGGCCTCGTCGCCTTCGACCGGCAGCTGACCGACAGCTACTTCGTGGTGGCGCACCTGCATTACGTGCTGGTGGGCGCCAACGTCTTCCCGGTGCTCGCGGCCGTGCACTACTGGTACCCGAAGATGACCGGCCGGATGCTGGACGAGCGGCTGGGGCGGTGGAGCTTCTGGCTGCTCTTCGTCGGCACGAACCTGCTCTTCTTCCCCATGCACCGGCTCGGCCTCGAGGGGATGCCGCGCCGCGTCTACACCGATGCGCCGGGGCTGGGCTGGGAGGGTGGGAACCTGGCGGCCACGATCGGCGCGGGCGTCTTCGCGCTGGGGCTGCTCGTCGTGCTCGCGAACGTGCTCCGCAGCCGCGCCGCCGGCGCGACGGCGGGCCCGAACCCGTGGGGCGCCGGCACGCTCGAGTGGTCCGTGTCGTCGCCGCCGCCGGCGTTCAACTTCGCGCGCATCCCGACGGTGCACGACCGCGATCCGCTGTGGGGCCCGCGCGCGGCGGAGCTGATGGCGGCCGACCAGGGCGGGCGCGGGGCGACGCTGCTCGACGGGCGCGAGACGCCGGCCACCAGCGTGCTCGATGCGGACCCGCAGGGCGTCATCCGCATGCCGGGCGACTCGTGGTGGCCGCTCCTGCTGGCGCTGGCGCTCGCCGCGCTCTGCACGGCGCTCCTCCTGGGCGCGTGGTGGATGGCCGGCGCGAGCACAGTCGCCACCGGTGTCGTGCTCGCCGCGTGGTTCTGGCCGGGCGATCCCGCGGCCGACGCGGCGGCGCCGGCGAGGACCGGATGACCACCGCGGCGCGCGAGACGCCGCGGAGCGGCGGGCTGGACGTGGGACGGTGGGGGCTGCTCACCCTCATCGCCACCGAGGGCGCGCTGTTCGCGTACCTGCTGGCCAGCTACTTCTACGTGGGCGTGCTGCACGGCACGTGGCCCACCACCGGCGCGCCCGCGCTGACGATCGCCGCGCCCAACACGATCATCCTGCTCGCCAGCAGTGGCACCGTGTGGTGGGCGGAGCGCGGGGGGCGCGCGGGGAACGGGCGCCGGCTCCGGCTCGGGCTCGGGCTCACGCTGCTGCTCGGTGGCGCGTTCCTCGCGCTGCAGGGGGTGGAGTACGCGCATGCGCGCGTCACGCCGCGCACCGACGTCTACGGCTCGCTCTTCTTCGCCATCACCGGCATGCACGGCGCGCACGTGGTGGTGGGGCTGCTCATCCTGCTGCACACCGCTGCCCGGGCGTTCGCCGGGCACTTCCGTGGCGGACGGCAGGTGGCGGTGCGCAACGCGGCACTGTACTGGCATTTCGTGGACGCCGTATGGATCCTGGTCTTCACCTCGCTCTACATCGGCCCGAGGCTGTGACGACGCCGGCCGGTGGCCCGATGCGGCCGACACGGGCGTCGGCGCACGCGGCAACGCGTGGCGACAGGGCCGGGGACGATCCCGCGCCGGGGCGCGCGCTGCCGGCGCGCTGGCTCTGGCTGGCGGCGGCGCCGCTCGCCTGGGCGCTACACGAGCTGCTGGCCTACGCCGGCTCGTCGATCGCCTGCCACGCGGGCGACGGCGCGGGGGCGCCGCGTGTACTCGGGCTCCCGCTGCCCAACCTCGTCGTGGGAGTGGTGTCGCTGGCCGCGCTGGCGGTGGGGCTGGTGGCCACGGTACGGCTGTGGCGCTGGTGGCGGGCGCACCCCTGTCCGCCGGCCGGCGACGGTGCGACGCGTGTCGAGCGCCTGCGCTTCCTGACGGTCGTGGCGGGCTCGCTCGGGGTGCTGTGCGTGTACGGCGTGCTGCTCGCGGCGGGTGCCACCTTCCTGCGGGGGTGCGGATGACGGGCTGCGCGCGTGCTTCCTGGCGACGGATCGGTCCGCTGGCGATCGGCGGCGCGGCGTTGCTCGCCGCGGCTAGCGCCTGTCGGCGCGTGCAGGACGCCGCCGGCGGACGCGGTGCGCCGGGGGCGCCGCCAGTGCTGACCGTGGCGGCATTCGCGCCGGCCACGCCGGAGCGTGGCCGGGCCGCGATCGACGCGTACGGCTGCGGTGCCTGCCACATGATTCCGGGAGTCGACGGTGCGGTGGGGCTGGTAGGGCCACCGCTCGTCGCGTGGAGCCGACGGACGGTGATCGCCGGCGAGCTGTCCAACACGCCGGAGAACCTGGTTCGCTGGATCCGGTATCCGCAGCTGGTCGAGCCCGGCACGGCGATGCCGAACCTCGGCGTCACCGATCGCGACGCCCGGGCGATCTCGGCATATTTGGCGACGTTGCGGTGAGACGGCGGGCACGAGGCACGAGGCACTAGACACCGGGCACCAGACACCAGGCGCCAGGGGCAGGGGGGGCGCGGACGGCTCCCGGCGCGGGGCCCCCCCCCGACTACACGATGGCCTGGCCTCGTCGCGCGGACGTCATCCGGCCGCCGCCCGTCGGACCATTCTTCCTCCTCCCCGATCATGACTGCCCCCGACGCTCCTCCCCGCGACCTCGCCACCCTGGGTGGCGGCTGCTTCTGGTGTCTCGAGGCCGTCTACGAGCGTGTGCGCGGCGTGGAGCGTGTCGTCTCCGGCTACGCCGGCGGCCACGATCCCGCACCGACGTACGAGGCCGTCTGCAGCGGTGGCACGGGGCACGCCGAGGTCGTGCAGCTGACCTTCGACCCGCTCGTCGTGACGTACCGCGAGCTGCTCGAGATCTTCTTCGCCATCCACGACCCGACCACCCTCAACCGCCAGGGTGCCGACGTCGGCACGCAGTACCGCTCGGCGATCTTCTACCACGACGAGGCACAGCGCCGCACGGCGGAGGCATTGATGGCGGAGCTCGCCGCGAAGGGGATCTGGGACGACCCGGTGGTGACGGAGCTGGTGCCGTACACCGGCTTCCACGCCGCCGAGGCGTACCATCAGCAGTACTTCGCCCGCAACGCCCGCCAGCCGTACTGCCGCATCGTCGTCGCGCCGAAGGTCGCGGAGCTCAGGCGACGCTTCGCAGAGAAGCTGCGGGCGTAGCGATCGAGCTCTCGCCATCGCCCTCCCGGGAAGGACCGGCGGTCGCGGCTCCCACAGCGCGCCGCGACCGAACGGCGAACAGCTTGCCGCGGATCACGCGGAGGCGGCCGCGGAGATCGGCTCCTCGGCACGTCCAGGCTCCTCGGGCCGTGGACGGGCACTACGCTCAGGGGGGAAGCGGATGCGACGGAGGAGCCGGAGGCGACGGATCGCTCCTCGCCGCTCCACGTTCCCTCGCGCCAGGACCGGTACTAAATGGGATGGGTGCTCCCCATCCCACGCCGCCTCGCGCCAGGAGCGGAACGACGAGGGGTGGACTGCTACTCAGCCCACCCCTCGTCGCGCCCGGTTGGGCGCACGGAGCCGTCGGGGCTGAGGAGGCCACCCCAAGCATCCCGGCCCCGGTGCGCGGAGCGGTCGAGGCCGAGGAGCCCGTCCCCGTTCATTCCCGGCCCCGGTGCGAGGAGCCGTCGCCGGCGCGAGGAGCGATCCGTCTCCTCCGGATCATCCGCCTCATTGCCGTTTCGAGGCTGTTCCGGCCCCGGTGCGCGGAGCCCGGACCCGCGCCGCGATCGATCCGCGTCGTGCCCGAGGTGCGCCGCGTGATCCGCGGCAGGCCGTTGCCGGTCCGCCGTTCTCGCGCGAGCCACGGCCTGCCGTTCTGCCGTCCCCGTCGCGCCGCGGCTCAGGTGATCTGCTCCGGCACGGCGAACTGCGTGAACAGCGGCATCAGCGCCTCGGAGCGGCACCAGCCGCGGGCGGGACGGACGGCGACGACGAAGGCCGCGACGGGCTTCGGGATCGTCGCGTACGCCGTCCAGAAGGCGCGCTCGAGCGGGAGGAAGCCCGCGTAGTTGGTGGCCGCCTCGGGGCAGGCGGCGTCCACGACGAAGATCAGGTAGCGCTGGCCCCGCGAGCGCCGCAGGTGCGGCATCACCGTGGCCGCGGGGCCGAATGCCGCTCTGGCCAGCCGCTCGAGCAGATCGCGGAAGGGGTCGAGATCGTGCTGGCGCATCCAGCGGCGGACCTCCGCCCAGCGCGCCCGTTGCTCGTGGAGTGTGGGCGTGCGGCGCCGCTCGGCCGGGTCGGAGCCGTCGGTGGGGTGGTCCGTCTGCCGACGACCGGTGCCGGCGCGGCTGTGCCGTCGGTGGCCACCCGCTCGCCGGTCCGCGTGCGCGCCGGCGCGGCGCGCGTGGCGCCGATCGCGCGCGCCGCCGAGCGACTCGCGCCCGTCGTCGGCGTCGCCGGACGGTCCGGTGGGCGGACGGGGTGGATCTGGGGGCACCGACATGCACGGTCTCCGGAGCAGGGGGAAGTCAAATCCGATCCGCTGCCGCCCTCCGGGACCGGGGGCAGCGCGCACCGCCTCGTGTTCCCGGCAAATGGTGCGCCGCCTGCCTGCCCGCGCGCCCTGTCACACCACTCCTGGTGCTGGTGACCCGGTGCTGGTGACCCGGTGCTGGTGACCCGTGTCGGGAGGGACCGCGCCCACCCTACGTTGCGGCCCGATCGCCGGCGGCGGGTAGCCGGCGACGATGTCGCGCCCTTCCGGAGGTGGATCCATGCGTCCCGTCGTCCTGCTCGCCGTGCCGCTGCTCGCCGCGCCGCTCGCCGCGCGTACCGTGGAGATCGCGCCGGCCACGGCCTCGGTCCCGTCGCCGCGCTCCGCCGTCGCCGCGCAGGCGCCGGCGCGCGTCGCGCTGCTCGACTCGCTGCGCGCCGTCGATGCCGGGCGCGGGCGGGTGGCCGCTCGCCTCGGCGCGCCGCGCGCCACCGCCGCCCTGCTGGCCGACGACGCCATCTACCTGCGCGCCGGCTGGCCGGTGGTGCGTGGCGCCGCGGTGCGCGCACTGCTCGCCGGCGAGGACTCCACCCTGCGCGCCGTCTGGCAGCCGGTGCGCGTGGACGTCTCGGCCGATGGACGCTGGGGCTACAGCCAGGGCTTCCGCACCATGCTCGCCGCCGGCGCGCTGACCACCGACAGCTACGTCGCGGTCTGGCGGCGCAGCGACGACGGCCCGTGGCGGCTGGCCGCCTACGCCGAGATGGGCGCGCCGCCGTCGGCCGCGCCGCTGCCTGCCGAGCTCGACGGAGCGGTGGTGGCCGCACCGCCGGCCGCCGCCGACGCCGCCGTGGAGCAGGTGCTCGGCGCCGACCGCGCCTTCGCCGCGCTCAGCGCGGCCTCCGATCCCGGGAGCGCGTTCGGCCGCTACGCGGCGCCCGACGCGATGGTCTTCGGCGCGGGCGGCGTGCTGGTGCTCGGACCGGCCGCCGTGCAGGCCGGCTTCGGCCCGCCGTCGCCGGACCACACGCTGGCCTGGTTCCCCGTCGCCGGCGGCATCGCCGGCTCCGGCGATCTCGGCTTCACCGTCGGCCTCGCGGTCGCTCGCTTCCGCCGGCCCGACGGCAGCGTCGTCGAGCGCCCGAGCAAGTACATCACCGTCTGGCGGCGGCAGGCCGACGGGCGGTGGGCGTTCGTGACCGACGGCGGGAACGAGCGGCCGCGGGGGTGAGCGGCGGCCGGCGCTGACGGCCGCCGCTGTGCGGGGCGACGAGGACGTCAGTCCCCGTCGCCCTTCTGGTACGTCCCCATCAACGTCGCCTGCTCCAGGACGTGCCCGGCGATGGCGCGCTCGACCTCGGCCTTGGTCGGCGTGTCGAGGCCGACGAGCTCGCCGGCGGAGAGCGCGTAGAGCTTGAAGAAGTAGCGATGCCGGCCGATGGGCGGACAGGGGCCGCCGTAGCGCGCCTGGTTCCAGTCGTTGCGTCCATGCCGCGTGCCCGCCGGCAGCTGCTCCGGCGTGGCGCCCTCGGGCAGCCCCGTCGCCTCGGCCGGGATGTTGTAGAGCACCCAGTGCACGTAGGTGCGCTGCGGCTTCGCCGGGTCGGGGGCGTCCGGGTCATCGACGATGAGCGCGAAGCTGCGCGTCCCCTGCGGGGCGCCCGACCAGGCGAGGGCGGGGGAGGTGTCGACCCCCTCGCAGGTGAAGCGTGCGGGGATGCGGCCGCCGTCCACGAAGGACGGCGACGTGAGCGTCAGCGGCATGAGCTTCCTCCAGGGTGAGATGGGTCCGGCGGAGCGGGGTGCTGCGAGGGTCGTTCCGTGCGCGTCGCATCGGGCGTCGTATCGGGCGTCATATCGGACGTCGCATCGGTCGCGGTGGTGGGCGCCGTGTTGGACGCCGTGTTGGACGCCGTGCTGGCGCCACATTGGACGTCGCGTTGGGCGCCGCACCGCGAGCTGCGTTGCCAGTCGCGTTCCGCCGAAGTGTCGCGTGGTCGTCGCGTGCGCGCGGCGGTCGTCGCGTGCGCGCAGCACCCCCTCACCCGCGCTGCGGACGCAAGCTCGACCATGTCGTGCGTGCGCTCCCTCTGCGCGTCACGACGTGTGACCTGCCGCGCACATTCTTGCTGGAGCCGGCGGCGTGTCGTATCGATTGCCCGCCGCTCCGCGCCGACGCCGGGGCGAGAGCGAGTGGATGGCGAGGATCGCGACACACCCGTCCCGGGCGCCGCGAAGGCATGCCCCGGGTCGTTCGTGTTAGGCCGATCCTCGCTGGCGGGCTCATCCGAACCGCCATGCCGGCGGTTCCCACACGCCGGAGGAACACTCATGCGACGACTGCTCTGCGGCCTCTCCACGCTCGCTCTCACGCTCGGGGCTGCCGCGGGCGCCTCCGCGCAGGCCGTCCGGAGCGGCTTTCTCGACGTGCCCCTGCCGCGCGGCGACGACATCTACACCAACAGCACCTTCGGCTTCGCCATCAACTACTTCGGCACGGTCTCCGACGTCAACATCGTCTGCAGCAACGGCTACGTGATCCTCGGCGCGTTCGCGCCGAGCGGGCCGACGTGCGCCTTTCCCGGGCCGCTGTCGGTCCTCAGCGCGCCCGACCTCAACAACCTGCGCACCTTCTACGGCAGCCTGCTGGCGCCGTACTTCGCCGACGTGAACACGGCGTTCGAGGGAAACCCTGGCGGCCTGGTCTATTACGGCACCGGCACGGTGAACGGGATGAACGCCTGGGCGGCGACCTGGGACGGGGTGGCCGGTTGGGGCGGCCCGACGAGCCTGACGTTCCAGACGGTGCTCATCGATCGTGGCGCGGGCGACTTCACGATGGAGTTCAACTACGGCTTCCTCGGGTGGCCGGCAGAGGGAGGGATCGGCTTCACCGACGACGGCGGCGTCACCGGCGAGCCGGTGGTCGCGGAGCTCGCCACCGACCAGCCACCGATCAACAGCCGCCTGACGTGCGTCTTCACCGACGGCGTACCGAGCTGCTCGGACCTCGTCAACATCCCCGAGCCGTCCACCGTCGTGCTGCTCGGCTCCGCCCTGCTCGGGCTGGCCGGCCTTGCGGTGCGCCGTCGCGGCGCGCGCTGACGTTCGCCGCGCCCGCGAGCGCGGATCAGCTCGCGGGTGACATGGGAGTCGGGCAGGACGCCCCGTTCTCACCACCTGGACCCACCACCTGGATCGGAGAGCACGCCATGTCGTCACCCCTGCCAGAGCGTCGGCTGCGCGCCGCCGGCGCGGCGGTGCTGTCGTTGCTCGTCGTCGTCGGCTGCACCGATGCCGGCACCACTGCACCGCCGGACGTCACCGCGCTGGCCGGCAAGCGGCTGCCGCCACCGCCGCGGCAGGCGCCGCCACTGCAGTACGTCGTCCTCTACAGGGACGGCGCGTCCGATCTCGCCTCGCCGACCAGCGCCGCCGGCACCACGTGGCTGGGTCGCATGAAGTATCTCAACGGCGCCGTCTACGCCAACGTCCGGAACCCCGCCGCCCTGGCCGCCGACCGTAACGTCGCGAGCGTCGTCCCGAATCTCGTCTCGTATCCCACCGAGGCCTACCCGACCGACGCGCTGTACTGGACGCGCAACTGGCAGTGGGACATGAAGCAGATCCGGGCGGAGCAGGTCCCGACGACGGTGCAGGGGCAGGGCGTACGGGCGTGCATCATCGACAGCGGCATCGACGGCACGCACCAGGACCTGGCCGGCAAGGTCGTGGCGAGCGAGAGCTTCGTCACGGTGGCCAACGGCTACCCGGGGCCCGGCCCGTCGCCCGCGCCACTCGACTCCAACGGCCACGGCTCGCACGTCGCCGGCACGGTGACGACGAACGGCATCGGCACGGCGAGCGTGGCGCCGCGGGCGCAGCTCATGGCCGCCAAGGTGTTCGCCGCCACCGGCGGCGCCTCGCTGGCCGCCATCTGGGACGCCATGTCGTGGTGCGTGGACAACGGCGCCGACGTGATCAACATGAGCATCGGCGGCATCATCGCGAAGTCGAACCCGGTCTTCGGCCTGGCGCGCGACATCTACACGGCGCAGGTGGACTACGCCCGGCAGCACGGCGTGCCGGTCATCGTGGCCGCGGGCAACGACGACTTCGACCTGGACCCGGCGGACACGCTCGAGGTGTGGCCGGCGCAGATCCCGGGCACGGTCACCGTCGGCGCCACGGCCCCGATGACGAGCACCCTCTTCCCCTTCGCCACCCCCGCGCCGGCGCCGGTCTACGACAGCAAGGCCGGCTACTCGAGCTACGGGGCCGACGTGGACATCTACGCACCGGGCGGCACGAACTTCATCAACCGCGTGCAGTCGAACATCGTCTCGACGTGCAGCAGCTACCGCGCCGGGTGCTCCGGCGGCCGCCTCTACTGGGCGATCTCGGGCACGAGCATGGCGACGCCACACGTGGTGGGCGTGGCCAGCCTGATCCTGTCGCGCACGTCGATGCCCAGGGACCTCGCCCGCACGATCGCCGTGGAGCACTGCCTGTACGCCACCGGCGACCCGATCACGATCACCGGCGCGACGAGCACGGACGTGCGACCGCGGCTCAACGCGTTCCGTGCGGCGACGGAGGCGTGCGCGGGAATCTGAGCGGCGAGCGGCGAGCGGCGAGCAGGGATCGCGTCGCGACGAGGGTGTCGAGGGCGGGTGCGCTGGCCGCATCCGCGACGGGAGGGGCGTCCAGCGTCGAGTGTCGAGGAGCGTCGAGCGGGAAGCATACAGGGGGCGTGGATTCGGTGCGGGCGGCGGCGGGGCCTGGTGCGATCGTGTGTTTCGGGGGGGGCCCCGCACCGCGATCCCTGCGCTCGCACGCCGCTCCTCGACGCCCACCGCTCGACGCCCCTGTACGCTGTACGCTCGACGCCCCGCGGCACCGCCGGGGAGCCGGTCTTGCGGCATGGAACCCCGTCCCGCACCGACGTCGCTCGTCGCTCGTCGCTCGTCGCCCGTCGCTTTCCTCCCCCCTTCACCGGAGCCGTCCTCATGTGGATGCGAACGCTCGCCACGACGGCCGCGCTCGCCGCCGCCTGCACCTCCCACACCAGCTCGCCGACCGCCGCCGACGGCTCCGGCAGCCCCACCGTGGACGTGAGCCAACCCGCCGACGTCGCCGTCCGCGTCGATGCCTCCCCGGCCGCCGTCGCGCCGTCGGGATCGCTGCACATCGTCGTCACCGTCACCAACACGGACGACGAGCGGCACGTCATCGAGGCCTCCAGCGGCTGCTTCACCGACTTCGAGCTCCTCGACGCGCGCGGTGACGTCGTCACGCGCTCGCTGCAGCTCTGCCCCGCCATGATGGCCAGCCGCACGCTCGACCCGGGCGAGTCGTTCAGCGAGACGCACGTCTGGAAGCGCGGCCTGCGGGGCATGCCGGAGCTCCCCGCCGGCACCTATCGCGTGCGTGGCATCCTCCTGGCGCGCACGAGCCCGGTGGCCTCCGAGGCGGTCGACGTCGTGCTCACGCCCGGCGGCTGACGCCCGACGCCCGACGCCGGACGCCCGACGCGGCGGTGGACCGAACGGCGTCTCCATGGTAGAGTAGCGCACGGCGGCCGCGCCGGCCGCCGTCCCGCACCACGCCGCGTCCCATTCGAGGACGTTCCATGACCACCGTCGGCCCGCCCACCGCGCCCGCGACGTACGGCCCACCGGCCGCCTCGCCGCCGCCCGGCTCCGCCGCGCCCCGCCATCCCCCGCGCCACCACTGGATCGTCCGCACGACCCACTGGGTGAACGTGCTCGCCGTCGCCGTCATGGTCGGCAGCGGGCTGCGCATCTTCAACGCGTATCCCGCCTTCCACCGACGCGGCGAGAGCTTCTGCTGCTATCCGCTGGAGGGGCGACCGGTGCCCGCCTGGCTCACTTTCGGCGGCTGGCTGGCCGGCGCGCGCAACTGGCACTTCGCCATGATGTGGGTGCTCGCCCTCACCGGGCTCGTCTACCTCGGCTTCGTCTACCTGCACGGCGAGTGGCGCGATCTCGTGCCCCGGCGCGGCGACGCCCGCGACGCCTGGGAGATGGTGAAGTTCTACACCCTCGCGCGGCGCGACCACCCGCGGCAGGGGAAGCACAACGCACTGCAGAAGCTGGCCTACTTCAGCATGCCGGTGGTCGGCGTCGTCCTCGTGCTCACCGGGCTGGCCATCTGGAAGCCGGTGTCGCTCGGCTGGCTCACCGCGCTCTTCGGCGGCTACGTGTGGGCGCGCTACTGGCACTTCCTCGCCATGCTGGCGCTCGTCGTCCTCGCCGTCGGCCACGTCTTCATGGTGCTGGCGGTGGATCCGTACAGCCTGCGCGGCATGATCACCGGCGGCTACGACCCCACCCTGGCCCCGGAGGCCCGCAACGCGCGCCCCTTCCACCATCTGCTGCCGCGCTGGCGCAGCTCGCCCGCGCCGCCGCCCACGGGCGCCGAGGCCCCCGCCGAGCGGCGCGAGGAGGACGCATGACGCCGCGCCGCCACCCGGATGCCGCCGCGCGCCTGCTGGACGACGCCGCCGCGCGGCTCGAAGCCCTCGACCGGGGCGCGCCGCTCGGGCTGGCCGGGCGCACGTCGCCACTCGGGCCGCTGGAGCGCCGGCGCTTCCTCGCCGCCGGCGGATCGGCGCTGGCCGCCGCGCTCCTCGCTGGCTGCAACTCGTTCGGGCCGCGCTCGGCGCGCGGCCTGCTGGAGCTGGCGGAGCGCGCCAACGAGCACGTGGAGCGCTGGCTCCTGCGCCACACGAGCATGGACCACGCGCCGCGTGCGGCGCGGATCGCCGGCCGGAGCTTCCCGGCCTACCACATCTCGCGCCACGTGCCGGTGTGGGACGAGCGGCGGCGTGGCCCCTGGCGGCTCGAGATCGCCGGCCTCGTCGAGCGGCCGCTGCGCCTCTCGCTCGACGACCTCGTGCGGCTCCCCGCCGTGCAGCAGCGCGTCAACCACTACTGCGTGGAGGGGTGGACCGCCGTCGCCACCTGGTGGGGGGTGCGCGTGCGCGACCTGGCGCGGCTGGCCGGCGCGCGCCCGGAGGCGCAGTACGTGGACTTCCAGAGCTTCGATGCGGACTACCACGAGAGCTGGGACCTGGAGAGCGCCACGCACCCGCAGACCCTCGTCGCCTACGCGCGCGACGGCCGCTACCTGCCGCCGGCCTACGGTGCGCCGGCGCGCCTGCACTCGCCCGTGAAGCTGGGCTACAAGTGCACCAAGTACCTGACGCGCGTCGTCTTCATGGCGGAGCGGAACGGCGGCTACTGGAGCGACCGGGGCTACGAATGGTACGCGGGGACGTGAGGGGCGACATCGGCGCGGCGACCGGGTGGGCGATCCACGTGATGCGGCGCGACTAGCGGCCTCGTCATCATCGGCCGGCGTTGCGGCGGCGTCCGCGCGGTGCATCATTGAGGCGAAGCCGTCGCTCCCGCGCCCCGCCGCCGATGCCCCAGCCGGATTCCCTCCTCTCCGCCCAGCCCCTCTTCGCCGGCCGGTATGCGATCGCGCGCGAGCTCGGCCATGGCGGGATGGCCACCGTCTACCTCGCCGACGAGCTGAAGCACGGCCGGCAGGTGGCCATCAAGGTGCTGCGCCCCGAGCTCGCGCCCATGCTCGGCGCCGAGCGCTTCCTGCGCGAGATCGGTATCGCCGCGCGGCTGTCGCACCCGCACCTCGTCCCCCTCATCGACTCCGGCGAGAGCGACGGGCTCCTCTACTACGTCTCGGCCTACCTGCCCGGCGGATCGCTGCGCGACCTCCTCCGCCGGGGCCCCTTGCCCGTGACGGATGCGCTGCGCATCAGCGCCGACGTGGGTGCGGGGCTCGGCCACGTGCACCGCGCCGGCTTCGTTCATCGCGACGTGAAGCCGGAGAACATCCTCTTCGCCGACGGCCTCGCCCTGCTCGCCGACTTCGGCGTCGCCCGCGCGTCGTGCACGGCCGGCACCCTTCCTGGTGAGGGCGGCGCGTTGGTGACCGGGGCGGGCTTCGTGGTGGGGACGCCGGAGTACATGAGCCCCGAGCAGGCCAGCGGCGAGCAGGATCTGGACGCGCGCAGCGACATCTACGCGCTCGCCTGCGTCCTCTTCGAGATGCTCGTCGGCGAGCCGCCCTTCCGCGGACCGTCGGCGCGGGCGACGATCGCCCGCCACGTGGCCGAGCCGCCGCGTCGCGTGCGCACGCTGCGCCCCGAGGTGCCGGAGCGCGTCGACGCGGCCGTCGCGCGCGCGCTGGCCAAGGACCCGGCGCAGCGCTTCGCCACCGTGGCCGACTTCGTCGCCGAGCTGCAGGCCGAGCCGCCGCGCGGCCGTGTGCCCTCGTACGCCACGCGCAGCATCGCCGTGCTCCCCTTCGTCAACGCCAGCCCCGACCCGGCGAACGAGTACCTCAGCGACGGCATCACCGACGAGCTGATCGACGCCCTGGCCAAGGTGGAGGGGCTCCGCGTCGCGTCGCGCACGTCGGTGTTCGCGCTCAAGGGGAAGCCGCAGGACGTGCGCGCCATCGGCGCGCTGCTCGACAGCACGGTGGTGCTCGAGGGCACGGTGCGCCGCGCCGGCCACCAGCTGCGCGTGACCGCCCAGCTCACCTCCACCGACGACGGCCGGCTGCTCTGGTCGCAGCGCTACGACCGGCAGCTCGACGACGTGCTCGCCGTGCAGGACGAGATCGCGCGGACCATCGTGAACACGCTGCGTGCGACGTCGTTCGCCGATCTGGCCCCGCCGCCGGCGCGGCCGCAGACGGCGAACGCGCGCGCGTACCGTCTCTACCTGCAGGGACGCTTCGAGTGGAACCGGCGCACGCAGGAGGGCGTGGTGGCGGGGATCCGCTACTTCGAGCAGGCGATCGCCGAGGATCCCGGCTACGCGCGGGCCTATGCCGGCCTGGCCGACTGCTACGCCCTCGAGGCGGACTACCGCAGCATCCCGGTGGCCGCCGGCTTCGAGGCGGCCACGGCGTACGCGCGGCGCGCCATCGCGCTCGACGACACGCTGGCCGAGGCACATGCGTCGCTGGCCTGGAGCCTCTTCATCCACGACTGGGACTGGGCGGCGGCGGAGCACGAGTTCCGGCGGGCCATCGACCTCGACCCGCGCTACGGCTCGGCGCACCAGTGGTACGCCTTCCTCCTCGCCGCCCGCGGCGCCGAGGGCGACGCGCTGGTGGAGGCGCACACGGCGGTGGAGCTCGACCCCGGCTCGGTGTCGGCGCGGCGCGCGCTGGCGTGGGTGCACCACTACGCGCGGCGCTACGACCAGGCGCGCCACCACCTGGAGCGCGCGATCACCATGAACCCGAACGCCGAGGAGACGTACCGCACGCTGGGGCTCGTGCTCGCGCTGGACGGTGCGCCGTCGGAGGCGGTGCACGTGCTGGAGGACGCCGTGGCGCTCCCCGGCGCGGGAACGTACACGCAGGCGACGCTGGGCTACGCGCTGGCGCGGGGCGGCCGCGTGGCGGAGGCACGCGGCGTCCTGGCGGACCTGGAGGCGCACGCCGCGCGCGAGTACGTCTCCCCGGTCTCCTTCGCCACCGTCCTGCTCGGCCTCGGCGAGGTGGAGCGCGCGCTCGACTGGGCCGAGCGCGCCTGCGAGGAGCGGCGTGGCTGGCTGTGCTACGTGCGGGTGAACCCGCTCATGGACCCGATGCGCGGGCACCCGCGCTTCGCGGCGCTGGTGCGGCGGATGGGGCTGTGAGGGGATGACCCGGCTTGACGGATCCCGCCGAGCACCGTATCGTGGCGCTCACCAGAGAGTCTAACCCGAAGAGTCTCAGTCCATGGCCGAGTCGCTCCAACTGCTGAAGGGCACGCTCGACGTCCTCGTCCTCAAGGCGCTCAGCTGGGGCCCGATGCACGGCTTCGGCATCGCCGCCTGGATCGAGCAGGGGACGGCGGGCGACCTCGCCGTCGAGGACGGCGCGCTCTACCAGGCGCTGCACCGCATGGAGGAGCGCGCCCTCATCGAGGGGGAGTGGGGCGTCACCGACAACAACCGGCGGGCGAAGTTCTACCGCATGACGCGCAAGGGGCGCCAGCACCTCGCCGCCGAGACGGCGATGTGGGAGCGCTACGCGCGCGCCGTCACGCGCCTGCTGCAGACGGCCTGAGGGCGCTCCGCGCCGCGCGTCATGGGCCCCCTCGGCCGCGTCTTCCGCTTTCCGCGCCGCTCGCGACGGCAGATCGCGACGGAGGTGGACGACGAGATCCACTTCCACCTCGAGGCGCGCGCCGAGCAGCTGGCGCGGCTCGGCCTGAGCACGGCCGAAGCGCGGCGTGCGGCGGAGGCGCGCTTCGGCGACCTGGAGCGCACGCGCCGCGCGCTGCGCGAGAGCACACGACGACGGGAGGGACGCATGCGACGGCGGGAACGTCTGGAGGCGATCGGCCACGACCTGCGCTTCGCGCTGCGGCAGCTGCGGCGCCAGCCCGGCTTCGCCGTGGTGGCCGTGCTCACCCTGGCCGCCGGCATCGCCGCCAACGCGGTGATGTTCGGCGTCATCGACCGCCTGCTGCTGCGGCCACCGCCGCACGTCGTCGCGCCGGAGCGCGTGAGCCGACTCTACCTGCGACAGTGGGACGAGGACGGCGGCGAGCGGACGACGGCCAACATCAGCTATCGGCGCCTGCTGGAGCTGCGCGACGGCGGGCGCGCGGTGGCCGACGTGGCCGGCTACCTGGCGGACGAGTTCCTCCTCGGTCGTGGCGACGACGCCGAGCGCGTGCGCGGCGCCTACGCCACCGCGTCGCTCTTCCCGCTGCTCGGCGTGCGCCCGGTGCTGGGCCGCTTCTTCGGCGAGGCCGAGGATCGACCGCCCGACGGCGCACGGGTGGTGGTGCTGGGCTACGGACTCTGGCAGCGGCGCTTCGGCGGCGACCCCGGCGTGATCGGCCGCACCGTGCACGTGCAATCCAACGACTACACGGTGGTCGGCGTGGCGCCGCCGGGCTTCGCGGCGCTCGACCTGCGCGAGGTGGACGTCTGGCAGCCGGCCACCAGCATCCGCGGCGAGTTCGGCCTCCCCGCCGAGTGGGCCACGCAGCACAACTTCAGCTGGATCGAGCCGGTGGCGCGGCTGAAGCCGGGGGTGAGCGCGGAGCAGGCGGCGGCGGTGTTCAGCGTGGCGTGGGCGCGCAGCCTGGCCGAGCAATTGGACGCGCAACGGGCCGCGGCGGCCCGGCCGCGGGTGCTCGTCGCGCCGGCGCTGGAGCAGCGGGGCCCGCAGCGGAGCGCCAGCGCGCGCGTGAGCCTCTGGCTGGCCGGCGTGGCGGGGGTCGTGCTGCTCGTGGCCTGCGCCAACGACGCCAACCTGCTCCTGGCGCGCGGGCTGGAGCGGCGGCGCGAGATCGCGGTGCGGCTCGCCCTGGGCGTGGGGCGCCGGCGCCTGGTGGGGCAGCTGGTGCTGGAGAGCGTGCTGCTCGCGCTGGCCGGCGCCGTCGTGGGACTGGTGCTCGCGCAGTGGGGAGGCTCGCTGCTGTACGCGGTGCTGCTCCCGGACGTCGGCGTGCACGGCGAGCTGTACGACGCACGCGTGCTGGCCTTCACGGCCGCCGCCGCCGTCGTCGCCGGCCTGCTGGCGGGGCTCGTCCCGGCGCTCCAGGCCAGCCGACCGGATCTCGCGGCCACGCTGAAGGCCGGGGCGCGCGAGGGCGGCGGGCGGCGGGCGCGGCTGCGCGGCGCGCTGCTCGTCACGCAGGCCGCGCTCTCCGTGGTGCTGCTCGTGGGGGCGGGCCTCTTCGTGCGCAGCCTGCACAACGCGCGCACCGTGGACCTCGGGCTCGACACCGACCGCCTGGTGTACGCCACCATCGACTGGCGCGGCGCGGCGCCCGAGGGCGCCGAGGCGCGCGCCGCGCTGGATGCGCAGCTGCTGGCGCGGCTGCGCGCGCTGCCCGAGGTGGAGCGGGCGACGACGTCGCTCTCGCTCGCCTTCCAGCGCAACATCACGCTGGATCTGTTCACCGAGGCGCGCGACAGCGTGCCGCGAGCCGGCGACATGTACTTCAACGCCGTCGGCACGGACTTCTTCGCGACGACCGGCGCGCGCATCCTGCAGGGCCGCGCGCTCGACGCGCGCGACGCGGTCGGCACGTCGCCGGTGATGGTGGTGAGCGAGGCCATGGCGCGGGCGATCTGGCCGCGCGGTGGTGCGGTCGGCCGCTGCCTGCGGGTGGACGAGGACACCATGCCCTGCGCCACCATCGTGGGCGTGGCGCAGAACGTGGTGCAGAGCGAGCTCACCACGGACTCCACGCTGCAGTACTGGGTTCCCGAGACCCAGCGTCCCAGCCGCCGCGGCTCCAACGTCTTCGCCCTCCTCGCGCGGGTGCGCGGCGAGCCGGCGGCGGCGGTGCCGGCGATCCGCGCCGCCCTGCAGGCGGAGCTCCCCGGCGATGCCTACGCCAACGTCGCGCCGATGAGCGAGCTGGTGGACCCCTCGGTGCGCTCGTGGCAGCTCGGCGCGACGATGTTCGTCGCCTTCGGCGCGCTCGCACTCGTCATCGCCGCGGTGGGGCTCTACGGCGTGATCGCCTACCACGTGAGCCAGCGGACGCACGAGATGGGGGTGCGCCGGGCCCTCGGCGCCGGCGCCGGCCAGCTCGCGCGCACGGTGCTCGGCGAGGGGGTGCGCGCGGTGACGCTCGGCATCGCCATCGGCGCGCTGCTCACCTGGGCCGCCGCGCGCTGGGTGGAGCCGCTCCTCTTCGGCGTCTCGCCGCGCGACCCGCTGACCTACGCCGCGGTGGCGGTGGTGCTGCTCGCGGTGGCGCTGCTCGCCGGGCTGGCGCCGGCGCGGCGCGCGGTGCGGGTGGATCCGAGCGAGGCGCTGCGGGTCGAGTGAGAGAGGGAGCAGGGAGCAGGGAGCAGGAAGCAGGGAGCAGGAAGCGGGTCGGATCTCCTGTCCGGGAGTGGTGGGGGTGTCCTCCGCCGGTGTTCAGAAGGTTCCCTTCCGCCGGCCGAGGGCGCCCCCACGGCGCGACTCTGTCGCGATGCCCGCCCGGGTGCGAGAGCCCCGGCGGGAGAGCCCGGCGCGAGGCGAGTGGGCGCGAGGCGGCTGCCGGGGCGGGCATGGCGCAGCGCGCGCGGCGCGCGCTGCGCCCGCGGCGCGGCCGTCCACCGGGTCGATCGATCCCCTCATGACGCGGCGGGCTGCACCGGGCCGGCTGCCTCCTCCGGCTCGGCGCGCCCGACGACGTCGTCCGCCACCGCCTGGCCCGTGTCCTTCATCCCCATGATGCGCGCGAACGTCGCCAGCCCCTGCGCCACCACCTGGTCCATGTTGTAGTAGCGGTACGTCGCCAGCCGCCCCACGAACCAGACGCCCGGCGTCTCGTCGGCGAGCGCCTTGTAGCGCCGGTACAGCTCCGCGTTCTCGGGACGGGGGATGGGGTAGTACGGGTCGCCCTCGGCGCGCGGGTACTCGTAGACGATGCTCGTGCGTGGGTGCGTCTGGCCGGTGAGGTACTTGAACTCGGTGACGCGCGTGTACTCGTGCTCGTTCGGGTAGTTCACCACCGCCACCGGCTGGTGCCACTCCACGTCCAGCGTCTCGTGCCGGAACTCGAGCGAGCGGTACGGGAGCCGGCCGTAGCGGTAGTCGAAGAACTCGTCGATCGGGCCCGTGTAGATCACCGCCCGGTGCGGGATCAGGTCGGCGACGTCGCGGTAGTCGGCATTGAGCAGGAGCTGGATGTCGGGGTGGTCGAGCATGCGCTCGAAGAGCCGCGTGAAGCCGTGCCGCGGCATCGCCTGGTAGGTGTCGCCGAAGTAGCGGTCGTCGCGGTTGGTGCGCGTCGGCACGCGCGCCGTCACTTGCGCGTCCAGCTCCGATGGATCGAGCCCCCATTGCTTGCGCGTGTAGCCGCGGAAGAATTTTTCGTAAAGCTCGCGCCCCACCTTGCTGACGACGACGTCCTCGCTCGTGCGGCAGACCTCGATTTTTTCGGCGCGTTCCGCGAACCATTGGTCGAGCTGGAATGAATTCAGGTTCAGTCCGTAAAGGCGGTTGATGGTTTCGAGGTTGATGGGAATCGGGACGAGCTGGCCATCCACGCTGGCCAGCACCTTGTGCTGGTACTGGCGCCACTCCGTGAACCGGCTCAGGTAATCGAACACCTCCCTCGAGGCGGTGTGGAAAATGTGCGGCCCGTATTTGTGAACGAGGATTCCATGATCATCGAAACAGTCGTAGGCATTGCCGCCGATGTGCTGGCGCCGGTCCACGAGCAGAACCTTTTTATTGCAACCGCGCGCCAGTCTTTCCGCCAGAACGCTCCCGGCGAAGCCCGCCCCCACGATCAGGTAATCAAACATGCTGCACCTCCTGGAAATGAAAACGGCGGCCCTAAGCCGCCGTCCGCATCTCACCGTTGTTTCGAACCAGCACATCGCGGATGTGTTGTTCGAGTTTGTTGACGATGGATTCCCACGAGTTTTCTGAAGCCATCTTCAGCCCTCGTTCGATTGCCTTCTGATCGGGCTGCTCCACGGCCTGGCGGCAAAGGCGGATGAAGTCGTCGTGCGATGGAGCAACTTTCACGACGGAGCCAAAATTCGAGATCACGTCCGGGACCGCCGTGGAAATGATTTCGCGGCCGGTCGCCATATATTCGAGCGACTTGGTGGGATTGATGAACTGCGTCGCTTCGTTCATCGCGAACGGCATGAGGCAGACGGCGA
>DASTRO010000295.1:0-6160 GCA_035761165.1 Gemmatimonadaceae bacterium | reverse complement strand
GGAACGAGCAGCGGGGAGCGTGGCGATGCGCCACCCACCCCGCTGCTCTTTCCGGCTCCGCGCTGGCAGCGCGCCGGGCGTCAGTTCACGACGCCGTCACCCTCGTAGCCCGCCAGCACCTTGCGATCGTACCCGTTGGAGGGGTCCTCGCCGGCACGGCGCAGGCGCTCCACGGCGACCGGGCCGCGGTTGTAGACCAGCAGCGCCAGGCGCACGTCGCCGTGGTACTCGCGGATCAGCGCGCGCAGGTAGCGGAAGCCGATCCGCAGGTTGGTCTCCCGGTCGTACAGCTTCTCGCGCGTGATGCTCTTGTCGAAGTAGCGCGCGGTGGCCGGCATGACCTGCGTCAGGCCGACGGCCCCGACGTGGCTGGTGGCGTGCTCGTGGAACTCGCTCTCGGTACGCACCAGACGGAAGGCGAGCTCCGGCTCGAGCCCCTCGTCGATGGCGATGTCGTGGATGGCGCCGGCCAGCTGGGCGCCGATGTTGTACCGATTGGAGTACGAGAAGATCTGGTTCCAGCGCTCCAGCTGCTCGTTGGCCAGGGCTACCTGGCCGCGCGTCCGGGCAAGGCGCTGGTGGGCGTTGGCGGCGTGCGCCGCGGCGGTGCTGGCGGCATCCGCCGCACTCGCCTCGCCGACCTGCTGATTCTCGTAGACGACGAGCGCCGCCGTGCAGCAGGCGAGGCCCATGATGGTGCGCTTGACGCGCTCTCGACGGCGCTTCAGATCGCCGCGGTGCACGTAGGTGCCGCGCAGATCATGCATAGAGTTCCTTGGCTGTGGTGAAGCTGGACGGTCGGACTTCACCGCCCGCCGGCAGCAGCGTAGCTGCTACGACTCAGCGCGCTGCCAGGATCCGCTCTTGCCTCCGGTTTTGGATAACACTGCAATATAGCCCATTTCCATGGCCGGGTCCACCCCCTTGACCATGTCGTAAATCGTGAGAAGACACAGGCTTACAGCTGTCAAGGCCTCCATCTCGGCCCCCGTCTTCCCGGTGCTCCGGACCGTCGCCTCCACCCGCAGGCCCGGCAGCGCGTCGTCCGGCCGGATGTCGATCTCCATGCCGGACAACGGAATCGGGTGACACAGCGGAATCAGCTCCGGGGTGCGCTTGGCCGCCAGGAAGCCGGCCGTGCGCGCCACCGCGATCACGTCCCCCTTGGACACCGCCTGCGCCCGGATCGCCGCCAGCGTCTCCGGCTTCATCCGGATGGCCCCGCCGGCGCGCGCCTCCCGCACCGTGTCGCGCTTGTGCGACACGTCCACCATGCGGGCCGCCCCCGCCGCGTCGACGTGCGTCAGCTGCGGCAGCTCCGTCACGCCCTCTGCGCCGTCCGCCCCTTTCTCTCCGTTCCCACCCTCGGCGTCCCGGAGCGGCCGGTCCTCGGTCGAGCTCACCGGCCGACCCTACTGCACCGCGCGGGCCAGCTCCCGGAGAAGGACACTCCCCGCGAGCTGAGGGTTCACGTTGCCCCGGGCGCGCGCCTTGGCTTCCTCCACCGCGCCGAGCGTCCCCCCCAGGCGCACGGCGCGAGCCTCATCCCCACGTTCCACGGCGGCGCGGACCTGCTGGTGCAGCAGCACGGTGAGCGCCTCCAGCGCGCTGGCGAAGCCCCCCCGCGCCCGGCCGGCGCCGAGACCGGCAGCCGCGCGCAGCCACCGCGCGCGGCTGCCGCTCTCCGCCGCCTCCATCAGGCGTCGCGCCACCTCCAGGCCGCCCCCCTGCTCGGCACTCTCCAGAAGGCGTCCCGGGCACCCCGCGGCCAGCCGCAGCCGCGCCTCCTCCGCGCCGGGCGCGTCGGGCAGCCGGATCCGGACCGCCTCGTGCCGCAGGAACTCCCGCACCTCCGTCGCGGGTAGCGGCGCGACGCGCAATGCGACGACGCGCGAGCGGATGGTCGGGAGCAGCGCCCCCGGCTCGCTCGAGGTGAGAATGAGCGTCGTGTCGGCCGGGGGCTCCTCGAGCAGCTTCAGGAACGCGTTCGCCGCCTGTTCCGAGCCCTCCTGCGGCACCATTCGCTCGGCATCGCCGACGACGAACAGCTTGCGCCGGCCGAGGGCAGGCGAGCGGGCGGCCTGCTGGAGCATCGCACGGACGGTGGCGACGTAGAGTCCCTCGCTCCCGGAGGGCGCGGGGTAGAGCCCGTGGGCGCGCGCCCGTTCCGCTCGCGCCTCGGCGTAGTCGGCCTCCACCTCGTCGGCGGACGGATCCGCGTCGCGAAGGCGCGGCCGCGGGAAGTACCAGTGCAGGTCGGGGTGCGTCAGCTCCAGCGCGAAGCGACAGCTCTGGCACTGCCCGCACGGCGCCTCCGGGGCGGTGCAGAGCAGCGTCTGGGCGAGGCGGAGGGCGAGCCGCTGCTTGCCGACGCCGGCCGGGCCGTGGAGGAGCAGGCTGGCCGGCAGGCGGTGCTCGCGCGCCGCGCGCTCGAGCCGCCCGGCGAGCGTGGTGTGGCCGAAGAGGGGGAGGATGGGCACGCCCGGAATATGGACCCGCCCCCTCGAGCCGGGGAGAGGCGCCGGGCGGCGGGGGCTGGCCGGGCACGATTCCTGACTGCAGGACGGGGGACACGCATCCGGAGGAGCGCATGGGCGGCAAGCGGCCCGATCAATATCAGATCGACCCCGGCGAGGCCGGTGCCACGGACTACAAGGACCGCCGCACGAGCCTGAACATCGGCGAGCAGGAGAAGGAGAAGTTCGCGCAGGAGCGCGCCGAGGAGCGCGAGTCGCTGATCCCGCGTCACGAGGACAATCCGGCGCTGGCGGAGATGAAGGCGCGCACGGCGCAGCGGCAGCACGACCAGGCCGTGGAGCGCGGCGAGAGCGAGGGTGACGAGGGTGCGGGCGATGAGCGAGCGTGATCGCAAGCCGCTGGAGGGGCGCTGCGTGGCCGTGCTCGCCACCGACGGGGTGGAGCAGGTGGAGCTGACCGAGCCGGTGCAGGCGCTGCGGGCGGCGGGCGCGGCGGTCTTCGTCGTGGCGCCGAAGGCGGGGAGCATCCAGGCCTTCCAGCACCTGGACAAGGGGCAGGAGATCCGCGTGGACCGCGAGCTCGCGAGCGCCTCGCCGCTCGACTTCGACGCGCTGGTCCTGCCGGGCGGCGTGGCGAACCCGGACCAGCTGCGCACGAACGAGAAGGCCGTGCAGTTCGTGCGCGACTTCGTGGAGGCCGACAAGCCGGTGGGCGCGATCTGCCACGCGCCCTGGCTGCTCGTGGAGGCGGGGCTGGTGAAGGGGCGCACGCTCACCTCGTGGCCGAGCCTCAAGACCGACATCCGGAACGCCGGCGGGGACTGGGTGGACAAGGCCGTGGTGGTGGACCAGAAGCTCATCACGAGCCGCAAGCCCGACGACCTGCCCCAGTTCTGCGAGCGACTGGTCTCGGCCTTCGCCAGCGCGGCGGACGAGTCGCAGCTGGATCAGATGGTGGAGCAGACCTTCCCGGCCAGCGATCCGCTGCCGCCGCCGACGACGGCGACCGGGGGTGGGACCTCGACGCTGTCCGACGCCACGCCCGCCTGATGTGGTGGGGCCAGCGGCGGGCGCCGCTGGTTCCGGCGGGGGAGGGACTTTACAGCATGAAGTACTTGACATGAACTGCGCGCGCCGCCATCTTCGGCGCCCATGAGCTCCGTGCCGCCACTCCGCCTCACTCCGGTCGAGGATCCGCCCGCGCTCCACGCGCGCGCGATGGACAACCTCCGCTTCATCCGCGAGACGATGGAGCGGGCGGGCTCGTTCACCGCCGTCTCGGGATGGGCGATGTGCGCCACCGGCGGCCTGGCGCTGGTGGCCGCCCTGGTGGCCGAGTTCGACGCCAACTCCCCGCGCTGGCTGGCGGCGTGGATGGGCGCGCTCGTCGGCTCGGTGGCCATCTCCGTCTGGGCCACCGTGCGCAAGGCGCGCCGGGCGGGCATGCCGCTGCTCTCCGGGCCGGGGCGCAAGTTCGTCCTCGCCTTCTCCCCGCCCATGCTCGTCGGCGCGCTGCTCACGGTGGTGCTCGTCCGCTCCGGGCAGGCGGCGCTGCTCCCCGGCACCTGGCTGCTCCTCTACGGCACCGCCGTGCTGGCCGCCGGCGCCTTCTCGGTGCGCGTCGTCCCGGCGATGGGCGGCTGCTTCTTCCTCCTCGGCGCGGCGGCGCTCTTCGCCCCGCCTCAGGTGGCGCACGTGCTGATGCTCCTCGGCTTCGCCGGCCTGCACGTGGGCTTCGGCATCGCCATCGCCCGGAGCCACGGTGGCTAAGCCGGGGCCCGCCGTGCCGCGCCGTGCCGGACGAGACAAGCCTGCCGGCGACGAGCGCCCGCTCGGCCGCGTGCGCGGCGACGTCGTCGAGCGGGTGCCGGCGGAGCTCGACCGGCTCATCCACGAGCGGCTCCGCCTCGGCATCGTCAGCGCGCTCGCCGTCAACGACGTGCTCAGCTTCAGCGACCTCAAGAAGCTGATGCACACCACCGACGGCAACCTCAGCGTGCACGCCCGCAAACTCGAGGAAGCGGGCTACATCGAGTGCACCAAGAGCTTCGAGGGACGCGTGCCGCGCACCGAGTATCGCCTGACGGCCGCGGGTCGTCAGGCCCTGGAGCGCTATCTCGACCACATGGAAGCCCTGATCACGGCCACCCGCGAGCGCTCCTGAGCGCCGCGGCCGCGCCGGACTCCTCACGTACGACATGACGCAGAGCATCTCGTTGGCGGCGTTGCACGTCGCCATCATCATGGACGGCAACGGCCGCTGGGCCCAGGCGCGCGGCCGCGCGCGCACCGCAGGACACGTGGCCGGGGCGCGCACCGCGCGCCGCATCGTGGAGGAGGCGCGGCGGCTCGGGATCGGGACGCTCACCCTCTACGCCTTCTCCGGCGACAACTGGAAGCGGCCCGGGGGCGAGGTGGCGGCGCTGATGCGCCTCTTCCGCCGCTACCTGGCCGCGGAGACGGCGCGCTGCGTGAGCAACGGCATCCGGCTCACCATCGTCGGCCGGCGCGACCGGCTGCCGGCGTCACTCGTCCGCGCCATCGAGGGCGCCGAGCGAGCCACGGCGGGTGGCCGCGACATGCATCTGCGCGTCGCCGTCGACTACTCGTCCCGCGACGCGATCACCCAGGCCGCGACGCTGCTCCACGGGCGGCGCGGGCCGGTGTCGCGCGACGAGTTCGCGGCGGCGCTCGCCGCCGCCTGCCACGACACCGCGCCGGTGCCCGACGTCGACCTGCTCATCCGCACCGGCGGCGAGCAGCGACTGAGCGACTTCCTGCTCTGGGAGTGCGCATACGCGGAGCTCTGGTTCACGCCGCGGCTGTGGCCGGACTTCGCGGGGGCCGAGCTGGCGCGGGCGGTGATGGAGTTCGCCGGGCGCGAGCGGCGCTTCGGCGGGGTGCCGGCGACCGCAGCCGCCGTCGGCTGAGGGGGATCCTCGCCGTCGTGGCCGCCGACGCCGGTGGCCACGTCGTCGCGCTCACTTCCGCGACGTGATCGCCGCCGTCCACTGCCGGATCTCGTCCGCCGTCATCGCGCCGTGCGGCTGCTGCCGCGCGTCCTGGTAGCCGCGGTCCAGCGTGTCGGTGAGGTACTGCTCGCGCGAGAGCATCGGGCCGCGGCAGAGCCGGTCGCGGCTCGGCTCCCGCGCCAGCTCCTCCGACAGCCGCCGCTGCAGCTCCTCCATCACCCAGGCGGGGCAGGGGAGCGGGTCGCCCGGGTAGACGAAGCCGTAGAGCACCAGGTTCACGAAGAGGATCCGCCAGTGCGGTCCGAAGCGGCGGACCAGACGCTCCCAGTCCATGTGCGGGCCGCGCGCGTGCAGCAGGTGGATGACGTCGGCGCCGTCGTAGCGCTCGCGCTCCATCACGAACGCCTTCGACCAGAGCATCTCCTCGGCCGGGGTGAGCAGCACGTTGAGGGCGAACACCTCGCCCGGCACGCCGTGCGCGAACCACTCGTCGTCGACGCGGGCCACGCCGTTGCCCGAGCTGAAGATGATGTCGACGAAGTTGAGGCCGCGGCCGGCCTTGGCCAGCCAGTGCGGGAAGGTGGCTTCGGTGGTGAAGCCGGCCGCGCCCAGCACCTCCAGCGCCCGCGCCACGTCCTCCGGGCGGACGAAGATGTCGAAGTCCTTCGTCGGCCGCTTGATCCCGGTGAAGCGCGCGTACGCGTACGCGCC
>DASTRO010000294.1:0-6718 GCA_035761165.1 Gemmatimonadaceae bacterium | reverse complement strand
CTGCTGGACGTGCTCTCGCTGGCCACGCACGACGGCCGCAAGGCGCTCGACGTGTTCACCCGGCGCCTGCCGGCGCGCGAGGTGCGGAGCGAGCAGCGCCGGCGCGGATGACGCACCTGCTGCCGCCGGCCTACTGGGCGCTGACGGCGGTCATCCTGCTCTGGGACGTCCAGCTCGCCGGCCGCATCGCGCGGCAGCGTGCGGCGCCCCGTCCCCTCGCCCTGCTGAGCGCCCTGGCCGGCCTGCTCGTCGTGCCGGCGGCGCTCGCCGCCGCGGCCGCCCCGTCGCTGCTCAGCGGCCACGCCGTGCAGGCCATCGCCTGGCTGTGGCCGGTGGTGAACGCGCTCTGCGCGGTGCAGGTGCTGTACGCCGTGGCGCGCCGCTACGTGACGCCGGCGGTGGGGCTCCCCTTCCTGCTCTACGACCTGGTGACGACGGCGGTCGCCGTGGCGCGCTACGCGACGCTGCGCGGCGGGCACGCCCCGCCCTGGCTGGTGGCGCTGAGCGCCGCCCAGGCCGGGGCCATCGGGACGCTACTCGGCGAGCCGGCGCTCTGGTCGCCGCTGACGCTCGCGGCGCCACTCATCGCCCCCGTCGCGCCGGCGCGCTGGCGGCTCACGGCCACGGTGCGCGGCGTGCTGGCCGTGGTCGTGGCAGCGTGGGCGGGGCTGGTGCTGCTGGTGGAGTACCCGCGCGCGGTGCGCGCGGTGCGCGCCTTCGCCCCCTTCGGCGAGGCGCGGCTGCAGGAGCGCCCGGCGGGCGACCTGGAGGTGGGGCTCCACCTCTTCCCCACGCTGGAGCGCCCGCCCAGCGAGCAGGTGGTGACCAACGACCTGGCGCTGCTCGACTCGCTCGACGCCGACGCGGTGAGCCTCACGCTCGCGCCCGAGGCGGCGACGCTCGCCTCGCTCGACTCGGTGGCCCACATCCTGGACGACGTGCGACGCGACTCGACGCGCATCGTCATCGCCCTCGGCTACCCGGACGACGCGCGCGCCCGCTACGCGGCGTCGCCGGAGCGCTACGCGGCCGCCCAGATCGCCGCCCTGCGGCGCGTCGTGCGGCGGCTGCGGCCGGACATCGTGCTCCCCGCCGTGGAGCCCTACGGCGCCGGCGCACGCGCCCTGGGCGAGCTGCCACTGGCGGCGTGGCAGCGCTACCTGACGGCGGCCGCCCGGGCGGTGAACGAGGACCGCCCGCGCACGCAGGTGGGCGTGAGCGTGGCGAGCTTCGGCGCGCGCGACAGCGCGCTCTACGCCTGGGCGGCCGATCGCGGCTCGCCGATCGAGGTGGTGGGCTTCAGCCTCGCGCCGTCGTTCGACGGCGGGCTCTCGCTGGCCGCGCGCCTCGACGCGGCCGAGCGCTGGCTGCGCGCCGCGGACCCGCGGCGCGCGCCGAAGCCGCACTGGATCTTCCGCGCCGCCGCCTACCCGCTGGCGCACGGCGAGCAGGGGCAGCGCGACGCGCTCTGGGGGCTGGTGGCGTGGGCCACCGCGCACCCGCAGATCCGTGGCGTGGTGGTGGCGGACGCGGCGGACTACGGGCGGGTGAGCGGGCTGCGGGTGACGGGCGGTCGGCTGCGGGCCGCGGCCGGCGCGGTGGCGGAGGCGGTGCGGACGCTGCACGAGACGGTGCCGCAGTGAGCGACGAGCGACGAGCGGCGAGCGGCGAGCGGCGAGCGATGAGCGACGAGGGGGCGGATCGTGCGAGGAACGCTCGTGTGAGGCGGTGACGGGTCAGGGCGTGCGCGCGGAATCGCTCCCGGCGCGGAGCGCCATGCCGTGGCGTGTCCAGATCACGACCGCCCCACAAGCGGCGTCGTTGTTGGTGACCTCATCGACCGACCAGCGCGAATCCTGGAGCGGGTGCGCGCCCGGGAGCGGGATTCTCGGCGTCGAGAGCTGGCGCCCGGCCTTCGGGCCCATGCGCGTGAACTCCGATGGCACGAAGTTCACGGACGGATAGACCTCCACCGCGTAGATCTCGTCCTTCGGCAGCAGCACGTCGAGCCCGGTCCCCTTGTCTCCATTCGAGCCGGGCATGGCATCACGCCGGAAGAAGCCATCGACATAGATGTTCATCCGACACGGGGCACCGGCGACCCGGCCGTAGGCGTACTCCTGGTTGTTGTATCGCTCCACGTAGATGCGCGGCACTTCCCGCACCAGGGTGGCCACGCTGGCACCACCGTAGTGCTGCAGGAAGTCCGGGTCGAAGTACGTGCCGGAACCCACGCGCTGGCGTTTGTAGAAGCCCACCTCCCAGAGTCCCTGATCGTACGCCTTTCCCTCTACCAGAACTGAGGGAAGTGTGACGGACGACTCGGTGAGTCGCACGGCCAGCTCGATGCGCAGGCCCGGCTGCTCGGGTGCGAGCTCCAGTGTCGCGCGCTCGTAGCCAATCCGCCGCACGACGAGCTCCACCGGGCCAAATGGCACGTTGCGCAGCAGGAAGCGCCCCGTCGTGTCGGTCAGCGCCGCTCGTCGCTGGTCCACTCGCGCTTCGGCGCCCACGGTCGGGCGTCCGGAGGCATCGCGGACAGTTCCCGTGAGCGTGATGGTGCCGGGTGCCGCGCTCGAGTCCGGCGTCTGCGATTGGACCTGGATCTGCGCGCCGGCCGTCGGCGCGACGGCCGGCAGGGCGAGCACCATGGCCACCGTGATGCTCGGTCGTGCGAAGCGAGACAGGATCGCGACGACGATGCGCACCAGCTGGCGTCTCATGCCCCCCTCCCCCAAGTGCTGGAACCGTGCGATCGATTACGCATCGATTGTCAGCGTGCGCGCGAGGAATCGCTCCCCGCGCGGAACGCCATGCCGTACCGCGTCCAGATCACGATGGCCCCGCAGGCGGCATCACTGTTGATCAGCTCCCCGTCCTTCTCGCGCCTGCTGCGCTCGGCAGTGTAGATGTGGGCGGGGAGCGGAATCCGGTGGGCCGGACTGCTGAGATTCACGCCGGGGTTGGCACTCGGGCCGATGCGGGTGAACTCCGCGGGCACGGAGTTCACCGTCGGATAGACCTCCACCGCGTAGAGCTCGTCCTTCGGCAGCAGCACGTCCAGCCCGACGCCCCTGCCCCCAGATCCCTGGCTCGCCATCGCGTCACGCCGGAACACACCGTCCACGTAGACGTTCAAGCGGCACGCGGCGCCGGCGAGGCGACCATAGGCGTACTCCTGGTTGCCATGGCGCTCCACGTGCACCCTCGGCACTTCCCGCACCAGGGTGGCCAGGCTGGCGCCGCCGTAGTGCGCGAGAAAATCGGGATCGAAGTACGTGCCGAAGCCCACGCGCTGGCGCTTGTAGAAGCCAGCCTTCCAGAGGCCCTGGTCGTAGGCCTTCCCTTCCACCAGCACCGAGGGCAGCCGGAACGACGACTCGGCGAGTCGCACCGCCAGCTCGACGCGCAGGCCCGGCTGCGTCGGCGCGACGTCCATGGCGGCCCGCTCGTAGCCGATGCGCCGCACGACGAGTGTCGCGGGCCCGAACGGGACGCCGCGGAGCGTGAAGCGGCCGGTGGTGTCCGTCAGCGCCGAGCGGCGCCCGTCCACCTGAGCTTCGGCACCCACGACGGGCCGGCCGGCGGCGTCGGACACGGCGCCGGTGAGCGTGAGGGTGCCCGGTGCCACGTTCGGATCCACCGCCTGCTGCCGGACCTCGATCTCCGACCGCGCCTGGACCTGTGCGTGGGCGGTCGGGACGGCGGCGAGCACCGCGAGCAGCGGGGCGAGGCGGATCGTCGCCATGGCGACGCGCGAGACGCCGTATTCGGCGGCGCGGGATCGGGCATGCATCACGATCGCCTCCGTGCGAAGGATCGCAGCCACGACTCGTCACACTCCCGGCGGATGTGGCGCGTTCGGATCGTGCGCTCACCGCCGGTCGGCCAGCCACGCACCGCGGCCGGCGGAATCGCCTAACGTCGTGCCATGGTACGGCCGCTCCCTGGCGGTGTCAGGCCGCGGGCAGGTCGCGGCCGGCGTCGAGCGCTCAGACCTTCCGCCCGGTCCCCCGCACCACGCCCTCCACCCGCCACGCCGGGTCGAAGTAGCGCGCGGCCAGCGCCTGCACGTCCTCGACCGTCACCGCGGCGATGCGCGTCTCGTATTCCGCCAGCTCCGCCAGCCCGGTGCCGGCGAGCCAGACGTCCACCATCTCCCCCAGCCGGCTGCCGCCGCGCTCGCGGGCGATGGCGTGCGTGCCCAGGGCGTAGGTCTTGGCGCGCTGCAGCTCGTCGGCCGTCACCGGCTGCTCGCGCAGACGCGCGAACTCGCCCAGCAGGCCGACGCGGGCGCGCTCCTCCTGCTCCGGCGAGGTGGCGATGTAGGCGCTGAACAGGCCGCCCAACACGCGCTCGCTGGCGTGTGCATGGACGGTGTAGGCCAGCGACTGCCGGTCGCGCAGCTCCTCGAAGAAGCGGCCGCCGAGGCCACTCGCCACGCCGGCCAGCAGCTCGGCGGCGAAGCGCGCCGGGTCGCGGCGGCCGGGACCCGGGAAGGCCAGCGCGAGCGCCGTCTGCGCCTTGTCGCGCGGCTCCACGCGCTGCGCGCCGGCGGCCGGCCAGACCGGCGGCACGCCGGGCGCCCACTCCCCCTCCCGGAGCGCGGCGAAGTGACGCGCGGCCAGCGCCGCCAGCTCGTCCGGGTCGCCGTCGCCGACCAGGCCCACCACCACCCGCCCGCCGCGCACCCGCCGCTCGTGCCAGGCGCGGACGGCGTCGGCGGTGAGCGCGGCCAGCGACGTCTCGTCCCCCGAGCTGGGGGTGCCGTACGGATGCCCGTCGTACGCCGCGTCGAGCAGCAGGCGCATCGGCTGGCGATACATGTCGTCGCGCAGCGCGGCGACGTCGGCCAGGGCGATCGTGCGCTCCGTCTCGAAGGCCTCCTCGGGAATGGTGGCGTGCTGGACGACGTCGGCCAGCAGGTCGAGGGCGGCGATGGTGTGCGGCGCCGGCACCGAGACCGACCAGCCGAAGCTGTCCGCCGAGACGGAGCCGCCGAGCGAGGCGCCGACGAGCTCCGCGTCCTCGGCGATCTGCGTCGCCGTGCGCCGCTCGGTGCCCTTGAGCGCGGTGCGCGTGAGCAGCTTGGTGAGCCCCGCCTCGGGCCGCGGCTCCTCCCCCGCGCCGCCGGCCACGAAGACGCCGGCATAGGTGATGGTGGCGCCGGGCTTGGGCCAGACGAGCAGCGGCAGCCCGTCGGCGGTGCGGTAGACGTGGACGCCGGCCTCGCGACACTCCAGCGTCGGCGCGCTGCCGCGCGCGCTCGCCGCGGCCTGCCGCGCGGGGGTGGGGGCCAGCGGCAGCGCCGGCGCGTCGCGGAGCCGCGCCCGCGCGGCGTCGCCGTCGGCGGCGAAGCGCGGCGCGCCCGCTGGCCGGTAGACCACCAGCCCCGCGCGGTCGGGCGTCAGGTAGCGGCGCGCCACCTCGCCCACCGTGCTCGCGGTCGCGCTCAGCAGGCGCTCCAGGTAGCGCTCCCCCAGCCGCCAGTCGCCCGCCGCCTCCCACTCGGCCAGGTAGTTGGCCTGCCCCTCCATCGTCTCCAGCCGGCGCAGCCAGCGGGCCTCGAAGAGGCGCCGCGCGCGCTCCACCTCCTGGTCGCCCACCCCCTCGTCCAGCAGGTTGCGCAGCTGCGCCCACGTCGCGCGCGCCGCCTCGACGGCGGTGTCCACCGGCGTCTCGGCGTGCAGCACGAAGACGCCGACGCCATCCGGCGTGTAGTCATAGGCGGTGATCGCGGCGGCCAGCTTGCGCTCGCGCACGGCGCGGTAGAGGCGCGACGCGCGGCCACTGCCCAACACCGCGCCCACGACGTCGAGCAGCGGGGTGTCGGGGTGCAGCAGGCCGGGGGTGCGCCACCCGGCGGCGAGCTGCGTCTGGGCGATGTCGCCCGTCCACTCGCGGTAGCGGAAGTCGGCGTGCTCCGGCTCCGCCGGGCCCGGCGTGCGCACCACCGCGCCGTCGGGGAGCGCGCCGTAGAGCCGCTCGACGTCGGCCAGCGTGCGCTCCACGTCCACGTCGCCGACGATGGCCAGGATGGTGTTGCTCGGCCGGTAGAAGTTGCGATAGAAGGCGAGCAGCGCGTCGCGCGTGAGCGCGCGGAGCCCCGGCTCGTGGCCGATGCGCCAGCGGCGCATGCGATGGCGGTCGTGGAGCACCTCGTAGAGCGTCTCGACGGCCACGGCGTGCGGGTTGTCCGCCTTGCGCTTCGCCTCCTGGATGATGACCTCGAGCTCCTTGCGCAGCTCGCCGGCGTCGATGAGGGAGTTGGCGTAGGCGTCGGCCTGCACCTCCAGCCCGGCCGCGAAGCCGCTGCTCGGCAGCACGGCGTAGTAGGTGGTGTGGTCGTAGCTCGTGTGCGCGTTCAGGTAGCCGCCGCTCGCCTTGGTCTGCCTGGCGATCTCGCCGACGCCGCGCGTCGGCGTGCCCTTGAAGAACATGTGCTCGAGCACGTGCGAGATGCCGGCGACGTCGTCGGTCTCGTCGAAGTAGCCGGCCTTCACGTACGTCACGACGGCGGCCACGGGAGCGGACGCGTCGCGGCGCACGAGCACGGTGAGGCCGTTGGCGAGCCGCGTCCGCAGCACGGTGGCGGGATCGAGCACGGGCGGGAGCGGGGCGGACACGAGGGTCATGTGGGGCGGGCGCGGAGGATGACGGCGGCGGGATTCGGGTACGGGCGACCGACGCCGGTCCGGGTATCGTCCCGCGTGGGGGC
>DASTRO010000293.1:0-9328 GCA_035761165.1 Gemmatimonadaceae bacterium | reverse complement strand
CGACGGCGTCGACCACCGGCGCGTACTGCGCCCACAGGGCGCGCATCGCCCGCTCATCGCCGTCGCAGGCGAGCCGGATGGTCTGCTGGTCGGAGCTCATGCGTGCGTGGAATATGTCACGGGGGAGCGGGGGAGGGTTGCTGGGACGCGGCGAGGAGCGGCCGGCAAGGAGGGGTCAGCGGTGAGGGGATCGCGGTCAGGGGATCGCGGTGCGACGAGGGTGTGTCGTCGGGCGGGACGGCGCATGCGCGACGAGAGAGGCGTCGAGGGGCGAGCGTATAGCGTCTGGCGTCTGGCGTATTGGGGCGGGGAGCGTCTGGCGGGGACGGGATCGTGGGGGCGCGACGGGGCCCGGCGTGGGGGCCCCCCCCGACTACCACGATACCGCCGCCCGCCCCCGCGCCCACCACCGGAATCGCGCCGCCAGACGCCCTCCGCTGCACACCCCCAGACGCCAGACCCCAGACGCCAGACGCGCTGATGGTCCTCGAAGAGGTGCGGGAGCTGGATCGGCCGGCACTCGACGCCCGTGTCGGCGACGACCGCCGCGTCTCCAGCCCCGGTGCGCACGCGGACCGTGATCTGGCCCGCGAAGGCGTGCTCGAACACGCTGGAGAGGAGGTTCGATACCGCCTCCTCCCATGTGCCGCGGTCCACTGCTCCACCGGACCGGGTGGGTCGCTGCCCAGTGGAAGGCGCGCATGAGCGCCCCTGGCTCGCCGCCGCCGGCGAGCTGGCCGGACGTCAGGGACTCGTCGGACACCCCATGCTCGGCGTGACCGGGCCCGCAGCGCCGCCTCGCACCGTCTCGCGCTCAGTCGCGCTTCGCGGCGGCCGCCATCTCATTCCCCGTTGTACAGCGACCTCGAGAAGATGATCGAGAGCTCCTCGTCCGTCTCCGACTCGATCGCGATCAGCTCGAGCGGCATGGGGGCGGTGCCCGGCTGGTGGCCGGCGTCGTGAGCCGGGTCGTGCGCCAGCAGGTAGGCCGCGTGGTCGAGGACGTCTTCACGTGGGCCGGAGAGGCGGACGTAGGACAGGTAGCAGGAGCGCGCGTGCGGCGTCCCGATACGCACGCGGCCGGCGGCGGAGCGCGGGGTGCGCCGGGAGATCTCGTCCAGCAGCGATGCCAACCGCTCGTGTGCGAGAGGGGGCGTCTCCGGTGGAGTGGTCGGTGAGGAAGCCATCCGAGGTGTCTCCAGGCGAGAGGGGACGGACCTCCTGCCGGGCCCGGTGAGGCCCGGCAGGGGCGGAAGCGGCGACTGTCGGTGAGCGCCGCGAGAGACCGATCACCGCGGCCCAAGGAGAGTTCCACACGGGGCGGAGGTCACGCAAGGGCGGGCCGGTGCACCGCCCGGATCCACCTGATCGGCGCCTCTCGCTCGCTCGTTACCCCTCCCCGTCCTCCGCGTCTTGACGCTGGAGCCCCCCACCGCATATAAGTGGCGAGCCCGGGCGCTCTGCCTCGTCAGGAACATCACATCCGTCCGAGGGTAGCTGACTGGGAAGCCAGTCACCTTCGCCGGCCCTCGGAGCTGACGTCCTGACACCGGTCCCGCCCGACCGGAGTCGGCTCCGTTCCACGCCCCCGCCGCCGCCGTCGTCGCCGCCCCACGTCGTCCGCAGTCCCGCAGTCGCAGGAGGTCTCCCCGTGCTCACCCTCGCGCTCGCCGCCGCCCTCACCGCCTTCGGCGACGGCCTCCCCGCTGCGGCCCCGGCTGCCGTCGGCATGTCCGCGGAGCGGCTCGAAGCCATCGACCGCGTCGTGCAGCGAGGCGTCAGCGAGGGTGGTTATCCGGGCGCCGCCGTGGTGGTGGGCCGCAAGGGCTCGGCGGTGCTCCAGAAGGGCTACGGCACCCTCGGCTGGACGCGCGGCAGCGCCCGCGTCTCGGCCGCCAACACGATCTACGACCTGGCCTCCCTCACCAAGGTCGTCGGCACGACGACGGCCGTGATGATCCTCTACGACGAGGGGAAGATCGACCTCGACGCGCCGGTGAAGACGTACCTGCCGGCGTTCAGCGGCGGCAACAAGAACCTCGTCACCGTCCGCCACCTGCTGCTGCACCGCTCCGGGCTCCCCGCCGGGCGCGACCTCTGGCGCATCGCGCACACGCCGGCCGAGGCGCGGCGGGCCGTCATCGCCACCTCGCTCACGGCCCGACCCGGCGCGCGCTACGAGTACTCCGACCTCGGCGCCGACCTCCTCGGCTTCGTCGTCGAGGCCGTGGCCGGCGAGCCGCTCGACCGCTTTCTGGAGCGGCGCGTCTTCGAGCCGCTGGGGATGCGCGACACCGGCTTCCGTCCCGCCGACTCGCTCCGCTATCGCGTCGCGCCCACCGAGGTCGCGCCGCCCCGCGGCTACCCGCTCCGCGGCGAGGTGCACGACGAGAACGCCTACGCGCTGGGCGGCGTCGCCGGCCACGCGGGGCTGTTCAGCACCGCCGCCGACCTCTCCGTGTTCGCGCAGATGATGCTCAACGGCGGCGTCTACGACGGCGTGCGCATCGTGCGCGAGGAGACCGTCCGGCTCTTCACCCGTCGCGAGAAGGGGAGCCGCGCCCTCGGCTGGGACACCGCCGAGGGCGGTGTCGGCGCCGGCCGCTATCTCACCGACCGCGCCTACGGGCACACCGGCTACACCGGCACGTCCATCTGGATCGATCCGGAGCGCGAGATGTTCGTCATCCTGCTGACGAACCGCGTGCACGCTGCCAAGGCCAGGCGGCCGGCCCGGGTCATCAGCGACGTCCGCGCCGACCTGGCCGACGCCGCCGCCTTCGCGGTGGTGGACATGCCGAGCTACTACATGACGAAGCCGGTGAGCTACCGCGCCGACCGCGCGGCGGGCTGGAACGAGCCGACGCCGGTGCGTCGCGCGACCAGGGTCCGCTCGGCGCGCAGCAAGGCGGCCGAGAAGGCGCGCGCCGCGGCGAAGCAGAAGGCGAGTGCGAAGAAGGGCACGGTCAAGAAGAAGAGCACCGCCACGCAGAAGGGCGCGACCAAGAGCGGCGCCAGGCCGAGCACATCGAAGAGCGGCGCCGGGAAGGGCAGCGGCGGGGAGTAGCCGCCGCAGGTTGACGGGAGCACGGGGCGCCTCCGCGGGGGCGCCCTTGCCTTGTCCGCGAGCCGCCGGTCATCTTGCGCGGGTTGCCTCTTTCGTGGAGCCCAGATGACCGATGCCCCCGACGCGCCGGGCACCCCCGCGCCCACCGGCGATGCCACCAGCGGGTCCGCCGACGGGTCCACCGCCGGCCCGGCCAGCGACGCCGGCGGCGCTCCCGCGGCCGGCCCGCCGTCGGCCGCCGCCGAGCCGCTCGTCAGCCCCGACCTGGTGAAGCTCGCGCTGCGGCGCGTGAAGGACCCGGAGCTCAGCCTCAACATCATCGACCTCGGCCTGGTCTACGACATCCGCGTCGAGGGGACGGCGGTGACGATCGACATGTCGCTGACCTCCCCCGGCTGCCCGTCGGGCCCCGAGATCATGACCGACGCCGAGCGCCAGGTGCGCTCCATCCCCGAGGTGTCGGACGTGACGATGAATCTCGTCTGGGATCCGATGTGGACCCCGGAGCGCATCGAGCCGCGCGTGCGCGCGTACCTCGGATTCTGAACGAACAGCGCTCAGCGCTCAGCGATGAGCGGTCAGCGTAACACCCTCGGACCGGCCAGTAGTGGCCAGCCCGAGCGGCCGTTGCGCTGACCGCTGAGCGCTGACCGCTGAGCGCTGAGCGCTCGCCCTTCCCCCTCTCCCCGTCTCGTGATGACCCGATCCGCGTTCGCGCTCATCCTGCTCGCCCTCGTCCCGACGCTCGCCGCCGCGCAGGGGCGCGGCCGCCGCCTCGCCCCGCCGCCCCCCGCCGAGTCGCTCGACGTGCCGCCGGCCGTCGATCCGCGGCTCTACGAGATCGCCGCCGCGCCGAGCGCCGAGCACATCGAGCGGGACGTGCGGGTGCTGGCCGGCTTCGGGACGCGGAACACGCTGTCGGACACGCTCTCCAGCACGCGCGGCATCGGCGCGGCGCGGCGCTATGTGAAGGCGCAGTTCGACAGCATCAGCCGGGCGTGCGGCGGCTGCCTGGAGGTCTACTACCTGGCCAAGGTGGACACCGTGCGCGGCGGTGCGGTGGCGAACGTCGTCAACGTCATCGCCGTGCAGCGCGGCGCCGTGCACCCGAACCGCTACGTCATCATGACGGCGGACATCGACTCGCGCGCCTCGAACACGCTCGACGCGACCAGCGACGCGCCGGGCGCGAACGACAACGCCTCGGGGATGGCCGGCGCGCTGGAGGCGGCGCGGGTGCTGACGAAGTACCGGTTCCCGAGCAGCATCGTCTACGCCGGCCTCTCCGGCGAGGAGCAGGGGCTCTTCGGCGGGCAGAACCTGGCGCGGAAGGCGAAGGCCGAGGGATGGGACGTCGTCGCCGTGCTCAACAACGACATGATCGGCAACATCGAGGGGCTGAACGGCGTCATCGACAACACGACCTTCCGCGTCTTCTCGGAGCCGGTGCCGGCCACCGCGACGGAGGAGGACTGGCGGCGCTACCGCTTCTACGGCGGCGAGGTGGACGGCCCGTCGCGCCAGATCGCGCGCTACATCGACCGGTTGGTCGACACGTACGTGACGAACCTGGACGCGAAGATGATCTACCGCCTCGACCGCTTCGGCCGCGGCGGGCACCATCGGCCGTTCAACGACGTGGGCTACCCGGCGGTGCGCGTGATGGAGACGTGGGAGAACTACACGCGCCAGCACCAGAACCTGCGCACCGAGGACGGCATCGCCTACGGCGACGTGGTGGAGAAGGTGAACTTCCCCTACGCCGCCAAGCTCACCGGCGTCGACGCGATCACGCTCGCCGCGCTGGCCTGGGCGCCGCCCGCGCCCGACAGCGTACGCATCGCCGGCGCGGTGAGCCCGTCGACGACGCTCTCCTGGAAGGCGGTGGACGACCCGAACCTGGCCGGCTACAAGGTCTACTGGCGCGACACGACGAGCCCGCAGTGGGAGCACTCGCGCTTCGTGGGCGAGGCGACGCGGGTGACGCTCGAGAACGTGATCATCGACAACTACCTGTTCGGCGTCGCCGCGGTCGGGCAGGACGGGAACGAGAGCCCGGTGGTCTTCGCCGGGATCCAGGGGAGGTGAGGTGAGCGATCAGCGCTGAGCGCTCGGCGCTCAGCGGAACGGCCTTGCGCTGGCCAGGAGTGGGCCGTCAGAGGTCGTCACGCTGAGCGCTCAGCGCTGAGCGCTCGCTAGTCCCTGTACGGCGATTCCGCCTCCGCCTCCACCACCACCGCCCCGCCCGCGCGCAGCGCCCGCAGCAGCCCCTCCCCCAGCACGTCCACCTGCCAGCGGCGCAGCTCGGGCATCGCCGCCAGCGCCTCCAGCGACGTCGGGTTCTTGCGCGCCACCGCCTCCAAGCGGTCGCGCGAGCAGAGGACGCCCGGATCGAGGTCCAGCCGCTGGGCGGCCGCGTCCCGCACCGCCTTCACGCGGCTCACGCGGTCGTCGAAGTCGGGGTCGCGCTCCCAGCGCGGCGCGCGCGGGAAGCGCGGCAGCTCGGCGTCGGGCACGGCGAGGCCGCGGCGGATGGCATCGAGGATGTCGCCGCCGCGGTGCTCGAGGATGCCGCGGGGCATCCCCTTCACCGCCGCCAGCGCCTCGCGCGTGGTGGGCTGCTGGCGCGCCAGCGCGAACAGCGCCTCGTTGCCCAGCACGCGGAAGGTCGCGCGGTCCTGCTCCGCCGCCACCGCGTCGCGCCAGCGCGTCACCTCGCGCAGCACCGCCAGCTCGCGCCGCGTCAGGTCGCGCGCCCCCTTCAGCCGCAGATAGCCCTCGCCCGGCTCCTCCGGCTCCCAGCGCACCTGCTCCAGCCGCGCGAACTCCTCCTCCGCCCACGCCAGCCGACCGAGGCGCGCCAGCTCGTCGCGCAGCCGGTCGCGCAGGTCGAGCAGCCACCGCGTGTCCTGCGCCGCGTAGTCCAGCATCCCCGGCGTGAGCGGGCGCTGCGACCAGTCGGCGCGCTGGTACTGCTTGTCCAGCTTCACGCCGAAGTAGCGCTCGAGCAGCGCCGCAAGGCCGAAGGCGCGCAGGCCGAGCAGCTGCGCGGCGATGCGCGTGTCGAAGACGTTGCGCACCGCCCAGCCGTAGTCCTGTCGCAGCAGGCGCAGGTCGTAGTCGGCGTCGTGGAACACCTTCTCCACGTCGGGGCTCTCCACCAGGCGGCCGAGCGCCTCGGGCGCGCCGATCGGCAGCGGGTCGATGACCGCGCTCCGCTCGCGTGTCGAGAGCTGCAGCAGGTACACCCGGTCCACGAAGCGATGGAAGCTCGCGCCCTCGGTGTCGAGCGCCAGCTCGCGCGCGCCGGCGATGGTGTCGAGGAAGCGATCCACCTCGGCCGTGGTGTCGAGGTAGTCGAGCGGGTGGTCGGACATGCGCGGAATCGGAGCGGGCGGGCGCGGGAGGGGCGAGCGGACGGATGGCCCAGGCGGGACGCGCGGGCGACGGCGGACGCCCTCGCCAACGGCGTGCCGCGCGAGTAATCTAGCCCGGCGCCTCCCTGGGCACCCGCCTTGCCACCTGCACGCGCATCATGACCACCCATCCCGGGCCCGGCGCCCCCGCCGACGGCGAGCCACCGCCGCCACACGACGAGATCGTCACGGTCGCCATGCCGGAGCGCCGCACCGGCCGCGAGCGGCGCCACCGCTGGGCGCCCAGCCACGGCTGGCGCAGCCGCGACATCCTGCGGGCCACCGGGCTCGTCTTCGCCTTCTACTGGCTGCTGCGGCTGCTCTGGTTCGCCAACCCGCTCGTCCTGGCGGGCTTCCTCGGCGTCCTCTTCGGCCTCGCCGTCACCGCCGGCGTCGACCGGCTGCAGCGCTTCCGCATCCCGCGCGGCGTCGGCGCCTTCCTCATCGTCTTCGGCAGCATCGGCGCCATCGCCCTCTTCTTCGCGTGGAGCGGGCCGACGCTGGCCGAGCAGTCGCGCGAGCTGCGCAACCGCTTCCCCGAGGCGCTGGACCGGATCGACGCCTGGGCCGAGGAGCACCGCGGCGGCATCATCGGCAGCATCCTGCTCGGCGGCGAGAACGGCGCGGCCGCGGGCACGGCGGACACGGCGAACGCGCCGGCCGGTGCCGCCGAACCGTCCGACGCCGTGCAGGCGCAGCAGCAGACGACGGCGCGCCTCGGCGGCGACACCACCGGCACCCCGGCGCCCCAGCCGGTGTCCGCCGGCAGCCAGCTCCGCGCCAGGATCCTGGGCCAGCTGAGCGGCGCGACGCAGTACTTCTTCCCCTTCCTCTCGTCCACGCTGGCGGTGGTGGCGGGGGTCGTGCTCGTCATCTTCCTGGCCATCTACGTGGCCGTGGAGCCCCGGACGTATCACGACGGGCTGATGCACCTCTTCCCGCACGACGCACGCGAGCGCGCCGGCGAGGTGCTGACGGCGATCGCCACGGTGCTCCGCAAATGGCTGCTGACGCAGCTCATCGCCATGCTCGTCATCGGCACGGTGACGACCGTGGTGCTGCTGCTGCTCGACGTGCCGGCCGCCTTCCCGCTCGGCGTGCTGGCGGGGCTGCTCGAGTTCATCCCCACCGTCGGCCCGATCCTCAGCGCGGTGCCGGCGATCGCCATGGGCTTCGTGGACTCACCGGAGAAGGCGCTCTGGGTGGCGATCGCCTACTGGGGGATCCAGTTCATGGAGAACCAGCTCCTCATCCCGATCCTCATGCGGGAGGGGGTGGACATCCCGCCGGCGCTGACGATCATCGCACAGGCGCTGATGGCGCTGGTCTTCGGCTTCCTGGGGCTGCTGGTGGCGGTGCCGATCCTCGCCGCGGGGATGGTGGCGGTGAAGATGCTCTACGTGGAGGGGGTCGTCGGCGACGACATCGAGGTGTTCGACGCCGGGCCGGACGACGACGGATGAGCGAGGGCGGCGCACTGCCGCTCGAACGTCGCTTCCCTGCCCTCGGCGCACTGCCGCGCGCGGCGCTCGGCACCTTCCCGTCGCCCGTGCAGCCGCTGGCGCTGCCGGACGCCGCCGGACCGCTCTGGGTGAAGCGCGACGACCTCGACGCGCCGCGGCTGGGCGGGAACAAGGTGCGCGCGCTGGAGTTCCTGCTGGGCGCCGTGCGGCCGGGCGACCTGGTGCTCACGCTCGGCGGCGCGGGCTCCACGCACGTGCTGGCCACGGCGGTGCACGCGGCCACGCTGGGGGCCCGCACACGCGCCGTGCGCTGGCCGCACGAGATGAACGCGACGGCGCGTGCCGTGGCGGCGGAGATCACGCGCCGCTGCGAGCATGCACCGCTCGACCCCACGCCGGTCGCGCTGGCGCGCTTGGCGCTCTGGCGACTCACCGTGCGCGCTGGTCGCGCGGAGCGCGTGCACTACGTCCCCCTCGGCGGCAGCACGCCGCTCGGCGTGCTGGGGCACGTGAACGCCGCGCTGGAGCTGGCCGACCAGGTGGCGGCCGGCGAGCTGCCGGCACCGCGGCGCATCGTGGTGCCGCTGGGGAGCGGCGGCACCGCGGCCGGCCTCGCGCTCGGCCTCGCCGCCGCCGGGCTGGCGACCGAGGTGGTGGGCGCGCGCGTGGCGCCGCGCCTGGGTGCGACGCGGGGTCGCGTGCTGCGCCTGGCCGCCGCCACGCGCCGCTACGCACGACGCATCGCGGGCGTGCGGTTGCCGCCCCCCGCCGCCGTGCGCGTGGTGCACGACGCGTACGGCGGCGCCTACGGCCGCGAGCTGCCGGCCGCGGCCCGGGCGGCCGCGCTCCTGCACGACGAGCTGGGCATCCGACTGGACGCCACCTACAGCGCCAAGGCCGCCGCCGCCGCCCTGGCCCTCGCCAGGGAGACCCCGGATCCGACATTGTTCTGGCTCACCTTCGACGCGCGGTGGCTGGGGGACGGCGAGCGCTCAGCGCTCAGCGATGAACGGTGAGCGTGACGACTGCTCGGGCCGGCCAGTACCGGCCAGCCGGAGGCCGTTCCGCTGACCGCCGAGCGCTCAGCGCTGATCGCTCGCCGCTCACCTGATCGCTCAACGCTGTTCGCTGATCGCTCATCCCGCTCATCGCCCCTCCCATGCACGAAACGTCCATCCACGTCTATCCCACCGACTGCGACATGCTCGGCCACGTCAACCACGCGACGATGATCACCTTTCTCGAGCACGCGCGCTGGGCGATGCTGGAGCCGCACATGACGGTGCGCGACTGGATGCGCGAGGGGGTGTGGAGCGTCGTGCGGCACGTGGACATCGGCTACACCGCGCAGGCGCTCCCCGGCGACGACCTGGTCGTGCGCT
>DASTRO010000292.1:0-4504 GCA_035761165.1 Gemmatimonadaceae bacterium | reverse complement strand
CCCTGCGCCTCTTCGCTCTCCGGCCGTGTCGTCCGTGGCGCCGTCAGTGGTTCGAGCGCGCGTAGACGATGCGGGCGAGGCCGAGCAGCGAGAGCGTGCGGATGTAGAGCCAGCCCACGTCGAACTCGAACCACCGGGCCTTGAACTTGGCCGAGTGCGGGTCGGCGTGGTGGTTGTTGTGCAGCTCCTCGCCGGCCAGCCAGATGGCGATGGGCGAGATGTTCCGGCTCTCGTCCTTCACCTCAAAGTTGCGATAGCCCAGCGCGTGTCCCACGCCGTTGACGATGCCGGCCGCCCAGAAGGGGATCCAGATCATCTGCACGCCCCAGACGACCGGGCCGATGAAGAAGCCGAAGAGATAGATGTCGATCGCCAGCATCACGAGGATGCCGATCCAGCTCCGGTTGCCGAAGATGTGGCGCTCGATCCAGTCGTTGGGCGTGCCCTTGCCGTACTTCTCGAGGAGGCCGGGCTGGCGCACCGCCTTGCGGTAGTAGAAGGCGCCCTTGAGCACGATGTTGCGCAACCCTTCGAGGAGCGGGCTGTGCGGGTCGCCCTCGCGGTCGGCGAAGGCGTGGTGCTTCCGATGGCAGGCGACCCACTCCTTGGTGACGATCGCCGTCGTCAGCCAGAGCCAGAGCCGCATCGGCAGCTGCGCGAGATAATGGAACTTGACGCCCTTGTGCGTCTGCTCGCGGTGCAGGAAGAGCGTGACGCAGACGTTCGTGAGATGGCCGGCGATGACGATGAACAGCACCGGCTTCCACCAGGCACTCGCCCAACTTCCGAATTCAGGCATTGCGCTCCCACTCCCCGGCGACGGTTGACGAACCGCGGCCGGGCGGGGACCCGGCGCGGCAGATGAGGATGAATCTCAACTAATGTAACCCGGGCGGAAGGGGGAAGGGCGAGCGCTCAGCGCTGCGCGCTGAGCGCGCAGCGGACCCCCCTTCGACGGGCCAGTACTGGCCGGCCCTCGGCCATTCCGCTGATCGCTGACCGCTGACCGCTGATCGCTCATTTCCCCGTCACCGGGCCCTTCGGGTCTGCCGGGGGTGCCGACCCCCACGTGTCGTTCGCCGGGTTCCAGTCCGGCACCGTGCCGGCCGGCCAGAGCCGCACCCCCGTCACCGCGGACGGCACGGTGAGCTCGGCCGTGAACTGCCGACCGTTGGCCCAGATGTCCACCGGCAGCCGCACCTCGCGCGTGGCGCCGTCGGCCAGCTGCAGGCGCATCGTCACCGGGAACGGGATCGACGTCAGCTGCCGCAGGGGGATGCTGGCGATCTTCGTGCCGGTCGAATCGGTGCGCATCGCCACCGCCCCGACGCCGATGTCGAGCACGTCGTTCGAGTAGAAGAAGCCGCGCCAGTACCACGACAGGTCCACCCCCGAGACGTCCTCGACGGTCCGGAAGAAGTCGCCCGGCGTGGGATGCTTGAACGCCCAGCGGCGGATGTACTCCCGGAAGGCCCGGTCGAACGTCTCGGGGTCGAGCACGTGGTTCCGCAGCGTCAGCAGCACCACCGCCGGCTTGCGGTAGCCCAGCGCGCCCAGCGCGCCGCGGTCCAGGTGGTCGGGCGGCGTCATGATCGGCTCGTCGGTGCCGGCCTCGATGACGCTCGCCCAGTTCTGCAGATACGGCCCGAAGACGTCGCGCCCCGGATAGCGCCGCTCGTTGGAGAAGGTGTTGATGTAGGTGTTGATCCCCTCGTCCATCCAGGCGTAGCGGCGCTCGTTGGAGCCGACGATCATCGGGAACCACTCGTGCCCGTGCTCGTGGTCGATGGTGCCGAAGACGGTGTTCGGATCGCCGTTCCGGCCGTAGTGGACCATCACGAACATCGGGTACTCCATCCCGCCCACCGGGCCGGCCACCGACGTCGCCTGCGGATAGGGGTACGGGAAGAAGAGCTGCGAGTAGGTGCGGATGGTCCACTGCGTCTGCTCGGCCGCCTGGTCCCAGGCGCCATTGGTCTTCTGCGGCTGGAAGTAGGCCTGCGTGAGGATCCCGTTCCAGCTCGTGGCGTCCCAGCGGAAGTCGGGTGCGCCCGCCCAGGCGACGTCGTGCACGCGCTCGGCGTGGAAGCGCCACGTCTTGGTGCCGGGCGTCGGCCGGGCCACGGCTTCGGCCGGGGTGATGATCTGGACGACGTCGCTCGCCTTCCGGGCGCGGGCGAGGCGCTCGCGCTGGGCCGCGGAGAGCACCTCTTCGGGGTTCTGCAGCACGCCGCTGGCGGCGATGGTGTAGCCGGCCGGCGCGGTGATGGCGAAGTCGTAGTCGCCGTACTCCAGATAGAACTCGCCCTGGCCCAGGTAGGGGTCGGTGTTCCAGCCGCGCACGTCGTCGTAGACGGCCATGCGCGGGTACCACTGCGCGATCTCGTAGAGCGTGCCGTCGCGCCCCATGCGGTCGGAGCCGTGCTCGGGGACGCGGAAGCTGAAGCCCATGCTGACGATGGCGGTGTCGCCCCCGGGGGCGAGCGGCTGCGCGAGGTCGAGCCGCATCATGGTGTCGTCGACGTGCGGCGTGACGGCGCGTCCGTCCACCTGGACGTCGGACAGTTGGTAGCCGCCCTCGAAGCCACGCACCCCCCAGCGCGAGTCGGCGGGGTTGATCGCCGAGCCCTTGCTGCCCGGTCGGTAGAGGTTCTGGTCGAGCTGGAGCCAGAGAAAGCGGAGCGTGTCCGGCGAGTTGTTGGTGTAGCGGATGCGCACGGTGCCGCGCACGGACTGCGCGGCGGTGTCGAGCGTCGCGGCGATGGCGTAGTCGGCGCGCTGCTGCCAGTAGTCGGGCCCAGGGCGCCCGCTCGCGTCGCGGTAGCGGTTGGGCCCGGGCAGGTGGCGGTCGCGGTCGATCGGGAAGAAGGGGTCGTCCGCCATCGTGCGCACGTCGCGCGCGGCGGTCGCGGCGGTCGCGGCGGGCGCGGCGGTCGCACTGCCCGCCGTGTCGGAGCCGGCCGATGCCGCGGCCACGGCCTGCGCGGTGGCGGCCGAGTCGAAGCGGACGGGGGCGAGGACCTGCGGGCGTGGTGGCTGGGCGCAGGCGAGCGCGATGACCGGGAGGAGGGCGAGGATCGGCGGGCGGATGGAGGACATCGGGTGGGGCAGGTGGGAGGGAAGCGACGAGCGACGGGCGACGAGCGACGAGGGAGGTCGCGATGCGGCGACCGGTGCGGACACCGGATGGATCAGCTACGCGAGCCGGCCGGTGATCGACCGGGGCTCACAGGGCGCGATGGCGTAGCTGGTCGCGTCGGAATGGTGACGCAGGATGTGTGCGGCTGGGGTACCATGGTAGTCGGGGGGGCCCCGCGCCGGGATCCGTCTTGCCCCGTCGGCCACCTCGCCCCTCGCGTCGAGAGCCTGAAGCCTGGAGTATCGCGCCCGGCCCGCGCTCGCGGCGGGGTCGCGGTGGGGGTGCCCCCGTCAGCGGAAGGGGACCTGCTGGACGCCGGCGGAGGGCACCCCCACCGCTCCCACACGAGAGATCCGGGTCCTGCTCCCTGCTCCCTGCTCCCCGGTTCCTGGTTCCTCCGTTCCGCCCGACACCCCTCGACGCTCGACGCCTCCCGGAACGAGCGAAAATCCCGGAGCGAGCGACGAGGGGCTCCGATGTACGGCGGAGCCCCTCGTCGCTCGTCGCTCGTCGCTCGTCGCTCACACCACCACCTCCACCTCCCCCCCCTCCCCCGTCCCCTCCTCCACCACGGCCACGCGGTGCGCGTTCGTGTCCGCCACGTACACCACGCCCTCACCGATCGCCGCGCCGCCCGGCTCGTGCAGGTCGCGCACCCACGTCGTCACCGCGCGCGTGGCGGGGTCGAGCCACTTGAGCGCGTCGTTGTAGGAGTCGCAGACGAGCACGCGCCCGTCGCGCGGGTGCACGGCCACGCCCTGCGCGTGCTGCAGGCGCACGGCGTCGCCCGTGCCGTCCCGGTCGCCGAAGTCGAACAGCCCGGTGCCGACGGCGGTCGTCACGCGCCCGCCGCGCTCCACGTCGGCGGCGCGTACCGCGCTCGACTCGGCGTCGGCGAACCAGATCCGGTCGCCGTGCGGGGCGAGGCCCATCGGCTGGGCGAGCAGGGCGCGCTCCAGCAGGTCGTCGGCGATGTCCTCGCCGCCCTGGCCGGCGTGCACGCGCGCGCGCCCGGTGGCCGGGTCCATCGCCCAGAGCTGGTGGGTGCCGGCCATCGCGATGTAGAGCGTGTCCTCGTGCAGCGCGACGTCCCATGGCGACGCCATGCCGCCGGCGGCGCGGTCGGCGGCGGTGCGCATCCGCTGCCCGGTGCCGGCCAGCGTGCGCACCGTGCCGGTCGCCAGCGCCACGTGGCGCACGGCGTGGTTGCCGGCGTCGGCCACGTACAGGTCGTCGCCGCGCAGCGCCAGCCCCTGCGGCATCGTGAAGCGCGCGTCGGCCAGCGCGCCGTCGGTGAGCCCCGGCGTGCCGCTGCCGACGACGTGCGTCACGCGCAGCCGCTGCCCGGCCTCCTCCAGCGTCCCG
>DASTRO010000291.1:0-22365 GCA_035761165.1 Gemmatimonadaceae bacterium | reverse complement strand
GGCCGGCACCTTCGGGCTCCGCGCCGACCGCCAGGGCGAGCTCGCCTACCTGGTGCGGGCGGACTCACTGGCGGCGTGGGCCGCCTTCCTCGGGGTGAGCGACACGACGACGGTGCCACCGCGACCGGGGATCCGCGCCCGTGCGCTGGCCCGCGCCCGCGCCGACTCGGCGCGGATCGCCCAGGCGACGCTGGTGGAGCGGATGGCCACCGGGCGCGCAGCGCCGCCGATGCCGGAGGTGCGGACGCCCGGCGAGATCCCGAGCGACTCGGTGGCGGGAGCGCTCTACAGCCGAGGCGTCGTGACCGGCAACCTGACGCGGGCCGACCTGCACGGCTGGGCCGGGGTGAGCAATCTCGTCGCGCGCGGGAACGCGGTGGACGACGCACGTCTGGAGTACGTCGTACTGGACGGCCTGGCGCCGCGGCGCTCGATCGTCGTCGCCGCGAAGCTGGATTCGGTGCGGGCGGCCGGCTTCGCGCTGGACAGCATCGACGCGCGCGTCGCCTACCGGAGCGAGCAGGGGACGCTGGACGTGGTGGTGAACCAGCAGGCGGACATCGACTACCGCGCCCGCGCCAACTTCCGCCTGGCGGTGGACGAGCGGGAGCTGCTCTTCCAGCAGCTCGCGCTGCGCTTCGACACGACGACGTGGGAGGCCGCGCACCCGGGCGCCATCCGCTGGGGCGCGCGCGGCGTGTTCGTCGACAGTCTGGACCTGCGCAGCGGGCGTCGTGGGCAGATCTTCGTCAACGGGCTGCTCCCCACGGGCGGCGACGCCGACCTCGAGGCGCGGATCGTGGACTTCCAGGTGGCCGATGCGCTCGCCCTCCTGCAGAGCGACATCCCGGCGCGGGCGCGGGTGACGCTGGACGCCCGGCTCACGGGCCCGGCGACGGCGCCGCGGCTCACCGGCGCGGTGGGTGCCACCGATGGCCAGTACGGTGAGGCCCCGCTGCCCAACCTGCGCGCCACCTTCCGCTACGCGGACGAGCGGCTGGCGACGCGGGCCGAACTGCTGCGGCCGACGGGCGGTGGACCGTTCGCGACGGCGACGGGAGAGCTCCCGATCAACCTGGCGCTGCAGACCGAGGCACCGCGCCTGCCGGACCGTCCGCTGCGCGTCGACATCAACGGCGACAGCCTGCCGATCGGCATCATCCCACAGTTCACCGACGTGGTGGCCGACCTGGACGGCCGGGCGTTCGGCGCGGTGCGCGTCCGCGGCACGCTCCGGGAGCCACGCCTCGCCGGCGCGCTCGGCCTCGTGCAGGGGCGCGTGCGCCTGGTGCCGCTCGGCGTGAGCCTGTACGACGTGGCGGCGAGCGTGCGGATGACGGGCGACACGGTGACCGTGGACTCGCTGGTGGGCTACAACAGCGGGCGCATCCTCGTGCGCGGCGGGCTGGGCGTCCAGAAGCTCACCGCCCCGTCGTTCGACCTGTACCTGGTGGCGAACGACGCGACGGTGCTGGACAACGAGCGCGGGCGGGTGGTGGCCGACGCCGGGATCTCGGCGCGCGGCCCCTTCGACGGCGTGTACGTGTCCGGCGCCGCGACGGTGAAGCAGGGCGTGATCTACCTGCCGCCGAGCAACGGGAAGGACGTGATCCCGGCCAGCGACCCGGCGATGTTCGCCGTGGTGGACACCGCGGTGGCCGACGTGGCCGGGCTCGTGCCCAGCCAGTCGCCGCTCATCGCCAACCTGCGGGCGGACGTGAACCTGGCGATCAACCGCGACACGTGGGTCCGGTCCAAGGAGGCCAACGTCGAGATCTTCACCCCCGACGACCCCGGCCCGCTGCGGATCGAGTTCGACGAGCGGCAGAACCGCGTGGTGCTGAACGGCATCGTGGCCACGGAGCGCGGCGAGTACGAGTTCCTGGGACACCGGTTCCAGATCGCCCAGGGCTCGGCGAACTTCGTCGGCACGCCCGAGCTGAACCCCCTGCTCCAGGCCACCGCGCTGTACGAGGTGCAGCTGCCGGCGCAGGAGGCGATGATGATCCGCATCATCATCGGCGGCACGCTGGACAGCCCGCAGCTCAGCCTGGAGAGCGACGCACAGCCGCCGATCCCGCAGAGTGACCTGATCAGCTACCTGGCGCTGGGCCGCTCCACGTCGTCGCTGACGCAGTTCAATCAGGGGAGCTCCCTGACCTCGGGCGGGGCGAGCCGCGGCTTCGTGGGCGCCGGCGCGGCGTTCATCCAGCAGAAGCTGTTCGGCCAGGCGATCGGCCTGGCGGTGGACCAGCTGGAGGGGCAGACGGCGCGCTCGCTCGGCGCCGACGTGCTGAACATCACGCCGGCGGACGCGACGATCGAGGCGGCGAACCCGCTGAACAGCCTGAACGGCCTCCTCCTCGGCACGCAGGTGGAGGCCGGGAAGTACGTCAACCGCCGCACCTTCGTCGCCCTCACCTTCCGCCCGAGCGTCATCGTCCCGGCGGAGGGCGACCGGGCGATCCCCGGCATCCGCGTCGAGCACCGCATCGGCGAGACGCTGCACCTCGAGGCGAGCTACGAGGGCCGCTACCGCGTGCGTGCGCCCTCACTGGAGGAGACGCGGAGCCTGGTCTCGACGGGGGTGCTGGGGCTGTTCCTGACGAAGGAGTGGGGGTGGTGAACGACAGCGAACAGCGCTGAGCGCTCAGCGGTCAGCGGAACACCCTCGGGCCGGCCAGTACTGGCCCGACGGAGGTCGTCGCGCTGAGCGCTGAGCGCTCAGCGCTGTTCGCTCGTAGTCCCGTACTCCTCCCACAGCGTCGCCACCGCCCGCATGCCGCGGGTGAAGTTGTCGAGACCGATCCACTCGTCCGGGGCGTGGGCGTTCTCGCCGGGGAGGCCGAAGCCCACGAGCAGGACGGGGGCGCCGAGGATGCGCTCGAAGTCGCCGACGACGGGAATCGAGCCGCCCTCGCCGGTGATCACGGGAGTGCGGCCGAAGGCGGCCTCCAGCGCCGTGCGCGCGGCGTCGTAGAGCGGGCCGGCGAGGTCGGCGCGCCAGGGGCGGCCGCCGTGCAGCAGCTTCACGGTCACCGTCACCCCTTCGGGCGCGACGCGCTGCACGTGCGCCTCGACGAGCCGCGCGATCTCGCGCGGGTCCTGGTCGGGCACCAGGCGGCAGCTCAGCTTCGCCATCGCCGTGGCCGGGAGCACCGTCTTGGCGCCCTCGCCGGTGTAGCCGCTGAGGAGCCCGTTGACCTCGCACGTCGGGCGCGTCCAGAGCCGCTCGAGCGTCGTGTAGCCGGCCTCGCCGCCCAGCGCGGGGACGCCGGTCTCCTCGCGCAGCGTCTCGTCGGCGAAGGGGAGCTCGCGCATCTGCGCGCGCACCGCCTCGGGCCAGTCGCGCACGGCATCGTAGAAGCCGGGGATGGCGACGTGCCACCGCTCGTCGTGCATGGTGGCGAGGATGCGCGCGAGCGCCATCGCCGGATTCACCACCGCACCGCCGTAGCTGCCCGAGTGCAGGTCGCTCGTGGCGCCGCGCACGTCGATCTGCAGGTAGCTCATGCCGCGCAGCGACGAGAGGATGCTCGGCACACCCGGCGCGAACATGGCCGAGTCGCTGATGACGACGGCGTCGCAGCGCAGCCGCTCGGCGTTGTCGGCGACGAAGGTCTCCAGATTCTCGCTCCCCACCTCCTCCTCCCCCTCGGCCAGGACGACGACATTCACGGGGAGCGTACCGCGCGTGGCCAGGTGCGCCTCCAGGGCCTTGAGGTGCAGGAAGAGCTGCCCCTTGTCGTCGACCGCGCCCCGGGCGAAGAGCTTGCCGTCGCGCTCGGTGGGCTCGAAGGGGGGCGAGGTCCAGAGGTCGAGCGGCTCCACCGGCTGTACGTCGTAGTGGCCGTAGACGAGCACCGTCGGCGCGCCCGGGGCGGCATTGCGCCACTCGCCGAGCACGATCGGATGGCCCGGCGTGGGGATGACGGTGGCGGTGAGCCCGATGCCGGCCATCGACGACGCCAGCCAGTCGGCGGCGCGCACCATGTCGGTGCGGTGCTCGGAGCGCGCGCTGATGCTCGGGATGCGCAGGAACTCGTCGAGCTCGTGGCGGATGCGGGCGGCGTGCTCGGTGAGGTAGGCGTCGAGGTCGGCGGGGACGGTGGGCATGGTTCGCGACGGTGAGAAGAGATCGGGGCGCGACGCAGGCCTCGGGGCGGGTGGACGGCGCATCCGCGGCGAGAGGGCGTGTCGGGCGTCTGGCGTACGGGGGCGTGGAGCGTCGAGCGTAGAGGGGCGTCGGACGTGGAGCGTACCGCGGGCGTTCGTTCGATGATGGTCGCGGCCTGCGCTGGCGCGATCGTGGTGATCGGGGGGGGCCCCGCGCCGCGCGGAATTTGCGTCACGAACCCCTCGTGCAACAACAGCGCCGGCCCCGGCCCTCGTTCGTCGCACGCGGTTCCTCTACGCTCCCCGCTGTACGCCCCAGTACGCTGTACGCTCGACGCCCGGCCGTCGCCGCCGAGTGGCTCGCACCGCTACACGACGCCCCACTCCATCAGCCCCCCTCTTCCGTCCCCCCCATGCCCAACCGCCTCGCCACCGAGAGCAGCCCCTACCTGCGCCAGCACGCCGAGAACCCCGTGGACTGGTATCCGTGGGGCGAGGCGGCGCTGGCGCGGGCGCGCGCCGAGGACCGGCCGATCCTGCTCAGCGTCGGCTACGCCGCCTGCCACTGGTGCCACGTGATGGCGCACGAGTCGTTCGAGGACCCGGCGACGGCCGCGGTGATGAACGAGCACTTCGTCAACGTGAAGGTGGACCGCGAGGAGCGGCCGGACGTCGACGCCATCTACATGCAGGCCGTGCAGGCCATGACCGGGCACGGCGGCTGGCCCATGACGGTCTTCCTCACCCCCGCCGGCGAGCCGTTCTACGCCGGAACGTACTTCCCGCCGGAGGATCGGCACGGCATGCCGTCGTTCACGCGCGTGCTGCGCTCGGTGGCCGAGGCGTACCGCACGCAGCGCGACCGCGTGGCGCAGACCGCGGCCGCGGTGCGCGAGCTGTACGAGCGGCAGGCCGCGCCGAGCCGGGCCAGCGGGCAGGTGACGGCGCAGACGCTGGAGCGCGCGTACCGGCAGATCGTGGCGCAGTACGACCCGGAGCACGGCGGCTTCGGCGGCGCGCCCAAGTTCCCGCAGGCGATGGCGCTCGATTTCGTCCTCCGCCACTGGCGGCGCACCGGCACGGCGGGCGCGCTGGACGTCGTCCGGCACTCCTTCCGGGCCATGGCGCGTGGCGGCATCTACGACCAGGTGGGCGGCGGCTTCCACCGCTACAGCGTGGACGCGCACTGGCTGGTGCCGCACTTCGAGAAGATGCTCTACGACAACGCCCTCCTCGCGCGCCTCGGCGTGCATCTGTGGCAGGCCACGGGCGATCTCGAGAGCCGGCGCATCGCGGAGGAGACGCTGGACTGGGTGGCGCGCGAGATGACGTCCCCGGACGGCGGCTTCTACAGCTCGCTCGACGCCGACAGCGAGGGAGAGGAGGGGCGCTTCTATCTGTGGGACGCGGCCGAGCTGGACGCGCTGCTCGGCGAGGACGCGGCGATCGCGCGCGCCTACTGGGGGGTGTCGGCCGCAGGGAACTTCGAGGGACGCAACATCCTGCACGTCCCGAACCCGCCGGACGCCGTGGCGGGACGGCTGGGGATCGACGTCGAGCGGCTGGCGCTGGCGATCGCCCGGGCGCGTCCGCGGCTCTACGAGGCGCGCGCGCAGCGCGTCTGGCCGGGCCGCGACGAGAAGATCCTGGCCGGCTGGAACGGCCTGACGATCCGCGCCGCCGCCGAGGCGGCGCGCGCCTTCGGCCGCGGCGACTATGCCGCCCTGGCGCGCCGCGCCGGCGAGCTGCTGCGCGACCGGATGGTGCGCGACGACGGGCGCGTGTGGCGCGTGTACGCCGTCGGCACGGCGAAGATCGACGGCATGCTCGAAGACCACGCCGCGGCCGCGCTGGCGTTCCTCTCGCTCCACGAGCTGACGTTCGACCGCAGCTGGCTGGCGCTGGCGGAGCGGGTGGCCGGCGCCATGGTGGAGGCGTTCTGGGACGACGCGGCGGGGCACTTCTACGACACGGCACGCGACGCCGAGTCGCTGGTGACGCGCCCGCGCGAGGTGACGGACAATGCCATGCCGAGCGGCACGTCGCTCGCCGTGGAGCTGCTGCTCGTGCTGGGCGAGCTGCGGCACGACGCCGACCTGACGCGGCGGGCCAGCTGGGTGCTGGAGACGCTGGCCGAGCCGATGGCGCGCTACGGCAGCGCCTTCGGGCACCTGCTGGGCGCGGCGGATCTCGCCGTGCGCGGCGCGGTGGAGGTGGCGCTCGTCGGCGAACCGGCGGCGGCCGACTTCCAGGCGCTGTCGGCCACCGTCGGCGCGCACTACCTGCCGGGGCTCGTGCTGGCCGGCGGCCCGCCGGCCGACGGCGAGGACGCGGTGGCGCTGCTCGCCGGCCGGCCGATGCTCGACGGGCGCGCGACGGCCTACGTCTGCCGCCACTACGCCTGCGCCGCGCCCACCACGGAGCCGGCGGTGCTGGCGGAGCAGCTGGCGGCCGCGCCGCGCGTGTCGCCAGATTCCGCGCCGACATGAGCGAGCGCACGACGACGACATCCATCGGCGACGCCGCACCGGCGGCGCCAGCGTGGCGCTGGGAGGAGTGGCGCCTCCCCTCCGGCCTCACCGGCCGCGCCGCCCTCCCCGACGAGCCCCGCTATCCTCCCCTGCTCCTCCTGCACGGCCTGGCCGGCGGCGCGTGGTACTGGGAGCGGTGGCAGCGCTTCCTGGCCGAGCGCGGCTGGCCGAGCTACGCACTGAACCTGCGGGGGCACCACGACAGTCGCCCCGTGCCGGCGCTGGGCAAGGTGTCGCTGCGCGACTACGTGGAGGATACCCACGAGGCCGCGGCGGCGCTCGACCGGCCGGTGGTGGTGGGTCACTCGATGGGCGGGCTGCTGGCGCAGGCGCTGGCCGCGACGGATGCGGTGAGCGCGGCGGTGCTGCTCTGCTCCATGCCGCCGAAGGGGATCCGCTTCGCCAGCCTGCCGCTGGCCTGGCGGCAGCTGCGCAACCTCGGGCCGCTGCTCTTCGAGCGACCGGTCGTCGGCCGCGTGGCCGATCACGAGTACCTCTCGCTGCACCGCGTGCCCGCGGCCGAGCGCGCGGCACTGGCGGGACGCCTGGTGCCGGACAGCGGCCGCGTGGGACGGGAGCTCTCGCTGGGCGGGCTGGCGGTGGATCGCGACCGGGTGCGCTGCCCGATGCTCTCCATCTCGGCCGAGGAGGACCGCTTCTTCCCGCCGCGTGTCGGGCGCGAGATCTCGGCGCGCTATCACTGCGCCTGGTGGCGCTACCGTGCGCACGCGCACTTCGTGGTGATGGAGCCCGGCTGGGAGACGATCGCCGCCGACGCCGAGCGCTGGCTGGCGCACATGCTGGCGGTGCCCTCGCGGCAGGTTGCGTACGACCGCCTGTGGCGGCAGCTCCAGGGCTCGATCGGCGAGGAGCGCGAGCTGACGTTCTACGACGGCCGCCGCGTGGTCGCGGAGATCGTCAACGTGGACCTGGCGCGCCACCAGGACGTGATCTACGAGCTGCGCGCCGTACGCGATCCGGGCCCCGGCGGGATGGAGCAGCCGGCGGTGGGGGACACGGTGCGGGCGGGATTGTACGAGCTGAGCGCTCAGCGCTCGGCGGTCAGCGCTCAGGGGAGCGACGAGCGCTGAGCGACGAGCGATGAGCGAGGAGCGACCAGCGGAACACCCTCAGCCGGGCCAGTACTGGCCAGCCCGAGATCCCCGCTCGTCACTCAGCGCGCGTCGCTCGTCGCTCGCCTCTATCCCCTCACCAGCGCCATCACGATCTCCGCCACGATCAGCAGCACGATCGCCAGCTCCAGCGCCTCGGCGCGCGCCGCCTGCCCTTCGGCGTTGAGCATGCCGTACGTCTCCCGGATGATCGCCAGCTTGCGGTCGATCCCGCTGCGCCAGGCGCGGCCGCGAAAGATCTCCAGCGCCGCGGAGTAGACGCGCGCGAGGTAGACGTCGTCGGTGACCTTGAGCGAGTTCTCCACGCGCTCCACCAGCTCCGTGGAGTCGGCCACCAGCGTCTGCAGGTCGGCGAGCAGCGGGGCGAAGCGGCGGCCGAGAATCGTGCGGGGACGCGCCCGCAGCGCCGCCACCCGGTCGTACATCTTGGGCAGCTCGGCGTCGAGCAGCGCGTCGTAGTAGCGCAGCTCGAGGAGCTGCGCGTTGGCGAACTCCAGGATGTACTGCACGTCGGTATCGGTCGGCGCCGGCTCGACGACGAGCGCGTTGTCCCAGGTGAGGATCGCCAGGTCGTCGGCGTAGTAGGAGAAGCGGTGCGGCAGCAGCTCGCGGCGGGCGTCGGCGGAGAGCGGGCGCGTCTCGTTGAGCAGCAGCGGCGCGACGTCCACGTCGCGCAGCGCGTCGGTGGTGAGCGGCGCGCCGTCCGGCGCCACCAGACGGTTGAGCCGGAAGACGACGTAGTCCTCCGTGACCGGCGCCGTCTGCGGCCGTTCGATGGCCGGCCGGATGCGCTCGGTGAGCAGGCGCAGGTGCTGCACGAACAGCTCCTGCAGCGACGCCTCCTCCTCCACGGCGAGGCCGAAGGCGGCGAACTCGCGCCACGACAGCTCGCCCGGCAGGGGGATGCGCACGCGGAGCGACACGACGCCGAAGTCGAAGATGCGCGCCGAGACCTCGACGTCCCCCCGCCAGGCGCCGACGGCGACGCTCTCGCCGCCCAGGATGACGGTGATCGGCGGGTTCGGGATCTGGATCGCCTGCCCCTCGCCGCGCACCGGCCGCACGCGCTCGGGCCCCTGCCCGGCCAGCAGGTCCCCCGCCCGGTCGAGCGCGATCCCGTAGCCGACGTCGAACAGCCGGTAGACGATCGCCGCGCCCGAGACGCGCAGACGTCCGAGCTCGAGCGCTGGCGACGGAGACGGAGACGGAGACGGGAGGGCAGCGACGGTAGGATCGGACGGGTGGGGCATGGGCGGCGGACGGGTGGTGAGGCTTCGAGGCAACGCCTCGGAACGGCGCTGGCGACGGGGGCTGCAGGGCGGGTGCCCGACCGCCCTGGGCCGCCGGCGGACCGGGCGCGCGCGGACGCGCCGGGCGCGCAGCCCCGCACGGGCACGCCCTCCCCGCGCCGCTCCTCACGCCCGGGGCGCTCCTCGCCCTCGGGCGCCTCGGGCGCCCTCGGCAGCGTCAGGATGAAGGTGCTCCCCTTCCCCACGGCGCTCTCGACGGTGAGATCGCCCCCCATCGCCCGGGCCAGGTCGCGGCTGATCGCAAGCCCGAGGCCGACGCCCTGCTGGCTCTCGTGCGTGAGGTGGCGGTCGATCTGCACGAACGGCTCGAAGATCGTCGCCAGCTTGGCCACGGGAATGCCGCGTCCGGTGTCGTGCACCAGGATGCGCACGCTGCGCACCCGGCGCTCGCACCAGAGCGTCACGTGGCCGCCGGGGTCGGTGAACTTGCAGGCGTTGGTGAGCAGGTTCACCAGGATCTGCTCCAGCCGCTCCCGGTCGGCGTGTGCACGGAGCGTGGGATCGCACGGCCGGTAGCTGTAGGTGAGCCGGCGTGCCGCCACCTGCGGGGCGATCAGCGCCTCCATCCCGGCCAGCGTCTCGTCCATCGGCAGGTCGGCGAGCGTGAGCTCCACACGCCCGGCCTCGAGGCGGGCGAAGTTCAGCGTGTCGTTGATGAGGCCGAGCAGGTACTGGCCGCTGCGCTTGATGCGCCGGACGTCGTCCTGCTGCGCCGGCGCGAGCGCGCCGCGCAGCCCCATCTCCAGCAGGTCGGCGTAGCCGATGACCGCGTTGAGCGGCGTGCGGAGCTCGTGGCTCATCGTCGCCAGGAACTCCGCCTTGGCCCGGTTCGCCTGCTCGGCCTCGGCGCGCGCCGCTTCGGCGTGCGCCAGCAGCTCCTCGCGCTGGCGGTCCAGCGCACGGACGGTGCGCGCGCTGGCCAGCACGACCGTCACGAACACGCCGACGATCGCGACGACGAAGAGCGCGACGCCGTCCACGCGCTGCACCACGGCGCGCTCGCGCAGGTACATCCACACCCAGCCGAGGGCCACCGGCACGACGACCGCGGCGGGGAGGATGCGCCGCAGGAAGACGCCGCTCGGGTCGGCCCCCGTGACGAGCGAGACGACACCCTGGTCCGGCCGCACGAGGGCGATGGCCTGGGCCAGGAGGAAGAAGCCGACGGCCGTCGGCAGCGCCATGCCGCCGCCCGCGTTCACGACGTAGAGGAAGGGGGCGCGGTAGGCGTAGCCGACGAGGGCCAGGAAGCCGATGAGCAGCGCGACGACCGCGAGCGGCTCGGCCGGCCGGATGCGACCGACGGGCCGCGCGCCGGTGAGGAGGAGGGCCAGGCCGCAGCAGAGAAAGCCGAGGGACGTGTTGAGCGCCATCCGGCCGACGGGGCGCCACGGGTGCCGGGCCACGGTGTCGGCGAAGAGCAGCCGGTCGAGCCCGAGGTCGACGTCGGCGACGCGCTCGGCCAGCGTCAGCCCGCCGAGCAGTGCGCAGGCGGCCGCGAGCGCGAGGCCAGGCCGCCGGCGCCAGGCCGGCGGGGGCTCGTGCCCGGCGAGCAGGAGCACGGCGAGCGCCCCCGTGACGAAGCCGAGGGCCGTGTTGGGCAGCATGGCGATCCCGGGCGTCCCGCCGGCGCCGAAGGGCGGGATGGGCACGCCCCAGCCGACGAGCTCGGCGAGGCCGATCGCCAGCACGACCGCGGCGCCGCCGCGGGCAAGGAGCGTGAAGGCCGGCAGCGTGCGCCGGTCAGCCGGCGGCACGCTCCGATGGGAGCCAGAGGAGGGAGTCATACGAGCGTGACGGGCGCGGCGACGTGCCGGCTGTGGCCGCCATGGCGCAAGGCGCTTGCCGCGACGTCGCGGCCCGCATTGCTTGACACCGCAGCGAGACTCCGGTCAAGCTAGAACGCTGTGGACGCACGCGCGGGGCGACGCCCACAGGTTGCGTGCCACCTTCGACGCCGAGGCTTCCCATGACCACCACCCCGACCCCACCGACCGCCGGGTACGCCGGGCCGTCGATCGCCGAGAAGGGCTACGCGCGCCCCGACATGCTGGTGAGCACCGACTGGCTCGCCGAGCGGCTCGCGGACCCCACGCTCCGCGTCGTCGAGAGCGACGAGGACGTGCTCCTCTACGACATGGGGCACATCCCGGGCGCCCAGAAGATCGACTGGCACCAGGACCTCAACGATCCGGTGCAGCGCGACTACGTCGATCGCGAGCAGTTCCAGGCGCTGCTCCGCCGCAAGGGGATCGACACCTCTACCACCGTCGTCTTCTACGGCGACAAGAACAACTGGTGGGCGACGTACGCCTTCTGGGTCTTCCGCCTCTTCGACTTCCCCGAATCGAAGCTCCGCATCCTGGACGGCGGGCGCGCCAAGTGGGAGGCGGAGGGGCGGCCGATGACGACCGACGTGCCGAGCTACCCCGCGTCGTCCTACGAGGCGCCGGAGCGCACCGACGAGCGCATCCGGGCCTTCTTCCAGGACGTGCGCTTCCACATGGAGGCGGGGCGGCCGCTGGTGGACGTGCGCTCCCCGGACGAGTACACGGGGAAGAAGCTGCACATGCCCGACTACCCGCAGGAGGGGACGCTGCGCGGCGGCCACATCCCCACGGCGCGCAACGTCCCGTGGGCGCGGGCCGCGAACCCGGACGGCACCTTCAAGAGCGCCGACGAGCTGCGCGCCATCTACGAGCAGGAGTGCGGGCTCAGCTCCGACAAGGAGGTCGTCACCTACTGCCGCATCGGCGAGCGCTCGAGCCACACCTGGTTCGTGCTCACCTACCTGCTGGGCTACCCGAACGTGCGCAATTACGACGGGAGCTGGACGGAGTGGGGCAACGCGGTGCGCGCCCCCATCCGGAAGGGGGAGCAGCCGTGAGCGCGCGGGAGAGCACGCCCGGCGCGACCCGCCCGCCGTCGCCCGCCCCGCAGGGCGACGGCAGCCCGGGGCCGGCGCCGCACAGCGCCACCGACGCGGGCGCCGCGCCGGGTGCCGCGCCGGCCGCCGCGGTGCCGCGCAAGCCGCCGACGCACATCCAGCTGACGTGGGAGGGCGAGCACCGCTTCGCCTTCGGCCGCCCGGGCGGCCCGCAGACCCGCGTGGACGCCGACGTGCAGGAGGCGCCGAGCCCGGTGGACACGCTGGTCGGCGCCCTCGTCTCCTGTGTCTCGGTGGACGTGGTGGACATCCTGGCCAAGCGCCGCACGCCGGTGGCCTCGCTGACCGTGGACGCGGTGGGCGAGCGCGCCAACGCCGTCCCGGCGCGCCTGACACGCGTGGAGCTCCGCTTCCGGATCACCGGGCAGGGGATCGAGCGCGTGCACGCCGAGCGCGCGATCGACCTGGCGATCAACAAGTACTGCTCCGTGCGCGACTCGCTCGACCCCGATCTGCCGGTGGAGTTCACGCTCGACCTCGAGGCCGAGTAGGGGCGCCACGCGGGGACGTCTGCGACGGCGGCCGCGGATCACGCGGAGGGGGTGGGATCGGGGACCATCCAAGGCTCCGGGTGCCGGGGCCGAACGGCGGCCTCGCGCGGAGGGCGCGGAGCACGCGGAGGAACGGCGGGTGAGGGGGGCGTCCCGACTCGGGATCCACGCCGGGCCCACGCCGTCCCCACGCCGTCTCCCCACCCCTCTCGCTCCTCTCCGCGCCCTCCGCGTCTCCGCGTGAGCCCCCTCGGAACCGTCACGACCCGGAACGGGCGCCTGGGCGCGCGAGTCTCAGCCCGGCCGGCCGTTCCCCCCAATTCAGTTCGGCCGCTGGTGAGAGGAGCGGTGGAATAGCCGGGAGCGATCCGACGCCTCCGGATCCTCCGTCTCATCCGCTCTCCTCATGAGCGTTGATGCCCGCCCACAGCCCGCGGAGCCCCGGACGGACACCGGAGCGATCCGCGGCCGTTTCCGCGTGATCCGCGGCGGCCGTTGCGGTGCCGCGGTACGCGAGCCGACCTACGGCACGGCACGCCCCGCCGCCCGGCCGAGCTCGCGGTCGAAGTCGGGGCCGAGGGGGAGCGGGAGCCGCTTGCCCGCCTCGATCACCGCGTCGGCCTCGGCGCCGCGGCCGGCGTGGCGGAGGAGGGTGACGAGGCGCAGGCGTGCGAGCCGGGCGTACGGGTCGTCGCGCAGCGCCGCGCGGTACTCGCGCTCGGCCGTGGCCGTGTCCCCGCGCGCCTCGGCGATGACGCCACGCGTGAAGGCCACGTCGGCGCGGTCCACCGGGCCGTCCGGGCGGTCGCGGTAGGAGGCGTGGCGGCGCTCGGCGCTGTCCGGATGGCCGAGCAGCGCGAGGACGCGCACGACGCGGCGGTCGTTCGTGGACGGACGCGTGCGGCGCTGGATGATCGCGTCGATCTCGCGGCGCGCGCCGGCCGTGTCGCCCTGGCTGTAGCGGATCTCGGCAGCCAGCGCGGCGAAGCTGCCGCTCGCGCCGGCGCCGGCGCGCAGGATGCGCTGCGCCTGCTCCAGCTCGCGCAGCGCGTCCTCGGCGCGGCCGGCGGCCCAGAGCGCGGCCGCCTGCTGGCCACGCAGCCCCCAGTTCTGCGGCTTGAGCGGCGCCAGGCTGTCGAAGAAGACCATGACCCTGCTGGCGTAGCCCGCCTGCGCCCTGAGCGAGGCGGCGAAGGCGGCCGCCTCGTCGCGCCGGTCACGCAGGTAGGTGGAGACCATCGGGGCCGTGCGCACGTAGTCGTCGGCCACGCGGAGCGCATCGACGAAGCGGGCGAAGCGTGCGTAGAGCCCACGGAGCTGCGCGTTGAGCGTGGCGCGCGCGGCGAGGTCCGTCTCCAGCGCGAGGGCGCGCTCGAGCAGCGCCGCCTGCCGGTCCATCACCGCCGCCGACGTGTCGTGCTCCGCCTCGGCCCGCTCGGCGACGAGGCGCGCCCGCTCGGCGTAGACCGGGGCGAAGGTGGAGTCGGTGGCCTGTGCGCGGGCGATCCACCGCTCGGCGTCGTCGAAGCGGCGCTCGGCGCGGCGGAGCTGCGCGTAGCTGAGCATCGCCGGCACGTAGCGCGCGTCCCAGACCAGCGCCGTGTCGAGCAGCGCCGCCGCCTCGGCCAGGCGCTCGTGCGTCTCGACGGCGCGCTTCGCGATGCTGTCGGCCAGGCGCTGGTGCGCCTTCCCCTCCACGCGCGCGAGGCGGAGGCTGTCCGAGGCGCGGCTGGCGCGCGCGCTGTCGGACATGTGCAGCGAGCGCAGCGAGTCGGCGAGGTTGGCGTAGGCCTGCGCCCAGTTGCTGCGGAAGACCGCCGTGTCGCCCGCCATGTAGGCGCGCTCGCGCCGCGCCAGCGAGTCCACGAAGGCGTACGTCGCCGGGTCCTTGCGCTGCAGGTCGGCCCGGGTGTTCATCGACTTGTGATTGAGCGGGTGCGCCTTCACCGGCGAGAGGTACGCCTCGTAGGCCTGCGCCAGGAACTCGCTCTCGTTGTTGGCCGCGTAGTAGTCGAGGGTGCGCCCCTCCTTCATCGCGTTCCAGTAGAGCTGGCGCACGCGCCGCGCCTGGGCATCGGTGAACGCCTCACCGTGCACCAGGTGCACGTACTCGTGCGTCACCACCATGCGCTCCCAGTGCGAGCCGCGCTCCACGTACTCGATACCCGTCGCGCCGCTGCCGACGCCGCGGATGTCCATCCACTGCCGGTTGTCGAAGGTCGTCGCGCCGCGGAAGAAGGGCTGCTTCATCGCGTCGGCGAGGTCGTGGTGGAGCGGCGGGACGTGGAACTGCTTCCCCTGCCGCGCGAGCAGCGGCAGGTAGGCGGCGGTGGGGCCGAGCTGCTGCCAGACCATCCGGCGCATGCGGGTGCCCGGGAAGTAGCGCACGTCGCTGAAGACGCTGTCGAAGGCCCCCCCGCGCGGGGGGCGGGTGGCGGCGATGACGCGCTCCAGCGAGTCGTAGGCCTGCAGCACGGTGAACTGCCGCTGCTTGATGACGGCGGCCAGCCCATTGTGCGCGGGGCCGTAGTTGCGCTTGCGGGCGAGGATGGCCGCGAAGGTGGCCTGCGCGGAATCGAGCCGCACCTCGGGGTCCATGTCGTAGGCCATGTAGAAGGCGGAGCCGCGCGCCATGGCCGGGAGCACGCTCTCCGGGAACTCGCGCTCCAGCTCGCGCGTGCGCCGCACGGCCTGCCCGATGCGGCCGCGCGAGATGAGCCCGTCCACCTGCTTCAGCCGCAGCCGCACGACGCTGTCGGACGGCACCGCGTAGTCGGCGTAGGTCTGGTCGGTGTGGCCGTTGCCGAAGTGCCAATGGGTGAGGTAATGCAGCGGGTCCACGGCGATGGCGAGGTTCCACTGCGCGGCCATCTGCGGCAGCTGGCGCGCGTCCACGCGGCGCCAGATGGCGTAGCCGTAGGCGAAGCGCGCGTCCGGGTCGAACGGGTCGCGCTCGAGCGCGGCGCGCAGCGGCGCCTCGGCGCCGGCCGGGTCCTCGCGCCAGAAGCGCACATCGGCCTCGAGGAGGAAGCCGGCCGCGCCGTCGGGCGCCACCTGCTGCAGCCGCTGGGCCGTGGCGAGCGCGGCGTCGTACTGTTTGGCCAGGAGCTGCACGCGCCCGCGCAGGAGCAGCGCCTCGGCGTCGGCCGAGCGCTCGGCGAGCAACGCGTCGGCCACGGCGGCGGCCGAGTCGAGCGTCCAGCGCTCGACGGCGAGCCAGCCGCGCGCGAGGCGCAGGTCGCGGTCGCGCGGCGCGCGGGCGATGGCGCTGTCCACCACCGCCACCGCCTCGCGGTAGCGATGCCGACGGCGCAGCAGCTCCGCCTCGGCGGCGACGAGCGCCGGCGTGGCACGGCCGGCCGAGCGCTCCTCGGCAACGAGGCGACCGGCGTCGTCCCAGAGGCCGAGGCGCGTCAGCGTGCGTGCGCGCGCGTCGGCGGGGGAGGCGCTGTCGGCGAGGGCGGCGGCTCGGCGCGCCTGGAGCTCCACCAGCGCCGCGGCGACGTCGTCCACCAGCCGCGCCGCACCGGCGGTCGCGAGATCACCCGCCGAGGGCTGGGGACCGCTCGCCGTCGACACTGTCGCGGCGGTGACGCGCGACGGCGCGGCGCTGTCGCGCGGTGTGGTGATGGCGCGCACCGAGGCGGCGGCGATGGCGCTCGTGCTCGCCGCCAGCGGATCGACGCCCGGCTCCGGCGGCGGCGCGAGGGCCGGCCGCGCGAGGCAACCGGCGGCGACCACCACGAGCAGCAGCGCGGCCGGCCGGAGCGCGCGCGTCACCACGGGACGTGCTCCTCGTCGTGCGGCGTGTCGATGGGCGTGTCGATGGGCGTGTCGACGTCACCGGGCTCGCTCGCCACGCGCCCCGCCTCGCGCTTCTTGGCCTCCTCGACCATGCGCGCCACGTCGGCCAGCAGCTTCTTGGCGTCGTAGACGATGCCATCCTTGATGGTGTACTTCACCCCGCCCACGCGCTCCGGGCGGCCGGTCTCGTCGTTCAGCTTCAGGTGACCGGTGCCGTAGAGCACCTTGAAGTTGTGCAATGGGTTCTGGTCGACGACGACGAGGTCGGCGAGCATCCCGGGCTTCACCAGCCCGAACTCCGGCGCCCTGCCGGTGGGCTTCGTCAGCACCTCGGCGCCGCAGAGGGTGGCCGCGCGCACCACCTCCAGCGGGTGGAAGCCGGCCTCCTGCAGCATCTCGAACTCGCGGATGTAGCCGAAGCCGTAGAGCTTGTAGATGAAGCCCGCGTCCGACCCGGTGCAGACGCGCCCGCCGCGGTTCTTGTACTCGTTCACGAAGCGCATCCAGCGGCGGTAGTTCTCCTTCCACGCGATCTCGTCGGCCGTGGTCCAGTCGAACCAGAAGGAGCCGTGCGCGTTGCGGCTGGGCTGGTAGAAGCGCCAGAGCGAGGGGAGCGTGTACGTGTCGTGCCACTCGGCCTCGCGCTGCGCCATGACGTCGCGGGCCGCCTCGTAGATGGAGAAGGTGGGGTCGAGGGTGAAGTCGAGCGCGAGCAGCTCGTCCATCACCGCATTCCACTTCTCGCTCCCCGGCTCGGCCGCCTGCAGCCAGAGGCGCCCCGCCTGCCCGAAGCGGTCCTGCTCGTTGCCGTAGTTGTAGTCGGCCGGGTAGTCCTGCACGCGGCGGCCGTCGAAGAGCGCCTCGGGCAGCCCGTACCAGTGCTCCAGCGCGCCGAGGCCGAGGCGCGCCGCGTCGAGCGCGTTCATGCGGGCGACGCCCATCTGGTCCAGGTGCGCCTGCGTCCCCATGCCGTTCTTCTTCGCCTCGTCGATCAACGCCGCCATGACGTCGGGGTCGAAGGAGCCGAGCTTGAGGCCGTCGACGCCGTTCGCCTTGGCCCAGCGCACCCAGCGGCGCGCCGCGTCGGGGGTGCGCACGGGGCCCTCGCTCCAGCCCATGCCGGGGCGCGCGTAAGCCCAGATGCGCGGCGCGGTGATCTCGTTGCGCGCGCTGCGCTGCTTCTCGCGCACGGTCCACTCGACGCCGTTGCCGGAGCCGGGGTCGCGGATGGTGGTGACGCCGTGCGCCATCCAGAGCTTGTAGACGTACTCCGCCGGCGTGCCCTGCGCCGCACCGCCGGTGTGCCCGTGCACGTCGACGAAGCCGGGGAGGACGTACATCCCGGTGGCGTCGACCTCCTTGGTCGCGCCGGTGGGGCGCCGCTCCGGCCGGACGGGGAGCCCGGGCGCGCCGACGGTGCGGATCTCGGCGATGCGGTTGTTCTCGACGACGATGTCGACCGGTCCGAGCGGCGGCGCCCCGGTGCCGTCGATGACCGTCGCACCGCGGATGATGAGGCGGGTGAACGGGCCCTCCCCCTCGCCGGGCGGGCGGTCGGGAGCCGGAAGGACGCCGCGGCGCTGCGACGGCTGGGCGGTGCGCATGCCGGCGGAATCGCCGGGCGGCACCTGGGCGGCGGCGGGAGCGGCGGCGAGGCACGCGAGGATGGCCGCGGCGAGCAGCCGCGGCGCCGCGAGGGGGCGGAGAGCGGACATGTCGGGGTCCGGCGGGGGATGAGAGTGGGACGGGTGCGTGGAGAGATTGTAGCGCGGGGACGGGGGGAGGGCGAGCGGGGGGCAATGCGCGATGAGGGGGCCTGGGTGAGGGACGGGGCTCCCCGTGGGTCGTGCGGTCCACTCGGTCGTGCGGAGGGCGTCGAGAGTCGAAGGGGCCGTGAGCGAGGAGCGTCGAGGCGGGGCACCGTGGCAGGGCTGGGGCGCGCCCGCCGTGGGCGGGCCTCTCAGCGGCGCCGGGCGGGCGCCTGGCGTCCGGCGTCTGGGGGCGTGCAGTGGAAGGCGTCTGGCGGGGACGTTCTGGTGGTGGGCGCGCCGGCGGCGGACGTCATCGTAGCAGTCGGGGGGGGCCCCCGCGCGCCGGGCGCCGTCGCGCCTCCACGAACCCCTGCCCGCTCCCCACTCCCCGCTCGACGCCCCTATACGCTGCCCGCCGTCCGCCCCCAGACGCCAGACGCCCCTCCCGCCGCGGATGCGCCGTGCCGCCCGACGCCCCCTCTCGTCGCGCCGGGAACCCGACACGTTGAACCCGACGCGTTCCCTACAGCACCCCCCAGAACGCCCGCGTCACGTCGATCCCGAACATCCACCGTCCGTCGCGCAGCCCGCGCGCCACGTCCACGCGCAGCAGGTCGAAGAGGAAGAGCCCCGCCACGCCCACGGAGGTCACGGTCGCGTCCGTGCGCGCACCGCGCCCCAGATCGCCCACGTCGCCACGCACGAAGGCGGCGTGCACGTAGGGCGCCAGCGTCATCGTCGGCGGCGTGCTGCCGAAGCGGCCGAGCGGGATGGAAGCGAAGGGAACCGGGACGCGCCATTCGAGCCGCTCGCTCCCGCCGTGGCGGCCGGCCAGCGAGTGATACGCGTACCCCGGCCCCGTCATCGGGCCCCCGAACAGCGCCAGCTCCTGCGGCGGCAGGTCGCCAGCGCTGATGACGTACACCCCGGAAACCGCGAGCTCCCCCGCGCCCAGCCGCCGCGTCGCCTCGACGGTGAGCGAGAGGCGGCCGAAGGTGGTGTCGCCGCCGAAGGCGCCGCCGCGCAGCTCGGCGCGCGAGCTGACCTGCGTGCCCCAGAGCCCCTCGCCGAGCGGGCGGTCGGCGACGAGCGAGGCGCGCACGCCCTTCAGGCGCGCTGCGGGCAGCGTCGGCTCGAAGTGGCCGGTGGACGGTGTGGCGTGTACCATGAGCGGGCGCTGCTCCTCGTAGGCTGCGCTCAGCGCCCACCGCCGCCCCCACCGCTCGCCGAGCCCCACGCGCGCGCCCACGGCGCGCACGTCGTAGGGGTCCGTGTAGTCGCTGCCGAACTCCTGCGCGGCGATGCTGTTGCGCGTCAGCGAGACCTCCGCCACGTCCCCCGCCTCTCGGTAGTCGCGCTCGACGTACAGCTCCAGGTCGCCGGCCCCGCCGCGCGGCCGGGCCAGCGACACGCGCCCCTTGGCCTCCGCGTCGTCGGTGCCGTAGCGGCCGCGCAGGCTGAGGGTGAGCGCCGGCGTGGGGCGCCACACGCCGCCGGCGCCGAGGGCGAGCCCTTCCACCCGATTCACGCGCAGGAAGTCCGAGACGCGGCGGGCCGAGAGCGCGCTGGTGCGCGCGCGGCGCAGCGCCTGCTCGCGCACCAGCGCCTCCGCCTGCGCCCGCACGCGCTCCACGTCCGCCTCGGTGACCGCCTGCACGTCCGGGGGGAGCTGGGCGAGCAACGGGCCCTCGAACGGATACGAGCGCAGCGTCGCGGCCGGTGCGATGGCGAGGCGTGGTCCGCCGAAGAGGGTGCTCGCCAGCCCCTGATTCACCTGGTAGTCGTCCACCTCCCAGCGGCCACGGATGATGCCGCGCGCGGGGAAGTCGAGCCAGGTGCTGGTACGCGCGACCTCGAGCTCCTGGTGGCGCGGCAGCCAGAAGCGGCCGTCCACCAGCCCGTTCTCCAGCGTGACGACGAGCGTCTCGATGCGCTTGTCGAGGATGGCCGCGTCGGTGAAGGTCATCGACATGCGCACCACGTCGGCCGTCTCACGGTCGATGTAGAGCGAGCCGACGGCGCGCGGCTGGCGGTCGTCCACCGGCCGGAACTCCACCTCGAGCACGGAGATGGTGCGGTCGGGCGCGAGGCGGATCCGCAGCGAGTCGCCGAGGGTGAAGCGGTACTCGCGCAGGCCGATCTCCGAGAGCGGGTGCGGCACGTCGCGCACGTCGTTCCCGTCGCCGAGGACGATGCGGTCGGGGAAGTTGTTCTGGACGATGCCGTAACGGTCGCGGTAGTAGCCGACGTCGCCCGGCAGGAGCAGCGTGTCGCGCTGGCCGACGAGGATCTGCTTGGTGCGATCGGGCGCGGCCCAGTAGACCTTCACCGCCAGCTCGTCCGCCTTGACGACCTTGGGCGGATCGGGGAAGCCCTCGCCGACCTGCGCGAGGAAGGTGAGGAAGCCGTGCGCGGTGGCCTCGTAGTCGCGCAGCGCGGTGTCGGCGAGCTGCAGCGCGCGACGCGCGGTGGCGCGCTCGGCCAGGACGCGGGCGGCGGAGTCGTCGGGCGCGGGCGACTGGGCGGCGAGCGGGGGCGCCACGGCCGCGAGGAGGAGCGCGAGGGCGACGCGGCGCGCGGGAGCGCGGAGATGGAGGCGAGCGGCGAGAAGCATCGGGGTGCAGCGGGAGCGCGCGTCGACGGACGGCAGGTGACGGAAGGTACGCCGACGGGACGCGAGGGCGGAACCGCCGCGCAGGGCCCTGGCGTCGCACTGCATCGCGTGCTTCGAGGCAGCGGCGGGCCCATGCGCCCCCGTCGGCTACAACCGCGGGCTGCTGCTGGTGTGGACGAAGCGCCGACACCAAGCCGCCATGGAGTGCAATCTGAAATACACACTATTTTCAGATTCATACACACGCTCAATCCAGCGACGGAGCTGCACATGGCCGGCAAGTCCGCATCCAAGTCCACCGCCGGCAAGCGGACGCGCTCCGGCCGCGAGCGCATGAACCTCCTGATCGATCCACGGCTGCTGCGGGCAGCGGCGGTCGCGTTGGGTACGACGAACAAGTCCGATGCCGTGAACGTCGCGCTCGAACGGCTGGCGGAGGATGCCGCCATCCTCCGGGAGCTGGGTGCGGCCACGGGCGAGATTCCGGACTACCCGTGCGTCGACACGTGACGGCGGCCGCATGCCGCTCAGCGCGCTCGATACGAACGGGTACGTCGATATCCTGCGGGGCGGGTCACGCGCCGCCGCGATCCACGCGGCGCTCGATGCCGCCGGGACGCGCCTCGTCGTGCTGATGCCGGTGATCGCCGAGCTGCTGCAGGGCGCACGGCGACTGGCGGACGAGCGCACCGTCCTGCGGCGCTTCGTCGATCCGATGCCGGTGAACCGGCGCATCGCGGCCACGGCGGCCGAGTGGACGGCGACCGGTGAGCGCGTGGCGGCGATGCTCCGGGCTGGCCACGACCCGGCCGAGCTCGCCCGGCGCGCGTTCTGGCTGGACGTCCACATCGCGCAGCTCTGCCGCAGCCGCGGGATCACGCTCCTCACCGACGACGAGGATCACGAGCGGATCGAACGCCATGTGCGGCATCGAACGGCGGCGCTCCCATCCTCCCCCTGAATCGTGGCCGACTGGCGTACCCGCGAGGGGCGCGGCAGGCGCCGGCCAGCCTTGGTGCACCCGACACCCGGACCGGACCGTGCGGGGCGCCGCCGGACGGGATGGGCGCGCCTCGGGGATCCCCCGACGCTCGTCGGGTCGAACTCCTCATTTCCTTCGCCGCCCGCCTCCCCCACATTCCATAGCGTGACCCGCCGCCCCGTGCACCGCGCCGTCGCCTGGCTGATGGCCGTGCTCCTCGCCCTCGTGGTGCTGGAGCCGATGCGCGTGCACGACTGCCCGCTGCACGGGCAGCTCGCCCTGCGCCAGGCGGCCGGCGCGCCGGCGCACGCCGGCCACGGGGCACACGGCGCTCCGATGTCGGCGGCGGACGGGGCGGCGTCGCACCACGGCGGCCAGCCCGCGCACGACGGCCCGCACCCGTGCGACTGCCTCGGCGCCTGCGGCCTCACGACGCTCGTCGCGCTCACGCCGCCGGCGGCCGTGCACGTCGTGACCGCCACGGTCGCCGTCACCGCAGCGCCCCTCGCCGCCGCGCCGGTGGTCGCCGCCCCGGCGGCCGAGCACGTCCTCCCCTTCGCGAACGGGCCTCCCGCCCGCGTCTGAGGCGCTCCCCCGAGCGCCCGCGCCGCCCGGCCACCGTGGCCGCGGCGCCGCCGTCCATCGCCAGCACGCGCCACGTCGCCCCGGCCGCCGGCCGGTGAGCA
>DASTRO010000290.1:0-15370 GCA_035761165.1 Gemmatimonadaceae bacterium | reverse complement strand
GGGCTACCTGCTGCTCGGGGCGGGGCTCGGCGTCGCCCTCGCGCTGCTCGCCCGCGCCGCCGCGCGCGGCAGCCGTGCCGCGACCACCGGCTTCGCGACCGTCGGCACGCTCTGGTCGCTGCTGGCCGGCTTCGCCGGCCTGGTGATGGTCCTCACCTGGACGGCGACCGACCACACCTTCATGTACCGGAACGAGAACCTGCTGCAGCTCTCGCCGCTGTCACTGATCCTGGTGGTCGCGCTGCCGCGTTACGTGCTGCGCGGCCGCTCCGCCGGCACGGCGTGGGTCGTGACCGTCGCCGCGGCGGTCCTCGCCGCGCTCGGCTTCGCGCTGCAGCTGCTGCCCCAGTTCTACCAGGTGAACGGCGAGATCATCGCCCTCGCCTTGCCGACGCAGCTCGGCCTCGCCACGGGCGTCTGGCTACTGCGCCACGAGCGCGTGGCCCTCGGCGAGACGATGCGCCGGGCCGCCTGAGCGGCAGATCCCCCGGCGCGATCCGGGCACTGACGGGAACGGCGTGCCGCGGATCTGTGCGACACGCCGCGGAACTGCTTGGCGCGGAACTGCGCGGGGCGGCTGCGCCGCACGTACTGCCGCAGATCCCGCAGCGGACGCCGCGGATCGGTCCGGGCGCGCGTCGGGGCTCCGCGCGCCCGGGCGGGGCTCGAACGGCAACGGGGGAGCGGATGCTGCGGAAGCGGCGCGGATGCGCCGGATCGTTCCCGGCTATTCCACGGCTCCTCGCACCAGCGGCCGAACTGAAGGGGGGGGACGGCCGGCGGGGCCGAGGCTCGCGCGCTGGGCGCGCGTTCCGGGTCGTGACGGTTCCGCGGGGGGGCTCACGCGGAGACGCGGCGGGCGCGGAGAGGCGTGAGCAAGGTGGGGCGTGAGAGCGGTGGGACCGGACGGGGGCGGAGTGGGGATAGCCTGGGACCGGCCTGGGACCGGACTGGGAAGAGGGAGCCGAGCCGCCCCTCCACCACCCGCCGTTCCTCCGCGCGCTCCGCGTGAGGCCGCCGTTCGCCGTTCGGCCGCCGTTCGCCGTTCGGCCGCGGTGCGCGGAGGCGTGAGTTGTTCCCGATCCCACCCCATGCAAATCCGGCCCCGGCGCACCGAGGCATGGAGGAGGTACAGCCCCACCCCACGCTGTTCAGGTCCTGGCGCGCGGCGGCGTGGGGAGGAGCGGCGCGATCCGAAGGATCCGTGCTCGTCCGCAGCATCCGCGTTCCCCCTGAGCGTTGATGCCCGCCCCCGGCCCGCGGAGCCCAGGCGTACCCGGGAGCCCAGCGGTGTCGAACGGCGAGCGTGCCGCGTGATCCGCGGCCGACCGTTGCAGCTCCGCCGCCGCCCCGTGTCGTCCGTCAGCGCTCGGCGGCGAGCGCGTCGAGCCAGACGCGGCGCAGCTCGCTCGCGCCGCGGGCATCGAGCTCCACCACGCGACCGGCCCAGAACCAGCGCTCGGTCGGGGGCGCCGCGGGGCCGTGGCCGGCGAAGTGGTCGGCGGCGTCGGCCAGGCGCACGTGCGGGTGCACGGCGGCCAGCGCGCGCACCGCCTCGTTGAAGGCGGCCAGCCAGGCCGCCTCGCGCTCGAAGGGCGTGTCCTCGTCGAGCAACCCCGTGCCGTCGCTCGGGTCGGGGGCCGTCGTCAGGAGGAGCAGGGCATTGGGCAGCCGGTCGCGCACGGTGGTGACCAGGCGCGCCATCCGCGCTACCATCCCATCCACCAGCGTGGCCGGCGGTCGGGGGGCGCCGAGCATCTGCAGGATGTCGTTGCGCCCCGCCGTTACCGTCACCAGCGTGCGCTCCTCGCTCGCCGGCACGCGGTGGAGCTGGTAGGCGAGCACGCCCACGGTGGTCGCGCCGTCGGTGGCGTGATGGTCGGTGGGGCGCCGCGCCGGGTGGTCGAGCACGTGCTCGTTGCGGAACGCGATGGCCGGATTCGCCGAGACCAGGTCGCGGCCGGCGAACTCGGGCCAGCGCGCGTCATCGTTGCGGTAGAGCAGCGCCGGCGCGCCCAGCCCAGGCTCCAGCTCGGCGGGCTCGGCATTGGCCCCGGCCGGATGCGCCGCGCGTGCCGGATAGAGATCGATGGAGAGGCTGTCGCCGAGGGCGATGTAGCGATCGAAGCGAGGCGGACGATGAGCGGACGACATGCGCGAATCATAATCGCGGCCCGATGTCGGCCTGCAGCGATGTCGCCCGGCAGCGATCTCGCCCTGCAGCGATCTCGCCCGGCGCTGCATATTGTGAGTCGGCATCCGCCAGTACCGCTCATCCGGAGTGTCCATCATGCGCGACCCGCACCTGCCCCCCGACGACGCCGACGAGCCCGACTTCGACGGCCGGCGTGACCCGGACGCGCGCGGCGACGGCGCCGCGGACGGCATGGGCGACGCGGACGACGCCGACGACGAGGACGACGCGCTGGCGCTCCCCGAAGGGCACAAGGTGGTGTTCGTGAGCACGGCCGTGCCGGTGCAGATCTCCGTCGTGCCGCTGGACGACGAGCGGGCGCCGGAGGGTTCGGCGCTCGGCTCCTACATCGGCGAGCGGCTCGTCGCGCGCTGCGCCATGCCGCGCGAGGCGATCGACCACCTGCTCGAGCTCGACCTGTTCAGCGAGCCGGTGCCGCTGGCGCTGCTCGCCGTCGAGGAGGACCCGGGACTGCAGTGCCGCCTCTTCGCGCTCGTTCCGGCGGAGCGGATCACTGACGCCGAGCACGACGCCGAGCCCTGGCGGGCGAGCGTCCCGAGCTTCGAGGACACGCTGGCCGACGACGAGGACGAGGATGACGACGACGTGGCGCTGGCGGCCGGTGGCGCGCCCGGCGAGGAGGGTGACGAGGACGAGGACGACGAGGAGGATGACGACGAGAGCACCGTCGCCTCGATCCTGCTCGGCCACATCGTGCGCTTCGACCGCGACCGCAAGTTCGCCGGCGACCTGACGGCCGAGGCGGTGGACGTCCTGCAGAAGATCGTGCTCGGCGGGACGCTCCAGGACGCCAACGCGCGGGCGGTGGACGACCTGCTGGATTCGCTGTAGGGCAGGGAGCAGGGAGCAGGAAGCAGGGAGCAGGAACACCCACGGGACGTTATTCGGCGCACCCCTGGTCCCTGCTCCCCCCCTGGTCCCTGCTGCCCCCTGGTCCCCGGTCCCCGGTCCCCGGTCCCTCATTGCGCCGCGCCCGCGCGTTCCCATATTAGGTTTACCGCAAACCTAGTACGGTTCCCATGGCCGCGCGCGATCCGCAGCGCTTCCTGCCGCTGCCCACCCTCTCGTACTACGTCCTGCTGGCGCTGGGTGACGGCGCGGCGCACGGCTGGGCCGTCATCAAGCGCATCCGCGAGCTCACCGACCAGGCGGCGAACCCCAGCTCGGGCTCGCTCTACCTGGCCATGGTGCGGCTGCAGGACGACGGGCTCATCGCCGACAGTCCGACGCCCGCCGGCGACGATGCCCGCCGGCGCTACTACCGGCTCACGCCGCTCGGCCGCGAGGTGGCCCGCGCGGAGTCGCAGCGGCTCGAGCGCCTCCTGCGGCGCGCCCGCGCCCTCGACCTGCTGCAGGAGCCCAAGTGACGCGCCACCGGCGGTCGTCCCTCGCGCATCGCGCCTACGCCGCGCTCCTGCGGCTGCTCGTGCCGCGATGGCTGCGCGTGCGTGCCGGCGACGAGATGCTCGCCACCTTCGCCGCGCGGCTCGACGCCGCTGCCACGCCGCGCGAGCGGGCCCGGGAGCTCGCGCGCGAGCTCGGCGGCCTCTGTCGCGTGGCGGTGCTCGCGCGCGGGCCCGCGGCGCCCGCCGCCACGTCCACCGTCCACCCGCGTCCGCAACGGCGCCCGCCCATGCTCGACGTCATCCGGCAGGATCTCGGCTTCGCGCTCCGCGCCATGCGCCGCTCGCGCGGCGTGACGGTGCTCGCGGTGCTCACGCTGGCGCTCGGGATCGGGACGAGCACGGCGATGTTCAGCGTCCTCGACGCGGTGCTCCTGCGCCCGCTCCCCTTCGAGGAGCCCGAGCGGATCGTCCTCGTGTACCCGACCATCGAGGAGTGGCGCGATAACCCGTCGCTGCACGAGCTGTGGCAGCAGGGGCGCTTCAGCCCGCCGGAGCTGCGCAGCTGGCTCGAGCGGCAGCGCAGCTTCGAGGCCGCCGGCGGCTACACCAGCTCCACGGCGCGGGTGTCGAGCGGGGCGGGCTCCGAGCGGATCGCCGTCGGCCAGGCCACGGCGGGCTTCTGGGCCGCGCTGCGCGTCACGCCGCAGCTCGGCCGCCTCCCGGCGCCCGACGAGCGCGAGCCGGTCGTCCTGCTCACCCACGAGCTCTGGACGTCGCGCTACGGTGGCGACTCGGCCCTCGTCGGGCGCGACATCCGGCTCAACGATCGCTCGGTGCGCGTCATCGGCGTCCTACCGGCCAGCTTCGAGCTCGTCGGCGTGAGCGCGGACGCGTGGCGCCCCTACGTCCTGCCGACCGGCGACGAGCAGCTCGGCAACCACATGATCATCGCCGTGGGCCGCCTGCGCGACGGCGTGCCGCTGGCTCGCGCCGGGGAAGAGCTGGCGGCCATCCTCGGCGGCGTCGATGCCGCGGACCCGCAGCACCTGACGCACCGCGGCCATCTCGTCTCGCCGGTGCAGCAGGCGACGGCAGACGTTCGCCTGCCGCTGCTCATCCTGGCGTCGGCGTCGCTGCTCCTGCTGCTGGCCGCCTGCGCCAACGTCGCCCTGCTGCTCCTGGGCGCCGGGGCGGACCGCGTGCGCGAGCTCGCCGTGCGGCAGGCGCTCGGCGCGCGGAAGCGGCGCATCGCGCTGCAGCTGCTCGTCGAGAGCGTCGCGTTGGGGGTGGCCGGCGCCGCCGCCGGCGTCCTCGTCGCGCTGGCGACGGTGCGGGTGCTCGTCGCCATCATCCCGGCGGGGGTGCCGCGCATCGGCGACGTGAGCGTGGACGTCCGGACCTTCGGCGTGGCCGCGCTACTCGCGGTGGCCACCGGCGTGATCTCGGGCTGCGTGCCCGCGCTCTCGCTCTCGCGCGTGGATGCGGCCGAGTCGCTGCGGGCCGGTGCCACCACGCCGGGACGTGGGCGGCTGCAGCATGTGATCGTGGCCGCCGAGCTCGCGCTCGCGACGGTGCTGCTCGTCGGCGCGGGGCTGCTCACACGCACGCTCGCCGAGCTGCAGCGGGTGCGGCCGGGCTTCGAGGCCGACGGGCTGTTCACGGCGCAGCTCGTGCTGCCGTGGGACCACTTCTACCGGCCGGGGGGCGACGAGGCCGCGGCGCGGGCAGCCCTCGGCACGTACGTGCGTGAGCTCACCGAGGGAGTCCGTACCATCCCCGGCGTGTCCGACGTCGCGCTGTCCAGCGACATGCCGTACAGCGGCGACCGGGGCACGAACCCGGTGGAGCCCGAAGGCTACCAGCCGGCGCCGGGCGAGGTGGTCGACGCGGCGCGGCGCTTCGTCACCGGCAACTATTTCGACGTGATGCGCATCCGGCCGGTGCAGGGCCGCCTCCTCACGGCGGCCGACGCGCGCCCCGACGCCGAGCGGGTGATGGTGGTCACCGACGCGTTCGCGCGCCACTTCTGGCCGGATGGTCGCTGGCTCGATCGGCAGGTCGGCTTCTGGGGCGACACCTACCGGGTGGTGGGGGTGATCGCCGACACACGCGAGCACGACCTGCGCGGCGACGACGACCGGTACAAGTTCTACGTGCCCGCCCTGGACCCCGCGACGGCGGCCGACAACCTGCTGATCCGCACCCGGCTGTCGGCCGCGCAGCTGGTGCCGGCGCTGCGCGAGCGGGTGTGGCGCATCGACCGCAGCATCGTGGTCGAGGATGCGCTGCCGATGCCGGAGCGCATCGCGCGGTCGCTGGCCGACGACCGCTACCGCATGCGGCTGATGACGGCGTTCTCGCTGGCGGCGGCGCTCTTCTCGCTGCTCGGCATCTACGGCGTGACGAGCCGCGCGGTCGTGCGCCGTCGTCGCGAGCTGGGACTGCGCGTCGCGCTCGGCGCTCCACGGGGCCGCATCCTCGGGCTGGTGTTAGGCGAGGCGGCACGGGTCGGCACGGTGGGGGTGCTCCTCGGCGTGGCGCTCGCGCTGGTGGCGACTCGCGTGCTGGCGGGCCTCGTCTGGGGCGTGCCGCGGCTGGACCCGCTGACGTACGGCGCCGCGGCGCTACTCCTGCTCGCGCTCACGCTCGCCGCCGCGCTCGGCCCGGCGCGCCGCGCGGCCGGCGTCGAGCCCATGCGCGTGATCCGGAACTGAGGGCGGCCGGGGCCGCGCGCGGCCCCCGTGCTTCGGCGCCTCTCCGGTTGCCGGCCCGTCCGGCCGGTGTTACGAATGGTCGCCTGGGCCGTGTAGCCGGTGTCCGCGCGGCCCAGCCCGCCGTTCCGGCGGTCCGCGTCGCTCCGGCGCGCGGCCGCTCCCGCCGTTTTCGCCCCGCCGTCCCATGCTTCGCCCCTCCCCCGCCGGCGCGCCCACCGCCGCGCCCGTCGTCGTGCGCACGCCGGGCCGCCGCGCGGCGCCTGCCGCCGCGGTCCTCGCGCTCCTCCTGGCCACCGCCTGTAGCCCGGGGCTCGAGCCGATCACGCGTCCGCGCCCCGCCGCCCGGCCCGCGCCGGCGCACGACGTCCCGGCGGCGGCGCTGTCCGACGCCGAGTACCTGCGCGCGCGGCAGCTGATGGTGCCGGTGGCCGGCGTCGCACCGGCTCGCATCCCGGACAGCTTCACCGCCGACCGCGGCGACCACGTCCACCACGCGCTCGACATCCTCGCGCCGCGCGGCACGCCCGTGCTGGCGGCGGACGACGGCCGCGTGCTCCGCGTCAGCAGCAATCGCCTCGGCGGCCTCACCATCTACCTGCTCGACGCGGCCGAGCGCTTCGTCTACTACTACGCGCACCTGGACCGCTACCGTGACGGGCTGCACGCCGGCATGCCGGTCGCGCGCGGCGAGGTGCTCGGCTATGTTGGCACCACCGGCAACGCGCCGGAGAACGTGCCGCACCTGCACTTCCAGGCGATGCGCTACCGGCGCGACCGCTACTGGGACGGCGAGCCGGTGAACCCGAAGCCGTACCTGGCGCTCCCCGGCGCCGAGGTGCAGGCGGTGAGCGCGGGGGAGCAGCGACGGGAACGGGAGCCGGAATGAGCCTGACGGGACGGGAGAAGGCCGAGCTGCGCGCCGAGGCGCATCACCTGCCGGCGGTGGTGCACGTCGGCAAGGAGGGGCTGTCACCGGCGCTGGTGCAGTCGCTGGACGACGCGCTGCGCACGCGCGAGCTGGTGAAGGTGCAGCTCGGGCGCTCGGTGGACGAGAAGGCGAAGGCGCTGGCCGGCAAGATCGCCGAGCGGGTGGGCGCGGAGATCATCCAGGTGATCGGGAAGACGATCACGCTCTACCGGCACAACCCCGAGCTGAAGCGGAAGGCGGGCGATCCGCCGCCGTGGCGGAAGTAGGAGGAGAGGGGGAGGGAAGAGGATCCGCCGGGCAACGTTTCGGTGGTGCTCGTGCGGTGAGCGAAGGCGATCGTGGTAGTCGGGGGGGGCCCCACGCCGCGATCGCTGCGCCGCGCCCTCTTCCCTCCTCCCTCTTCCCTACTCCCTGTCCCTCCCCGGCACGTCCACCCGCCCCTCGATCTCCGAGTAGCTGAGCCGCCGGCGCAGCGAGCGGCCGGCGACCAGGTCGCCGCCGACGCGGGTCACGGTGACGTCGCCCGAGCCCTTGCGCGCGAGCACCACGTCGCGACCCACGTCGCGGATCTCGAGCTCGCCGCTGCCGTCCTCGATCCGGACGCTGCCGCGCACGTCGCGCACGTCCATCTCGCCGGAGCCGTCCTCGATCTCGACGTCGCCGCGCACGCCGCGCACGCGCAGCTCGCCCGAGCCGTCCACGAGGCGCAGCGAGCCGTTCACGCCGTCGACGAGGATGCCGCCGGACCCGTCGCGCAGCTCGAGCGCGCCGACGTCGCGCACCTCCGTGTCGCCGCTGCCGTCGTCCACGGTGAGCGGAAGGTCGCGTGGCACCTCGACCACCAGGTCCAGCGCCGCCCAGTCGTCGTCGCGCAGCCGTTCCGGCGTCTCGACGACGATGGTCACGGCCGAGCCGCTGCGGTCGGCGCGGAGACGCACGGACTCGAGGATCTCGCGTGAGGAGGCGCGGGCGGTGCCGTGCGCGCGCACCTCCGTGAGCCCGCTCCGTCCCTCGATGCGCAGCGACCCGGCATGCGCCTGGATCCCGATGCGGCTGGCGCCCGCCGTGCGGATGGTGGCGCTGCGCTCGGCGGTGTAGTCGCGGCCGCGCCCCCACTGCGCGGCGGCCGGCGAGGCGACGAGCGCGACGAGGAGGGCGGCGCGGGAGAGGACGCGGAGCATGGGCCTGGGGGTCGGGGGGTGCGGGCGCGCCGTGGTGGCGCGACGGACACCTGCTCCGACAGCCTCGGCGGCGCGGCGGTTTGAAGCGGCCGCCCGGCGCGCCCCACCGCCGGACGCGCGTCCCCGGTCAGCGCGGCAGCTGCCGATCCGCCTCGGCGCGGCGGAGCGCCAGGTCGGCCAGCTGCAGCTGCAGCTCGGCCACCAGCTCGCTGGCGGCGGTGCGGTGGCGGCGCGCGATGCGCAGGCGCAGCTCCGCGCCGTTCGCCCCGGGCATGCCGGCGAGGGCGCGCAGGTCCGACGTCGTCACCACCAGCCGCGGGCCGAGCAGCCCCCAGGCGACGCGCGCGCCGCTGATCGCCTCGAGCGGGATCCGCCGGTCCGAGACCACGTCCGACTCGCGCCGCTGCTCCACACCCCCTGCCGCCAGCACGTGCACGACGTGACGCGACTCCGCGAACTGCACCACCAGCGCGTCGGGCTCGAGCCGCGCGAGCCCGACGACACGCCGGTCCGCGGCGAGGTAGAAGGAGCCCGCGCTCGTCGCGACGTGCTCGTCGGAGAGCCTGATGCTGAAGGGGACCTCGGTGGACGACATGCGCGGCGGGCGGGGTGGGCGACGGAGGTGAGCGGCGCGGACGGCGGTCGCGCCGCCTCCGCCATTCTATCCTCCGCGGCGGGCGGGGACCACGGGCCGGGCGCCGCGGCGCGTCCGGCGCGGGGGCCCCCCCCGAATGGCACGATCGCGCCGGACGCTCGCGCGGCCACCACCCTTCCATCGCGCGACGGATCCCCGTCCCGCAGCCCTGGCCGCCGCCGGCCGGGCGGTCAAGGCGCGCCGGGATGTTGCCGATGCTCGGGGTGGAGAGTCGTCGCGTTGGACCCCCATGCGCCGCTCATGACCCTGCCCCCCATCGTCAGCCTCGGTCCGCGCCCGTCGACCGAGGTGCTCGTCGAGCCCGTCGGGCCCGTCGAGTCCCTCGCCCCGCGCGCTGCCTCGCCGGGGTACAGCGCCGCGCGTGCCGGGCTGGCCGGCGCGCTACTCGGCTACCTGCTCGTCGTCGTCCTCACCATCACGCTCGCGCCCTTCGACTTCCATGCGCCCGACCCGGCGCGCTGGACGCTCTCCGAGTGGACGGTGCTGGACCTGACGGCCAACGTGCTCCTCTTCCTCCCCCTCGGCTTCCTGCTGCGCCAGGGGGGAGACCCGGTGGTGGCACGGCGCGATCGCTTAGCGCTCCGGGCCGTGGTGCTCGGGCTCGTCCTCAGCGCCAGCATCGAGGCCATGCAGCTCGGGCTCCCGGACCGCTACGCCTCGCCCTGGGACGTGCTCACCAACGTGGCTGGGGCCTGGCTCGGCGCGCTCGCCTACGATCGCGTGCACGTGCGGCTCGATCCCGCGGCGGTGCTCGGCCGGCTCGGGCTCGAGCTGCCGCTGATGGGGCTCGTCTACCTGCTCGTGCCCCTGGGCTGGCTGAGCGCCGTGGCCGCGCCCGGGGAGCCCGCGCGCTGGTGGCTGCTGCTCTGTCTGGGCCTCTTCGGCGCGAGCGTGCTCGGCGCCGTGCAGCGGCGGCACTTCGCGCCCGCTGGCGCCTCGTCCGCGCGCGGCATGGCGGTGGCGGGCGGCATCGGGATGGTGGTCGCCGCGCTCCCCGCGCTGAACGCGCGGCCGCTCTTCGTCGCGGGGCTGGCGGCGGTCGTGGCGCTCTTCACCTGGCACCGCGCCGCGATGGCCGAGGGCCCCGGGGCCGAGCGCCGCTTCGAGCTGGCCACGCTCGTGCGGGCCGCGCCGTTCTTCGCCACCTACCTGCTGCTCCTCCCACTGGTCCCGCCGGCCGCGGATCCGATGCTGCAGCGCACGACGATCCTCGCCGTGGTGGAGGTGGTGGCGGCATTCACGGTGCTCGGCTTCATGACGGCCGAGGCGTGGGGCCGGCGCGAGCTGCCCTTCCGGCAGACGGTGCCGGTGGTGACCGGGATCGCGGCGGTGGCGGCGGCCGTGGTGGCCAGCCTGCGCGCCGGCGGCCCGCCCACCGAGGCGCAGATGCCGGAGACGGTGGCGGCGCTGCTGGCCGCGCTCTACGGCGGCTGGCTCTACCACCTGCAGCGCGAGCGCGTGCGCGAGCTGCTGCACGGCAGGCGGCTCGCCAGGCGCGCCTGACACTCCGCGGCGCCGGGCTGCGCGGCGCCCTGCGCTCCGCGCGTCAGTCGGGCGCCAGCGCGGACTGTCGTACGCGTGCCGGCCCGCCCTCGTCGTCGAGGTCGAGGAGGTAGAGCGGATCGGGCGGCCCGCCCATGAGGAGGAGGATGCGCCCGCCACGGCCGGCGTGCGGTCCCGTGCGCACCCGCACGTGCTCGGCCGGGCCGAAGGCGATCCCCGCGAGCCGCTCGCCCTGCAGCCACCGGTCCCCCAGGCCCCGCAGGTTCATGGCGCGAAGCCCTGGCCGACGTCGCGCAGCCCGGCGGCAGGCTCGACACGGAAGCGCGTGACGGTGGGGACGTCGAGCGAGTCGCGCACCGTCGCCCACACGGTGCTGCCGCTCATGTAGAGGAGCGACGTGCGCGGCGGGACGGGGAGATGGCCGAGGAATTCGCCGTCGGGGGCGAAGACGTCGTAGGCCACGGGCTCGCGCCAGGCGCGGGGCGGGGGGAGCGGGGGACGGATCGGTCTCCGCGCGGCCTCCTCCCGCAGCTCCGCCAGCTCCGCCTCCGGGATGCGCTCGCCCGGCTCGCTGCGCCGCACCCACAGCCGTCCGTCGGCGTCGACGGTGATCCCGGTGAAGAAGGGCTTGGTCTCGGGAATCGACGGTCCGTTCCAGCGCCACGAGGGGTCTGCGCGACGCAGCCGTCCGATGACGTACTCGCGGGCGTCGTCGGCCTCATCGGGCTGCACGGCGACCGGTGGCACCTCGCGCTCGATGCGCAGCAGCGGTACGCCCCGCCGATGCACGGTCAGCGCATAGCGGTCGCCGCGCCCGGTGACGAAGTCGCCCTCGCGCGTGAACTCCCACTGTGCGCTGGGCATGTAGGGTACCGTCTGGAACGACCTGATCCCCTCCCCCGAGGCGACGAGCGTGGCGTCGGGGACGTCCGGGAGCGGCGGACGCAGCGTATCGACGATCCGTCCCGCGCGGTCGAGGCGCAGCAGCACGTCCTTCGGCGCGTCGTCCCCTTCGCCCGGCGGGCGGTTCCAGCCGAGCATGTAGACGCTGCCGGCAGTGTCCACCCAGAGCCCGCGCCCGCCCACGAACAGCCCGTTCGCCACGTGCCAGCTGTCGACGGCGGTGCCGGCGCTGTCGTAGACGTTGATGCGGGCGTTGCGCGGATCCCAGAGCACGAGCCGCGCGTCCGGCAGGACGGCCAGGTCGTTCGCCTCCTGGTACTCACCCGGGCCGCCGCCGCGCCGCCCGATCTGCCGGACGAAGGTGCCACCGTCGTCGTACAGCCGCAGCGCCTTCACGACGTCGTCCCAGACGTACACACCTCCCTGCGGCGCGGCCTCGAGCGTGCCCACGCCGCCGAAGGTGTACTCGTCCGGGCCATCGAGCTGCCCGATCTGCACCTCGGGGACGAGCGTGAGCAGCGCCGCGCTGTCGCGTGCGCCGACGGTGCGGACGACGATGGTGTCGCCGATCGTGTCGGTGACCGTCCGCCAGCGCGCGGCGGCCACCTGGTCGCTGCCACCACAGCCGACGGCTGCGAGGCAGAGGAAGGTGAGGAGCGAGCGACCGGGAAGCGCGACGGCGGCGGATGGGAAGGCCATGGCGAGGTCCGGTGAGGGCGGGGGGAGGCGGACCGGCGTCGGTCGTGGCGCTATCATGTCGCCGGTGCGCCCCGCCCGCTACCCCACTGGACCGGTCGTCAGTGTCCCGCGGCTCGCGTCGCGAGCGATGGCTCCACGCGGAAGCGCACGACGGTCGGCACGTCGAGCGAGTCGCGCTGCGACGCCCACACCGTGTCGCCGTGCATGTACAGCAGCGACGTACGGCGCGGCACCGGCAGGTGGCCGAGGAATCGGCCGTCCGGTGCGAAGACGTCGTAGGCCAGCGGCTCTCGCCACCGTGGCGGCGGCGGCGCATTGGGCGCCGGCGGCTCCGCCTCCGGGTCGGGCTCCAGCGGGACGCTCGGCAGCGAGCGCGAGACCCAGACGCGCCCCTCGGCGTCGAGCGTGATGCTGCGGATGGGCGGCTTAGTGTCGGGGATCCCCGGCCCGTCCCAGCGCCAGCTCGGCGCGCTCCGGCGGAACTGCGCGGTGATGCGCTCCGTGAGATTCTCCTTCTCGTCTGGCTCGACGGGCACGGGTGGGACGTCGCGCTCGATGCGCAGCGGGTGCCCGGCGCGATGGAGCAGGATCGCGTAGGGGTCGCCCGGTGTCGACACGACGTAGCCGAGCGGGCTGATCTCCCAGCCCGGCTGCGGCGCATACGGCAATGGACGACGCGTCACCCCAACGCCGCCACGCGAGCGCATCACGGCGCTGAGCATGGCCGGCTCCGGCAGCGCCGGGGCGAGAATCGTGTCGCGGATCGTGCCGTCGGCCGTCAGCCGCACGAGCCCCGTGCGACGCGGCGCCGTCGGGTGCTCCGCGTCGAACTGGTCGAGCATGTGGAGTGCGTAGATCGCGCCCGCCGTGTCGACCGAGAGCGCGCGCGACGAGAAGAAGTTCGTCGGCAGCCGCCAGCTCGTGGCGAAGGTGCCGCTGGTGTCGTAGAGGTTCATGCGTTGGTGCCGCGCGTCCCACACCACCACCCGGCCGTCCGGAAGCGCCACCACGCCGTTCGGATCCTCGAACTCGCCGGGCCCGCCGCCCTTCCGCCCGATCCGCCGCACGAAGGTGCCGGCCGAGTCGTACTGGCGCAGTGCCTCGAGCGTGCCGTCGTAGACGTAGATGCCGCCGTGCGGCGCCGGGCTCACGCTGAAGGCGTTGGCGAAGGTGTACTCGTCCGGCCCGTCGAGCTGGCCGATCCGCACTTCAGGGACGAGCGTGAGCATCGCGGCGCTGTCGCGTGCGCCGACGGTGCGGACGACGATCGTGTCGCCGAGGGTGTCGGTGACGGTCTGCCACCGGGCGGCGGTGGCGACGTCGTCGCTGCCCTGGCAGGCGGCGAGCGTGCAGGCGAGGGCGGCTGCGCAGAGGGCGCGCGCCGGCGAGCGGAGCGAGGGGGTGGGCATGCGGAGAGTGGGCGGGGGAGCATGATAGGCGCGCCCACGTCGGCGCGTGCGCGAACATGCAGCGCGGTCCCGCGGATGGCCAGTCGTGCGCGAGCAGCTGCGGAGCGTGGGGCTGGCGCTGCGGCGCGAGGGGGTGATCTTCGCGGCCGTCCTGCTGCTCATGGTGTGGCAGATGGCGGCCTCGATCGCGGCCATGCTGCGCCACGTGGACACGGACCCGTCGCACCACTGGCGCGGCACGAACGTGGTGTTCGAGACCGAGCTCGCGATCCTGGTGGCGATCGCCGCCTTCCTGCTGCCCCGCGCCGTGTGGCGGGGCGAGCCGGCGGCGAGGCGGTGGTATCGTGCGGCGATGCCGGTGGACGAGCCGGATCACACGCTGACGAGGGCCGCCGCCGGGTGGGGCTGGCTGATGGTGGGCGTGCTCGTCTTCGATCTCGCGCTCGTCGCGGTCTCGGTGATCGGGACTCGGATGGCCTCCGGAACTCCGCTCGTCGTGGCCTACCCGCATGCGCCGGGTAAGGCGTGGCAGTGGCTGGTGCCGTTCACGGCTGCGACCGTGGCGTATCTCTTCGGCTCGGCATTCGTGCTCGCCAGCCGGCATCCGTGGCGGTGGGTCCTCGGCATCGTCATCGGCTACATCCTGGCCTTCAGCGTGATCAGCGAGTACGTGGCACCGGGGCCGAATGCCTGGCGCGCGTACGACCTGCTGAAGGGCGACCTGGGGCTGTACGCGACGATCACCGGGCAGACGGGGGTCCTGCGCACCTCCCCCGTCTTCCACACGGCCGATGGGCAGGCGTTGCTGTACACTGGCTGGTCGCCCGATGTGCGCACGTGGCTGCTCGGCACGCTGCTCTGGGGAGCGGCGGGGGCGCGCTGCTCTGGTACTCGATCCGGCGGCGGCGCGAGGTGGCGTGAGCGCGTGCGCGCCACGGCCGCACTGCGGTCATCCCGGGTGGGTGGCGCCGTGCGCGGTGAACGCGCCTGCGCTGTCATCGGCCCTGTTGAAAGCCCGCTGGGGGTGGTGGCTCGGCACCCTGAGGGAGCATTCAACAGGGCCACTGTCATCCCGCAGGAGCCCCACCGCCGGTGGGGCGAGTGTCGGGATCTACTCTCCCGGGCTGGCGGCTGGCCACGCGACAGGGACAGCAGATCCCGACACTCGCTCGCTGCGCTCGCTCCTGCGGGATGACAACAGTCCGCCCATGCCCTTCGCATTCCCGCGCGAGCCCACCGCAGCCCGCAGCGCTACATCGCCATCCCCGCCAGCCACCGTACCAGCCACACCGTCGCCGCGATCCCGCCGGCGACGAGCAGCAGCGCCGCCACCACCACCGCGGCGACGATCGCCCTGCTCGCCCGCGTCGTCTCGCGCGGGCTGGCCAGGTGCCGCTCGAGCAGCGCGACGTTGCGCGCGTTGGCCTTGAAGCCGACGTCGAACAGGTCGCCCAGCAGCGGCACGGCGCCGACCAGCGCGTCGAGGCCGAGGTTGCCGAGCATGCGCACGAGCACCGGCGTGGAGGCGCCGCTGCGCGCGGCGAGCACGAGGACGTAGGCGGAGAGGGCGCCGCCGAGCAGGTCGCCGACGCCGGGGACGAGGCCGAGCAGCGGGTCGAGGCCGAGGCGGAGCTCCGTGCCCGGCACGCGGACGATCGTGTCGAGCAGGCGGGCGAGGGCGCGCGCCTGCGCCGTCGGCGCGTCGGCGGACCGCCCGGGCGTGGCGACGGGCGTGTGGCGCCCCGCGGAGGTCATGCTATCGCCCGGTCACCGCGTGGCCCGCCGCCGCCACGCGCTCACGTGTCGCCGAGCGGTCG
>DASTRO010000289.1:0-7446 GCA_035761165.1 Gemmatimonadaceae bacterium | reverse complement strand
CTGGTGACGCGGCCCGGCGGGGCGCCGGCGCCGCCTGCGCCGCCGGCGGCGCGCGCGGAGCGCGCGGGGGCGGCGATGGTGTGGGTGGGGCGGGGGATGGATGCGGCGGGCGATGGAACGATGGCGTCGGATGGGGTGCCGGGCGCGATGTTGTCATCGGGGGGGGCCCCCCGGCCCGGGGCTCCTGGGCCGCCCGTGCCGGCGCCCGCCGCATGCACCGCCTCGCCGCCGGCCCGCCCGTGCCCCTCGGCCCCCGTCCCGCCCTCCGGCCCCGCCGTCTCCGGCACCGGGAACACGGCCAGCACGAGCTCCACCTCCCCGCCCGGCTGCGCCTCCCGCTGCAGCTGCAGCGCGTGCAGCGCCCCGCCGTCGCGGGCGAGGGCGAAGTACACCAGCCCGCGCCCCTCCGTCGGCACGTCGCCCAGCACCTCGTACAGCTCCGCCGCGGCGTCGCGTACCGCCGCCAGCAGCACCGCGCGCGACAGCCCGCCCGTGGCCGGATCGTCGGCCGCGATCCCCTCCCCCACCGCTACCGGCATCCCGGGCACGAGGGCGCGATGCACCGCCGGCGTCGGCAGCGGGGCCCCGCCACCGGTCCACCCGGCGGGAAGCTCGAGCAGCACCAGCCCGGCGTCCGCCCCCTCGGCGCGCCCCAGCGCCACCCAGCCGCCCGCGGCCGAGCGCCCCAGCCAGCGGAGTGGGCGGAGGCCGGGGGCGACGGCGGCGAGCGCGGCGAGCGCCGGCGAGAGGGGGGAGGGAGCCGCGGACGGGGCGCCCGCGCGATCGAGATCAGCCGACATCAGGACGTACCACCAGGCGACGGGAGTGAGGGAGCCAGGGCCTCCAACAGTACCGGCAGGCCCGCTCGATGAAAAGACGGGGGAGCCCACGCCGCCGCCACAAGGGGAGATCGTCCCTTGACGCTCGGGGCGAGAGCGACCGATACTCTCGAACGGCGCCCCGCGCCGCCCGCCGTTCCGCTCCCACCTCCAGGATGGCCGAATGACACCCCGCTCCTCCCGCGCCCTCGGGCTCGGCGCCGCGCTCCTGCTGGCTGCCGCCCCCGCGCTGCGCGCGCAGAACGCGCCCGCTCCCGACCGCCGGCCGACGATCGCCGTGCTCTACTTCAACAACGGCGCGATCGGCCGGGCCGCCGACTTCGAGGCGCTGAGCAAGGGGATCGCCGACCTGCTCATCACCGACCTGTCGGCCAACCCGAACATCCGCGTCGTCGAGCGCGACCGGCTGCAGCAGCTGCTCGAGGAGCAGGACCTCAGCCAGACGAACCGCATCGACGACGCCACCGCGCTCCGCCTCGGCAAGGTCCTGGGTGCCCACCACATCATCAAGGGCGGCTTCGTCGTCGACCCGAAGGGGCGCATGCGCCTCGATGCGCACGCCGTGAACGTCGAGACGACCAAGGTGGACTACGTCGAGACGGTCTCCGGCAAGTCGGACGACGTGCTCGACCTCATCTCGCAGCTCAGCACGAAGCTGAACCAGGGGCTGCACCTCCCCGAGCTGTCGGCCGCCCCGGGGCCGCGCGACGGCGCCGGCTCGAGCGACGCCCGCCCGTCGGACGGCGCGCCGAGCGGGGCGTCGGGCGGCGGCAAGCAGGTGGCCTCCTCCAACATCAAGGGGAGCCCCTTCCAGGCCGTCATGCTCTACTCGCGCGCCCTGGCCGCCGAGGACCAGGGGAAGACGGCCGAGGCGGTGGAGCTGTACAAGAAGACGCTGGCCGTCTTCCCGGACAACGAGAAGGCGAAGGCGCGGCTGGCGAAGCTCGAGGGCGGCTCGGAGTGAGCTGACCGGCGCCGACAATGCGACGACGGGGCTCCGTGCAGTGCACGGAGCCCCGTCGCGCATCGCGGCCCGTCGCGTCGGCGTCGGCGCCGCTACCGGCCGCCCCTACTTGCAGTTGAACGTGTCGAGGTGCTTCGCCGGCACGTCCTGCACGGGCGGCCCGGTCTGCACGCCGACCGTGTCGACGACCTGCTTCTCGAGCGTCTTCACGCCACCCGGCACGGTGGTCCGGTGGTTCACCCGATCGGTGTTCGCCGACATCGTGTGCGACATCTCGACCCAGGGCTTGCAGTGCACCGTGCACCCCTTCGGGCCCCTGCGGTATTCCACGTAGGCCGACTTCGCGCCGTAGCCCGTGAGATCCAGGTTGTAGCCGCTCACCGGGCCCTTGTAGCCCAGCGCCGCCGCGAACGCCTTCATCTCCTCCTTCCACGCCTTCAGCTTGTCCGGGTCCGCGTAGCCGCGCTTGTTCCGGAAGCAGGTGCCATAGAGGTGGATGGGCAGGCCCTTGGCGACGAAATGCTGGCTCACGAAGGTCGCGAAGGCCTGGCTCCGCTCGGCGAAGCTGGACGTGCCGCTGCCGCCGAAGTTGTGGAAGCCGTAGAGGCCACTCTCGGTCTGCAGCACCACGGCGTGGCAGCCGTCGATGCTCGGGAATCCGATGGCGTCCAGGTCGAAGCCGACTTCACGCTCTGCGAGGTACAGCATCACTAGCCTCCGTGGTGTGATGGGGAAGTGCGTATGGTCGACGGGAAGCGGGCGAGGGCGGCGCCGGCATGGTCCGGCTCAGAACCGCCCGCCCAGCGCGATCCCCCCGCCGAAGCCGCTGGTCGACACCCGCTCGCCGCCCGCCTCCAGCCGCCCGAGCTGCGCCCGCACGTAGGGCTGCACCAGCAGCCGGCCGACGGTGCGCGAGAGCCCGAGCGTCACCCCGCCGGCCACCGCCCCGGCCGTGGCCAGGCTCTCGTCCACGTCGAGCCCCGTCTGGTGGCGCAGCTGCAACCCGGCCAGCAGGTCGGTGCGCCCGCCCAGCGGCCGCACGGCGCGCAGCCCCGCGTCCAGGTAGTTGCCGTCGCTGCCCGCCACCGGCGCGCCGTCCTGCTCGTAGCGCGTGCGGTAGCGGTCGGTGGCGTACAGCGTGAGCTCGCGGAAGCGGCGCGTGCCGAGGCGGAGCTGCCAGCTGGCGGTGTAGACGGGGCCGAGTCGCGTCGCGGCGACCAGGACGTCGGTGCCGCCGCCGTCGCGCAGCTCGTCGCCGGTGAACAGGTCGGCGGCGACGGAGAGCGTCATCGCGTGCTGGCCCACCAGCCCCTCGGTGCCTAACGAGAGGTGCACCGCGTCGCCCGGATCGAAGTCGGGATCGGCGATGCCGGCGGTGAAGGCCTGCACGGGGCTGTAGCGGCCGCGTAGCTCGTACGAGCCGCCGAGCGCCCACGCCCACCCGCCGAGCTGCCGCGCCAGCACCAGCCCGGCCGTCGCGCCGCGCCCCACGCTCACGCCCGGCATCTGGAACCCCAGCGCCGGCGCGCTCAGCACGCGCAGGGCGCTCAGCGCCTCACGATCCAGCGCCTGGTGCCCGGTGGGGAAGGTGGCGCCGAGCGTCAGCAGCAGGTTGTCGCCCACCAGATGGCCGGTGGCGCGCAGGCGCAGGTCGGTCATGCCGCGTAGCGCGTAGCGCCTGATGCCGAGCGCCGGATCGTCGCCCTGGAGCGTCACCTCGCCCGCGCTGTAGGCGCCGGCCAGGTCGAAGGTCCACCGCTCACCGAGGGGGAGCGTGGCCGCGAAGGGCACCGACCACTGCGAGGCGTGGCGGACGACGACGTCGCCGTCGGCGGTGAGGCCGGGCTGCGTCACGCCGTCGCCGAAGCGCACGGTCTCGTACAGCGGGCCGGCGGAGAGCGTGCCGCTCTCGGCCAGCGAGCCCTGCGCCGCCGCGACGCCCGGTGCGGCGAGGCCCAACAGCACGCCCGCCAGGCGGCGGGCGCATCGGCGTCGCGGCGCGCCGTCGCGCGTCCACCCCGCGCGGCTCATGGCAGGATCACGGTGATGAGGATCGTCGCCTGCGTCACCGGGAAGACGGGATCGGCGGGGGAGCGCGAGTCGGCGCCGGACGGCACGATGGGATAGGTGCGGTTGATCTGGTCCACGACGGCCGCGCCGAGCGAGGTCGTGCCGGCGGAGTAGCCGGCCTGCTCGCCGCTCACCGGCACCACCGGCAGCGGCCAGACGTCGGCGTGGGCGCGCACGTCGAAGAGGCGCGTCCGCGCCAGCAGGAAGTCGGGGTCGAGCCGCGCGGCGCGCGCGTACTCGGCGGCCGCCGGCGCGTAGCGGCCCTGCACCTCGTAGCGCACGGCGCGTCCGTAGGCGAGCAGCGCGGCCAGGCTGCGCGTCGGGCGCTGCATCACCGCCGCGCGCTCGGCCGGCGTCAGCGTCACGCCGAGCCGGTCGAAGAGCTGGAGGACGAGCGCCTTCTCGGCGTCGAGCACCTCGACCAGTGGTGCGTCGGCGCTGGCGGCGAGCTCCACGCGCCCGGTGGCCACGTCGGCCACGCGACCGTCCAGGCGCAGCGCGTCGCCGCCGCTGCCGGCGATGCCACCGACGACGAGCTGGTTGGCACGCAGCAGCCGGCCGGTGCGCGGCGCGGTGGTGGAGTCCACGCGGCCGCTGGCCGCGAGGTCCAGCTCGCGCAGCATGGCGTGCAGCGCGGTGCGATCCACCACCTGCAGCTGCCGGCTGCGCGAGAGATCGGTGAGGATGAGATCCGCCAGCGCGTAGCCGAGCGGGGCGAGCGCGCTGTCGGCGGTGCCGAGCGGCGCGACGCCCACGACGTGGCCGTCGGCCGACGGCGGGCCGAGTGTCCGCTCGGCCGCGAGGGCGCGGCGCGCGCTGGCCTCCGCCGCGGCCACTGGCGTGGGTGTCGTCTCGACGACGGTGCTGCAGGCGGCGAGGAGCGCAAGGAGCGCAAGGAGCGCGAGCGGCGCGGCCGACGCGAGAGGGCGGCGCATCACGGCTGCTCCGGCGTGGAGGGCGAGCGGCGCGGTCGCTCGAGCGGCGGCGCGCGACGCAGGGTGGGCCGCACGATGGGCGCGGATGTCGGCCCCGACGGGCGCCCACGCCGGAAGGTGGCGCCGTCGATGAAGAGGTCGAGCGTGTCCACCAGCCCGCCGGCGCGCGCCTCCACCTGCGCCGCGCCCATGGTGTACGTGTCGCCGAGCGTGACGCGCACCGAGTCGTCCGGCCCGGTGCGCGACGTGGTGGCGAGCAGCTTCAGGTACGGCGAGAGCGAGCGCCACGTCACCGGCTGCCCGCGCAGCTCCCCCGACTCGTCGGACGCCATCAGGTCGGCGAAGAGGGCGACGGTGTCCGCCGGACCGTAGAGAAACGAGCCGGTGGCATAGGCATAGAGGCCGTAGCCGGCATAGAAGGCTACCGGCACGGACGTCGTGTCTCCCGTGCCCGGGACGGTGGCGCGCAGCGTGGCGTCGTAGCGTCCGGGCGGCAGGTCGGTGAGGGTGGGTTGCACGGTGAGCGTGGTCGGCAGGCCACTCCCGGTGACGGTGGCGGAGAGCCAGCCGCTGGCCGCGCTGCCGTAGGCGATGCCGGCCACCACCGCGGCGCCCGACCAGGAGCGCGACGTGGCGACGCTCACGTCCTGCGCGGCCGGCAGCCCCGACTCGTAGCTGGCGATGAAGGTGAGCCCGGCCGGCGCCGCGCTCACCGTCACCGGGGGTACGGTGTACTCGACCTGCACGACCGCGGGCGAGTTGCGCGCGCCCGCGACCGACACCACGACGTCGGCCGTGTAGCCGCCGCCGGGGAGCGTGGTGGTGTTGGGCCGCACGGTGAGCGTGGTGGGCGTGGCGCCCGCGCCGTCCACGCTCACGTCCAGCCAGCCGGCGGTCGCGTTGCCGTAGACGACGGTCGCCGTCACCGGCCCGAGCGCGGCGTCGCCGGTGGCGACGGCCACGCGCTGCGCCGGCGGCAGGGTGCCATCGCTCGCGAAGGCCAGCGAGGTCGGCGCGAGCGCGAGCGCCGCCGGCGGATGCACGGTGTACGTCACGCGCACGCTGGCGGGCGCGTCGGCAGCATCGGTGGCGCTCAGCGGCACCAGGGCGACGTAGCTGCCCGGCGGCAGGTCGCTGCGCGTCGGCCGCAGGGTGAGCGTGGTGGGCGCCTCGGCGCCGGCGAGCGAGGCGGCGAGCCAGCCGCCCTCAGCCTGCGCGTAGTCGACGTCGCCCAGCGCGAGCCCGGCCAGCTTGCCCTCGACGCCGTTGGTCACGGCCACGCCGGCTGCCGGAGGCAGCGCCTGCCCCTGCTCGACCTCGAAGCCGACCGCATCGGGAGCGAGCCGGATCTGCGGCCGGGCCCGGACGCGCACCGTGACCTCGGTCGTGCGCCCGCCGCTCGCCGCCCGCACGACGGTGGTGCCCGGCGCCACGGCGGTGAGCACCCCGCTGGTGGCGTCGACCATCGCCACGTCGGGAGATGTGCTGCTCCACGTGATGGCGCGGTCGTCCACCACCCGTCCGTCGCGGTCGAGGACGCGCCCGTCGAGCGCGCGCGTGTCGCCCGGATAGAGGGGGCCGACATCGGGAACCGTCACCTCGATGCGATCCACCTCGTGCAGGGTGACCTGCTGCGGTGCGGAGGTCTGCCCCGGCTCGAGGAGGAAGGGCCCGAGGACGATCTCGTCGAGCGTGACGCCGCCGCGCGTGAGGACGACGCGCGCGGTGACGCTGCACGCGGCGCCTTCCGGGGTGTGGCGCGGATCGGCGAGGCAGGGCGCGAGATCCACGACGAGCGGGCGGCTGAAGGAGCTGCCGGGCGCCGCATCCACGGGGATCGGCACGACGACGGTGGCCAGCTCGCCTTCCATCGCGGTCCCCCGCGCGTAGGTGAGCCGTACGCGCATCGCATCGCCGCTCTGCGGCGGCGAGGTGAGCTGCGCCGCGAGCCCCCAGCGCGCCGGCTCCGCCGTCAGCCCCGCCGGCCCACGGTCGTCCAGGCAGCCGGCGACCGCCGCGAGCACCGCGGCCACGCCGACGGCAGTCGGCCGCACCGTCCGCCCTCGCCCTCCACGACCCATCCACGCACGCCACCTGACGAGACTCACCAGGGAGCCTCGACTCGCATCGATCACCGTTCGCCTCCACGTCGGTCCGGCCGCGACGGACCGCCGCGTGCCACGCAGGCGAAGATGCCGGCGCGAGGACGAATGTCCAGCCCCGAGCTCGATCCTGTCGTCGAACGGCGGAACGGCCGACCGCGGATCTACGCCGCGCGCCGCCGGCGCACGCGGATCGCTCGCGGCGCAGGTCCGGCTTCGGGGCGCCGGGGCTTGAACTGCGGGGGAACGGCGATGCGGCGGAAACGGCGCGGAGGCGTCGGATCGCTCCCCTCGGTGTCCACGGCGCCGTGCGCCGGGGCTGAGACTGAAAGGGGTGGACTCCTCTCCGCCCACCGCTTCTCGCGCCCGGGCCAACGACCACGGCCAAGCCTCACGCGGAGACGCGGAGGGCGCGGAGGAGCGTGGATGTCGGGAGGAGTTCGCCGCTTCACTCACGTTCTTCCATCCTGTTCATCCCGTACATCCGGTCGCCTCACGGCGCGGCGCACGGCCGCTCGCTGCGCTCGCGCAGACAG
>DASTRO010000288.1:0-2309 GCA_035761165.1 Gemmatimonadaceae bacterium | reverse complement strand
CCCTACCGCGGCGAGCGGATCGCGATGTACGTCGTGCTCCCGGACACCGGCGCGCCAAGCGGCGCGCTCGGCGCCGCGCCCCCCGAGCTCACCCCCGAGCACTTCCGCCTCGCCGCCGCCGCCCTCGAGCGCCGGCCCGTCGCCCTCCAGCTCCCCCGTTTCACCGTGGACTGCACCGCCGACCTGGTGGCGCCGCTCTCCGCGCTCGGTGCCGTGGCTGCGTTCGACCCCGACCGCGCCGACTTCCGGCCCCTGTTCGCGCCGGGGGCGGCGCCGCGCCGCGCGTGGATCAGCCGTGTGGTGCAGCGGACCTACGTGCAGGTCAACGAGGAGGGCACGAAGGCCGCCGCGGTAACGGCGATCGACATCGCCACGGACACGTCGGCCGCCCCGCCCCCACCTACGCCGTTCGTGGTTGACCGCGCGTTCGTGTTCGCGATCCGGGATGACGGCACGGGTGCGCTCCTCTTCCTCGGGCGCGTCGCCGATCCAGACCGCGCCTGCGGCGGCGAATGATGGCTCTCGCGGCGTGCGTGACGATCTGCGGCTCCGCTGCGCGGCGACACACGGACGGAAGGCATTCCTCGTCAGGCCCGGCGAGCGGCCGCACCATGACCGCGGCCGAGGCACAGTAGCCGCCGCAGAGCTGCGAGCTCGCGCGCACTGCGCGGCGCACGGCCGGGTGCTGCTATCCGAGACCCTCCGCCGTCAGAACGCGAGCCGCACGCCGGCCTCGGAGAGCCGGAGTGGTTCACCTTCGCCTCGGCGATCAGGTCCCGACTACCTTCGGGAGGCGCGCCCACGGCCGTCACGCCGGAAGACGGCGGCGGGCGGGGAGCGCGAGCCAGCCAAGCCGCCGGGCAACCGATGTCTACTAAGCGCTTGGCCGTCTTACAGTTCGCGTGCCAGTCCCGAGAGGGATCCGAAAATGGTCATACCGCCAGATCTCCCGATCCTGCTGTCCCTGGAACGTCAGGTTCAGTTAGGAGCTGAACGAACCCGCCTTCGCGGCGCGTGACATCCTCGCCGGGAAGGATGCGCGGGCGCTCGCGTGCGGGCTGCTCGACATGACGCAGGAGGAGTTCAGCCGCGCCTTCCAGAGGCTCGCCGGCGAGGCGCGTGATGCGGGGGGCCAAACTCCACGCCGCCGTCGTGCTCGGCAACACCGGCGCGGCGGAGGACGTCGCGGTGTTCGGGCGCGCGCTCGACGAGCTGGAGCCGCTCGTCCGTGAGCATGCGGCGTGTGTCTTGCGGGCCGTGAGCGCCCGACCGGCCCGCGAGTCACCGGGCCTGGACGTGCCGGAGACGAGCCGACGCGCGGACGGTTGCCCGGGATGACGGGGCAGCGCGGCCGGCCCATCGGGAGGTGCCACGACATGCCTGGCCTCGAGCCCTTTCGGGACGAGCTCCCCATCCCCGACACCGTCCACGCCCTCGAGCGCGACGGCCGGCGGGGGCTCGTCATCACCGCCCAGGTCGCGTCGGCGCGGCTGCATGCGACACTCCCGCCGACGACGACCTGGAGCTACCGGGTCACCGACGGCGAGGTCGTCCGCGCCGGCCGTGGCGAGACGTACCTCGGGCCGACGATCGAGGTCGCGCGCGGCGAGACGATCGGCGTCACCTGGACGAACGGGATCGACGCCGACGCGGCGCTTCCCTTCGAGGTCGTGCGCGTGCCGAACGCCGACGCGGAGACCACCATCCCGGTGCCGCAGAACGTGCCCGGCCGCGACGGCGCGCTCCCCGATGCGCAGGATCCTGGACGCCGCGCGCTGCGCGACCTGCGTGCGGCGCTCGTCACGCACCTCCACGGCGGCCGTACGCAGTCGTACTCCGATGGCTGGCCGGACGACACGGTCGTGAGCGGACAGTCGCTCCACTACCGCTACCAGAACGACCAGTCCTCCGCGATGCTCTGGTACCACGACCACTCCATGCACGTCACGCGGCTCAACGTCTACGCCGGCCTCGCCGGCGTGTGGCTCGTCCGCGATGACGAGGAGGCGCGCCTCTCACTCCCGGATGGCGCGTACGAGCTCCCGCTCCTCATCCAGGACCGGAACCTCGATGTGGACGATGGCGGCCACTTCACCGGCGCGCTGCTGCACAAGGTCGAGGCGGAGGATGGGCCGATGGAGTTCTTCGGCCCCTACACGCTGGTGAACGGCGTGATCTGGCCGAAGGCGGCGGTCGAGCCGCGGCTGTACCGGCTGCGCGTGCTCAACGCCGCCAACGCACGCACCTACCGGCTCTCCCTGCTCGACGAGAGCGGGCGCACCGTCAACGACCGCCTGACGCTGATCGGG
>DASTRO010000287.1:0-7574 GCA_035761165.1 Gemmatimonadaceae bacterium | reverse complement strand
GACGGCGAACGAGACCGCCGACCCCGAGCAGCCCGGTGCCGAGCAGGGCGACCGTCGCCGGCTCCGGCGTGGCGACACTGGCGGCACGGGCGATCCCCTGGTCGGAGTCGATGAGGATGGTGAAGTCGCCATCCCCGTCGAGGTCGTTCACGCCGGAGCGCGCCTCGCTCTCGGAGAAGGCGTAGTCCGAGCCCGCCGCCGTGTAGATACCTGGGCCGAGCGCCTCCACGAAGAGCGAGTTGTAGTACGCCGACGGCCCGCACTTGGCCGTGGGGCAGCCGTCGTCGTCCATGCGCAGAAACGCGCCCAGCGAGCCTGGTGTCCCCTGGAACAGGTACAGCACGGCGTCGTGCGACGGGGCCATGGTGTAGAACTCGAAGTCCCCGGCCGTCGTCACCTCGAACGTCAGGTAACCGACCTGCGCCCCCGGGACGCCGTCCTGGAGGAAGAAGGTCTGCGAGAGCGACGTCTGCGCCTGGGCACTCGTGGAGGCGGCCACGAGGGCCGCCGCGGCCAGCATCGACCGCGTGATGGAGCGGAGAGAGGACATGTCGCGACTGGTGGAGGGTGCACGGACCGGACGGTCGTTCCGGCCCATGTCAGCGCCTCTCGCAAGACACGGACGTGCTCGCCAGCCGCCCGTGCGGCCCGCCCGGCCACGCGGCATCTCACCGTCAACCAATGCTTTAGGAATGTGGGGCGGCTCAGGCACCGGGCCGGGGCACGGACCGCGGAGTGATGCGCGAGCGCGGCGCCTGTCACGTCCGCGTTACGGTAGAGCCTGCCTTCGTCAGCTCCGCACTGCCGTCAAGGCCGGCTCCTGCTGCGACAGGCAGTGCAGAGTCCCCAGCCCCCAGACGAGGTCCACCGCGTGGATGCCGACCACCTCGCGGTCGGGCATCAGCTCCGCCAGGGTGTTGAGCGCCACGCGGTCGTTGCGGTCGTTGAACGTCGGCACGATCACGACGCCGTTGGCGACGTAGAAGTTGGCGTAGCTGGCCGGCAGCCGCTCGCCGTTCATCGTCACCGGGCGGGGATAGGGGAGCTTGACGACGCGCAGCGCCCCCGTCGCCCCGCCGGCCAGCTCGAGGCGGCGCAGGTTGTCGGCCGAGCGCGCATGGTTCTCGTCGGCCGGGTCCTCCTCGTAGGCGAGGACGACCGTCTCCGGGTCCACGAAGCGGGCGATGTCGTCCACGTGGCCGTGCGTGTCGTCGCCGACGCACCCCTCGCCCAGCCAGATGGTCTGGCGCACGCCCAGCCAGTCGCGGAAGAGCTGCTCGTAGGCCTCGCGCGAGAGCCCCGGATTGCGCGCCTGCACCTCGCTCAGCAGGCACTCCTCGGTGACGAGGAAGAGCCCCTGCCCGTTGGTCTCGATCGCGCCCCCCTCGAGCACCACGCGCTCCCCGGTGTCCGGGCGGACGGGCTCGTGCCGCGGCAGCCCGGTGATCTCGGCCACCGCGGCGCCGACGCGCTCGTCGCGCTGGTAGTTCTCGTACTTGGCCCACGCGTTGAAGCGCCAGTTGACGAGCTGCACGCCCCCGTCGGCGTCGAGCACCGCCGTGGGACCGGAGTCGCGCAGCCAGACGCGGTCGTTGGGGACCAGGTGCAGGCGGTAGCCGTCCGGCGCCACGCCATGCGCGTCGAGCACCCGCCGGGCGCCCTCGCGCACCGCCTCGTCGTGGCAGAGGATCTCCACCAGCTCGTGCCGGTGCAGCACGCGCACGATCTCGCCGTAGACCCACGGGATCGGACCCAGCTTCCCCGGCCAGTCCGGCTCGTGATGCGGCCAGGCGATCCACGTCGCCCGGTGCGGCTCCCACTCGGCGGGCATGCGGAACGGCCGAGCGTCGAGCGACGAGCGACGCGCGTCGAGGGGACCGCCGGAGATCGTCGGCGGGATGATGTTCCGTGCGCTGGATGCGGAGTTCGCCGCGGAGCGTCCAGGCCCGATGACGCCACGGGCGTCCAGGTCGTCGCGTGGCATCAGCAGCGACCCCCGTCGGTCCCGTCGCCGCGTCCACGCTCGACGCCCGACGCTCGACGCTCCTCGACGCCCATCACTTCGGCGCTCCCAGATACCGACTGAGGATCGGCTTGTACGCGTCGATCCGGCGGTCCCGCAGGAAGGGCCAGTTGCGGCGCACGCTCTCCATCAGCTTGGGGTCGCACGTGTGGACGAGCACGGCCTCGTCCAGCCCCGCCTCGGCCACCACGCGGCCGAACGGGTCGGCGATGAAGGAGTGGCCGAAGAACTCGATGCCGTTCGTGCCCGGCTCGTCCTCGTGGCCGACGCGGTTGGGGGAGGCGACGTAGATGCCGTTGGCGATGGCGTGGGCGCGCTGCATGGTGCGCCAGGCCTGGACCTGGGCGTCTCCCCACTCGTCCTTCTCGGCGGGATGCCAGCCGATGGCCGTGGGGTAGAAGAGCACGTCGGCGCCGAGCAGGCTGGTGATGCGCGCTGCCTCCGGGTACCACTGATCCCAGCAGATCAGCACGCCCACGTTGGCGTAGCGCGTCTTCCAGACCCGGAAGCCGTTGGCCTCGCCGGGGCGCTCGCCGTGATAGTCCATGTGCCCGTCGCCCGGCGTGAAGTAGTACTTCTCGTTGAACAGCGGGTCGTCCGGGATGTGCATCTTGTGGTAGACGCCGAGGAGCGTGCCGTCGGCGTCGATGACGGCGGCGGAGTTGCGGTAGACCCCCGCCGCCTGCCGCTCGAAGATGGGCACGACGATCACCACCTCGAGCTCCCGCGCCAGCCGCTGCATGGTGTCGGTCGTCGGGCCCGGGATCGGCTCGGCGAGGTCGAAGCGGTCGCACTGCTGCGACTTGCAGAAGTAGGTGGCGTTGAAGAGCTCCTTCAGGCAGACGATCTGCGCGCCGCGCCGAGCCGCCTCGCGCACCAGCTCGACGGCACGGGCGACGTTGGCCGCCGTGTCGCTGGTGGCGTGATCCTGGATGATGCCGATGGTGAACGGCTGCTGGGTCATGGGTGGCCTCGTCCATGCGGGCGTCGCGGCACGGCTCCCGGTGGGTGCGGCCGGCGACGGTCGGGCGCGCCCCCGGGGCGCGCACCGCGAAAGCTGACGCGCCGGGCGTCGCGCAGGAAGTGTTCCGATGGCGGGGAGTCCCGGGGGCGCGTCCCGGGGCGCGTCCCGGGGTGTCACGTTGCCCGTGTGGCGGCCGGCCGATAGTATGCTCCTGTCGTGCCCGGTGTGCACGCGGGCGCGTCGCCGGTCGATGGCGCTCCGCTCACCACACCGGTGAGCCGTACCCGGGAAGGAGACATGGAGCAGAGACGCGAGACGAATCCGGAGGATCGCTGGAGCTCGCGTAACGTCTGGTTCGCGCCGGCACTGGTCGTCGCGACCGTGCTGGTATTGCTCGTCGCGCTCAACTACCAGATCGACCAGGCGCTCGCCACGAGTCGGCGGGAGGCGGCGTCGCTGGCGCGGCAGAAGGCCTCGCGGCTGGTGTACCAGATCGGCAATACGATCGGCACCCGCATCGGGGCCATGCGGGCCGCGAAGCTGCAGTTCACGGGCGTGCGCGACTCGCTCTCCGAGCGCACCTTCCTCACCGCCGCGGACAGCGCGACGCGCGATCTTGCCGGGCTCTCGGCCATGTCGGTCGCCTACTCGGACAGCGTGGTGGTGAGCGGCAGCAACGCCACGCTGGGCCGGCGCCGGCTCTCGCTGGCCACCGACAGCGCCGTGGCGGTGCCGTACCACCGCGCACTCACGATGCGCCGCACGACGGCGAGCGCCGTCCTCGAGACGCCCGTGGGGCGGCGCGTCTTCATCTTCGACCCCGTGTGGGTGGGCGAGGACAGCACGCGGGCCGCCGCCGTGGTGGTGGCCGAGCTGGACCCCAGCGCGCTGGTGCGCGCGGCGCAGGCCGAGCTGTCCGAGGAGGAGGCGTCGGGGATCTACGCCGTGTTCGGGCCGAACCACGAGCGCATCACGAGCCTCCCGCTCCCCCAACGGCAGCCCAGCGTGCGGGAGACCATCCGCGTCGCCGACACGGACTGGACGCTGCGGCTGGCGTACGAGCCGGTGACCCCCGGTCCGTTCCGGGCGTGGCGCATCGCCGTCTGGGTGACCGGGCTGGCGCTGGGGCTGGCGCTCGCCGCCCTGCTGTACGGCCTGCGCCGCCGCATCGCCGACCAGCGGGCGTCGATCGCCGCGCAGCGGGAGGAGATCGCGCGGCGCGAGTCGGCGGAGAGCGAGGCCCGCGAGCTGGCGGCACGGCTCTCCAGCCAGGCGCTGGAGCTGCAGCGCGCCGAGGCGGTGGCCCGCGGCCGCGAGGAGGAGGCGCGGGAGCTGGCGTCGCAGCTGGAGGCGGCGCAGCGGGCGGCGCACCGGCTCTCCACCTCGCTCGACCCGACGGACGTCGTCGAGCTCTTCCTCGGCGGGGTGGCCGAGCGGATGGGCGCCGACGTCGCCTCGCTGTACACCTTCGACGAGGATGGCGAGGTCCTCATCGGTCGCCGGCGCATCGTCTTCCGCGACCTGGGCGCGGTCACCGAGCGCCTGCGGGCGGAGGACATCCGCCAGGTGCGCGCGCCGGTCGCGCTGCTGCCGCCCGAGCTGTCGGCGGCGGTGACCACGGGTGAGCCCTTCGCCACCGACACGGCCGCCCCGCACCACGAGCCGGTCGGGGTGTCGCTGGGCGGCAGCCACCGCGCCACGGTGCTCGCCGTGCCGCTCCTCGTCCGCGGACACGTCGTGGGCGTGGCGGCCTGGGAGACGTACGCCGAGCCGCGCCCGGTCGACCGGGCCACGCTGATGTTCGCCCAGGCGATGGGCACCACCACCGCCGCCGCGCTGCACACCGCGGAGCTGTTCGCCTCGCTCGAGGCGACGCGCCGCGACGCCGAGCGCGAGGCGCTGCGCTTCCGCACGCTCATCGACCAGATGGCCGACGGCGTCGTGCTCATCGACCCGAACGGGATCGTGGAGCGGGTCAATCGCGCCGCCGAGGAGATCCTGGGCCAGGACCTCCGCTCGATGCCGCTCGACGAGTGGCCGACCAAGCTGCGGCTGACGAGCACCGAGGGGATCCCGCTGACCGCCGAGGAGGTGCCGCTGCGGCGCGCGCTGCAGGGCGAGGTGGTGCGGCGGGTCGAGTTCGTCGCCCGCATGCCGTGGGGGGACGACCGGCACCTCTCCGGCTCGGCCGCCCCGCTCGTCACCGCCACCGGCGAGGCGGCCGGCGCGGCGCTCGTCTTCCGCGACGTGACCGACGAGCGGCACTACGCCGAGATGCTGCGCCACACCAACCGCCAGCTGCGCGATCAGGCCGAGGTGCTGGAGGTCGTCAACCGGCAGCTGCGCGACGCGACGAAGGCCAAGGACCAGTTCCTGGCCGTCATGAGCCACGAGTTGCGCACGCCGATCAACGCCATCATCGGCTACGCCGAGCTGCTGTCGATGGGGCTGAAGGGCGACCTGAACGACGACCAGCAGCAGATGCTCTCCCGCGTGAGCCAGGCCTCGCGGCACCTGCTGGGGCTGATCAACCAGGTGCTGGACCTCGCCAAGATCGAGGCCGGGCAGCTGGACCTGCGCCTCACGCGGGTGGAGGTGGGCGACGTGGTGGACCAGTGCCTCGCCCACCTGCAGCCGCTGGCCGCGCACAAGGGGCTCGCCCTCGTCGTGGAGCCGGAGAGCCGCGCTGCGCGCGGCTCCGTCGCCGTGCTCGGCGACCAGACCCGCATGACGCAGATCCTGCTCAACCTGCTGTCGAACGCCGTGAAGTTCACCGATGCGGGCACGGTCTCCGTGTCCTATGGCGTGGGGGACCACACGGTGCAGATCCGGGTCCAGGACACCGGACCGGGGATCGATCCGGAGAAGCAGGAGCTCGTCTTCGAGGAGTTCTACCAGGTGGAGAGCGACCTGACCCGCAAGGTGGGCGGGACGGGCCTCGGGCTCCCCATCGCCCGCCGGCTCGCGCGCATGATGAACGGGGAGGTGCGCGTGGAGAGCGAGCCGGGCGTGGGCTCCGTCTTCGTCGTCGAGCTGCCGGTGTACGACCGGGCCGCGGTCGGCTCGACGCCCTCGCTTCCGGCGACCACCACCGCGGTGCGGCAGTGAGCGCCCGCCGTCATTCCCCCCCGAGCTGCGACCTTCCGTAGCCGCCACTCCCAGCTGCCGAGGACATGACCGAGGATACGACGCTGCGCCGCGATGAGAGCGCACCGCCGGTGGGCCGGAAGACCGTGCCCGTCGGGCTGTACGTGTACTGCATCATCGCGGCGTCGGAGCCGCGCGAGTTCGGCAACATCGGCCTCGGCGAGGGGGGCGCGCGGGTCTACACGGTCCACCACGGGGGCCTCGCCGCGGTCGTCAGCGACACGCCGCTGCGCGTCTTCGACCCCACGCGCGAGAACGTGCTCGCCCACGAGTTCGTGAACGAGACGGTGATGCGCGAGTTCACGCTCATCCCGATGAGCTTCGGCACCCTCTTCCGCACGCAGGACGACATCATCGAGCTGCTCAAGTCCACGTACGACACCTTCGCCGGCGTGCTCGAGAAGATCCGCGACAAGATCGAGTTCGGGCTCAAGGTGCTCTGGGACCGCGAGCGCGTCATCGCCTCGCTGGAGCAGCACGACGAGGAGATCGCGCGCCTGCGCGAGCAGATCAGCCAGGGCTCGCAGGACAGCAGCTACTTCGCCCGCATGCAGCTCGGGCGGCGCATCGAGGCGGCGGTGGAGGAGGCGGGCAATCGCTACGTGCGCGACATCCTCGAGGCGCTGCGCGACACGGCCGTGGCCTCGCGCTCCAACAAGCCGATCGGCGAGCGCATGATCATGAACGCCGCCTTCCTCGTGGACCGGCAGCAGGAGCGCGACTTCGACGAGCGCGTGAAGGAGATCTCCCGCAAGTACGAGGGGCTGCTGACGTTCAAGTACACCGGCCCGTGGCCGCCCTACAACTTCGTGAACATCAAGCTGAAGCTGGAGAAGGCGGGCGGCTGACGCCCACCCCCGCCGCGCCGCGCATGGGCCTCCTCAAGCATGTCCTCTTCTGGCCCGTGACCGGGCCCGCCTTCCTCGCCCGCTTCGCCCTCGAGACGGTGCAGGACACCGTGCGCACCGAGCTCACCGACGACCAGCAGATCAAGGAGGAGCTGCTCGCCCTCCAGATGGAGCTGGAGCTGGGCGACATCACCGACGCCCAGTACGTGGAGCGCGAGGCGGCGCTCATGCTGCGCCTGCGCGAGGTGCGCGAGTGGCGCGAGCGGTTCGGCATGGGCATCGCCGGCGGCCCCGTGCGCGTGGCGCGCGACCCGGACGCGGAGGGCGCCGAGGGGGCCGAGGGGGCCGAGGACACGACGGGCGAGCCGCGCATCGCGGACGCCGCCGGCGGCGCGAGCGTGGAGCTGACGCTCGACTGGGACCAGCCGCCGGGCTGACGTGGTGCCGCCCATCGTGTGCTCGCGTCGCTGACCGCGCGGCTGCCGCGCTGGACGATCGTCGGCGGCAAGGGGGGCGTCGGCAAGACGACGGTGGCCGCGACGCTCGCGGTGGCGCTGGCCGACGCCGGCCAGCAGGTGCTGGCGCTCTCCAC
>DASTRO010000286.1:0-5706 GCA_035761165.1 Gemmatimonadaceae bacterium | reverse complement strand
CAGGAATGCGCGAGCGGCCGTGTGGGGCACGGCCGCGTCCGGATCGACCGACCGGGGGTCGTGTCGAGCCATTGGGGCGGGCTCAGCAACGGGTGGGCCAGCGTACTCGTCCGCCGCAAGTCGCGTGATGGCAATGACGTGTGTGTGGCGACGCGGCGCCCTGCTGTGGAGCGAGCGCAACAATTGTGGTGCGCGGGCGCGGGCCCCCCCCCGAACCACACGATGGCTCCGGCACTCCTCGGCCGCACCATCCGTCCATCGCCCGCCGGCGCTTCCTCTTGCTTTCGGTATTTGTTCGGGATAAGCTAGCTCCCCCGGCCGTGTCCGCCGGGCCCGACCCACCAGCGAGGAGCGCGCGCATGGCCAAGACCGACCTCCAGCTCCCCGGCGGCGACTACGCGCTCGTCGCCGACCGCATCACGCTCTTCTACGAGCGCTTCCCCGACGGCCGCATCATCACCGAGCTCGTCTCGCGCAGCGAGCGCGAGGTGACCTTCCGCGCCCTCGTCTTCCGCACTGCGGCCGAGCGCGAGCCGGCGGCCACCGGCTGGGCGTCGGAGCGCGAGGGCGACGGCGACATCAACACCGTCGCCTGCCTCGAGAACACGGAGACCTCCGCCATCGGCCGCGCCCTCGCCAACCTCGGCTTCACCGCCTCCGCCCAGCGACCGAGCGCGGAGGAGATCGCCAAGGCGGCGCGGGTGCGCTCGCGGCTCGGTGCGGGGGGCGGTGGCCAGGACAGCGGCAGCTCGCAGGCGCGCCCGGCCGCGAGCGTCACCCGGCCACCGCTCCGCGTCTCGGAGGCCGCCCCGCCGGCGTCGGCGTCGTCGGCACCGCCGCTGCCCGTCGCGGTGGACCCGCACCTCCTCGCCGACCTGCGGCTGCTGCTCGCGGCGGCCGAGCGCGCCGGCCTGCGCCCGGCGCGCGCCCAGGCGGTGCATCGCCTCCTCGCGGCCCGCCCGCCCAGCGTTCTCCGCCTGGAGGCCGCCGAGCGCTGGCTCCGCCTCTGGCTGTCGCGGCGCCCGGCGCCGGGTGCCGCCGCGGACCCCGCGCCCGCAGCGCGTCCGGCCGGCGCTTCAGCATCCGCACAGAACAGCGTCAGCATGGACGCACGCCCGGATACCGACGCGAAGAGCTCCACCGGCGGCGCCCCGGACGGCCCCACGTCCTGAGCGCGTGACGCGAGCGCGGCCACCGCGGGCCGCTGTCCAGGACCGCGCTCTTCCGTGATGAGCGAGGGCGAGCGGCGCGACGCGCCGGGTCGTGGCCGGCGGTGGCCGGCGGTGGCCGGCGGCGCGCGTCGCCCGGGACCGGACGATCGGGAGTGGACGCATGACGAAGCAGCCGCCGCCCGCGCGCCACGCCGCGCCCGACCACCGATGAGCCCCGTGGCCGAGCGTGCGCCGGACGAGCCCGACGCGCCGCGCGACGACGCGGCGCTGGTGGCCGCGCTGCGCCGCGAGGAGCGCGCAGCGCTGGTCGAGCTGTACACGCGCTTCACGCCGCTGCTGGTGCGTTGTGCGCGCGCCTGGGGTGCCGCTCCGGCCGACCGCGACGAGCTGGCGGCGGAGGTGCTGGGCGACGTCGCGCTCACCCTCATGCGCCACACCACGCCCGTGCCGCGCTCGCTCGCCGCCTATCTCGTCACGGCGCTCCGCCACCGGATGGGCGCGGCGGCACGGGCAGCGGCGCGGATTCGGCCGCCGGCGTCATCGCCCGACCGTGGTGCGCGGCGCGGCGGCCGCGCCACGGCCGACCCACGCGCCCACGACGGCCGGCACCACGACCCGCGCCACGTCGGGTCCGACGTGGCGCGGGATGCGGAGGACGCGTTCTGCTCCGAGCACTCGCGGCGCGCCGCCGCGCCGGACCCCGCCGCCGAGGCGACCCGCCCCGCGCTGGCCCGGCTGGCCGCGCACCTGGACGCGCAGCTCGACGAGGACGAGCGCCTGCTGCTGGCCTGGCTCGCGCACCACGTGCCGCTGCGCGTGGCCGCCGGCTGGCTCGGGCTGCCGTACGACACCGTCGCCAAGCGCGCCCAGCGCCTGCGCGCGCGCCTGCGGGCCGCCGCCGCGCGCTACGTCGCCACGCTACCCGACGCCGAGCGCCGCGAGGTGCAGCGCGTGCTGCGGCGCGGCGCCTCCGGCGTGCCATCCGCCACCGCCACCAGGGAGAGCGAGCGATGAGCCAGCCCCCACACACCGACCCACCCCGGCCGTGTCGGCGTCCCGGCGTCGCGCACGGCGAGCCCGATGCGACGCGTCCGACCATGCCCGATGCCCCCTCGCCGGCGAGCGCCGATGAGCGGCTCGTCGAGCAGCGGCTCGTCGAGGACCGGCTCGTGGCGCTGGTCGGCCACCACTCGGCGGCCACGCTCGACCCAGCGCAACCCGGCTTCGTCGCGCTCTGCGAGTGGCTGGCGGCCGAGGCAGTGCGGGCGCAGCGGGCGGGGCAGCGGCGGCGGACGGCGCGCGCCGCGGCGCGCTTCGCCGACGCGGTGCTGGCGCGGCGCGGCGCGGCGCGCGTGGCCGAGCGCGGGGCGCTGCTGGTGGCCGCGGGCGCGCCGCCGGAGCGGGCCGCGCCGGTGGCCGTGCCGCTGGTGGACGCGGTGGTGCTGGCGCGCACGCGCGGCTGCGCGCCGCTGCTCGACCTGCGCGTGGCGGCGGGCGCCGGCCGCGCGCTCTGGGAGCAGGCGTGCGACCGCTGGGTGGAGCTCCCGCCGGACACGCCGGGCGGCCGCTACGTGGCGCTGGGGGTGGCCGGCGACAGCATGCTCCCGCTGCTCGCGCCGGGCGACACGCTGCTCGTGCGACTGGACGAGCTGCCGGCGCCCGACACGCTGGTGGTCGCGCGCACGCCCGACGACGGCTACGTCGTGAAGCGGGTGGGACGCGTCACGACGCGCCACGTCGAGCTGCGCTCGCTCAACCCCGCCTACGCCCCCTTCCGCGTGCGGCGCACGGCGGGCGCGGTGCTGGGCACCGTGGTGCTGCGTTGGCGCGGCGGGGCGTGACGCGTTAGGCAGGTGACGGCGCGCGAGCGGGCGATGTCCAGGGCCCCGCTCTTGGTGGTCAGGCGGACGCGGACGACCGACCGCGACCCCGCCCTCCACCCGAGCCCCGGAGGCACGATGCCCACCATTCCATCTCACCCGGCGCCGCCGACCGCCACCACGGCACGCCGCGCGCGCCTGCGGCGCACCGTCGGCACGGCCGCCGTCGCCCTCGGCGCCGGCACGCTCGGCGCGGTCGTGGCACCGCAGCCCGCCGACGGCACCCCGCGCGAGGCGGGCGCACCGGCGCACGCGCTCAGCGTCACCATGCACAGCGAGGAGGAGCGCGTCGCGCCGGCCGCGGCGAGCACCTGCCATCTGGCGGAGCCGGCGGCCGGCGCGGCCCCCGCGCCGGCCGCCGAGCGGGGCCGGCTGCGGCGTGCGCGCACGATCGCGCTGCGCTGGTGGGCATGGTAGACGGGCGGACCGCCGGCGCCGGGACCGTGCAGGCGCCGGCGGCGCCGGCGCCGGCCCCGGGGCGTGTGGCGCCGGGGCGTGCGGCGTGGCAAGATTGGCTGCTCACCGTCGCGCCACACCTCCTCCGGCGCCCCGCCACTCCCGCGACCGTCCTCCCGTGCGACTCTCGCTTCCACTCTCCATGGTGGCGGCGCGCGGCTCCGCCATCGCCGCCGCCATCGTCGTCACCGCCGCGCCGCTCGCCGCGCAGCCCGCCGCCACCGCCGACGTCTGCCGCCCCGCCGCCGCGCCGCCCGCTGCCGCGCCGCGCCCCGTGCAGTACCAGGTGGCCTTCCCCAACGCCGCGCATCACGAGGCCGAGGTGCAGGTGACGTTCGCCGACGTGCCGCGCGGCCGGCCGCTGGAGGTGCGCATGAGCCGCAGCTCGCCCGGCCGCTACGCGCTGCACGAGTTCGCGAAGAACGTCTACGACGTGCGTGCGACGGACGGGCAGGGGCGCGCGCTCCGCGTCACGCGGCCGGACCCGTACGGCTGGACGGTCGCGGGGCACGACGGCACGGTGCGCGTGCGCTACACGATCTTCGGCGACCGCGCCGACGGCACCTACCTGGCCGTGGACCGCACGCACGCGCACATGAACATGCCGGCGACGTTCATGTTCGCGCGCGGGCTGGAGCAGCGCCCCATCCGCCTCACCATCTGCGCGCCCGACAGCAGCTGGACGGTGGCCACGCAGCTCGCGCCGGTGCAGGGGGACGCGCGCACCTTCAGCGCGCCGCACCTGCAGTACTTCATGGACAGCCCCACCGAGGTGAGCGACCACGAGACGTACACGTGGCCGGTGACCTCCGGCGGCCGCACGCAGACCATCCGCCTCACGCTGCACCATACCGGGACGAGAGACGAGGGTGCGCGCTACGCCGAGATGGTGAAGAAGGTGGTGGCCGAGCAGGAGGGGATCTTCGGTGAGCTGGCCGCCTACGACTTCGGCACGTACACCTTCCTCGCCGACTACCTGCCGTGGGACGACGGCGACGGCATGGAGCACCGCAACAGCACGGTGGTCATCAGCAGCGGCTCGCTGGCCGAGAACGCGATGGGGCTGCTCGGCACGGTGAGCCACGAGTTCTTCCACAGCTGGAACGTGGAGCGCATCCGGCCGCAGTCGCTGGAGCCGTTCGACTTCGAGCGGGCGAACATGAGCGGCGAGCTCTGGCTGGCCGAGGGGTTCACGCAGTACTACGGCCCGCTGGCCATCCGCCGCGCGGGGCTGACGACGGACGAGCAGTTCGTGCGCACGGTGGCCGGCACGGCGAACGCGGTGATCAACGGCCCGGGGCGGCGCTACTTCTCGCCGGTGGAGATGAGCCAGCAGGCGCCGTTCGTGGACGCGGCGCGCTCCATCGACCCGCAGAACAAGGCCAACACCTTCATCTCCTACTACACGTGGGGCGCCGGCGTCGCGCTCGCCCTCGACCTGGAGCTGCGCACGCGTGGGAAGTCGCTGGACGACTTCATGCGCGCGATGTGGGCGGCCTACGGCAAGCCGCAGCGCAACTACGCGCCGGTGCAGGGCTACACGGTGGCCGATGCGCGCCGCGTGCTGGGGCAGGTGGCCGGCGACACGGCGTGGGCGAACGGCTTCTTCGCGCGCCACGTCACCGGCCGCGAGGCGCCCGACTACGCGGCGCTCCTCGCCCGCGCCGGCATCCTGCTGCGCCCGGCCGAGCCGGACGTGGCGTGGATGGGCGACGTGCGCTGGGCGGACGAGGAGGGTCGGGTGACGCTGGCCTCGAGTGCCATCGTCGGCACGCCGCTCTACGAGGCGGGGCTGGAGAACGGCGACCGGCTGGTGAGCGTGGACGGTCGCCCCGTCTCGAGCGCGGCAGACGTGACGGCGGCGCTGGAGGGGCACCGGCCGGGCGACCGCGTGCCACTCGTCTTCGAGAGCCGCGGCAGCACGCGCAACGCGATGGTGACGCTGGCCGCCAGCCCGCGGCTGGAGGGCGTGCTGTTCGAGGACGCGGGGCGGCCGGTGACGGAGGAGATCCGGCAGTTCCGCGCGGCGTGGCTGGGGAGCAGGGCGAAGTAGGACGGCGAGCGATCAGCGACGAGCGATGAGCGATCAGGGGGCTCCGGCGTAGGTCGGGGCCCCTCGTCGCGTGGGCAGGCCGCTCGGGCCGGCCTGGGAGGCGCCGAGCGTAGCGGGGAGGGGAAGGGGAAGAGGGAAGAGGGAG
>DASTRO010000285.1:0-3761 GCA_035761165.1 Gemmatimonadaceae bacterium | reverse complement strand
GACGGCGACGATCGGGATGCCCACGGTCCGCGAGTCCGCGCGGAGCCGGTCCTTCGCCGTCCAGCCGTCCATCACGGGCATGCGCAGGTCCATCAGCACGAGGTCGGGGAGCAGCTCCACGGCCAGCTCGACGCCGGCCGCGCCGTTCGGCGCGCCGCTCACCTCGAAGCCGAGCGCCCCCAGCACCTGCGCGTAGCACTCCCGCACGAGCGCATTGTCCTCGACGACGAGGATCCTCCCCTTGGACATCGTGGCGGCTCCGAGAGAGCGGAGGGTGGGGCCGTAGGGCACCGGCAGAAGGTCCCACAAGTTGGTCCGTTGGGGGAGCTCCGGCAAGGCCGACGCAGCGCCCCCACCGCGGGCGGCGTGCGCCGCCCGCGCGACCGCCGCTACTCGACGCGCAGCGCCAGGGCCGGGTCGACGCGCGACGCCCGGCGCGCCGGCGCCCAGGCCGCGGCGAGACCGATCCCGGCCATGAGCGCCGCGATCGCGGAGAGGACCGCGGGGTCGGTCCGCGCGACGCCGAACAGGAAGGAGCGGAGCACGCCCGAGCCGGCGAGCGCCGTGGCGCAGCCCAGCGCGAGCCCGATGCCGACGAGGAGTGCGGCGCGGCCGAGCATGGGCGCGAGCACCCGCCCTGGCGAAGCGCCGAGCGCGACGCGCACGCCGATCTCGCGCGTCCGCCGCGCCACCTCGTACGCCAGGACGCCGTAGACGCCGAGCGCGGCCATGGCGGCCGCGGCCACAGCGAAGAAGCCCAGCATCGCGGCGACGAACCGCGTCCCGGCGCTCCCGGCGGCGACGACGTCGTCGAGAGGGCGCGCGTCGTACACCGCGATGCCGGGGTCGAGCGCGCGGGCCTCGCGCCGGACAGCGGCCACGGTCGCGGCCGTGGGACCGGCCGCGCGCACGAGCAGCCGCAGCGGCGGCGGCGCGCCGAGCGGGTCGAGGAGCGTGTAGACGGCGGGCGGCGCCGGCTGCTCGAGGCGGCCCTGCTTCACGTCCCCGACGACGCCGACGACCTCGGCGTCCGCGATCGGACCGAAGCCGATCCGCCGGCCGAGCGCCGAGGCGCCCGGGAAGTAGCGGCGCGCCGCCGCCTCGTTCAGCAGCACGACGGGCGGGCCGGTCCGGTCGCGCGGCTCGAGCGCGCGTCCGCGGCGGAGCGGGATCCCGAGCACGCGAAGGTAGCCCGGCGTCACCGCATGCATCACCGCGGCCGGCGCCGCGCGCGGCGGCACGCGGCGCCCGTCGAGCGTGGCGATCATCGCGTAAGCGCACTCCGTCGCCGCCAGCGGGAGGCAAGTGTCGAGCGTGGCGCCGTCCACTCCGGGCACCGCCGAGACCCGCTCGACCAGCTCGAGCGCGACGCGGGTGGAGCGCTCCCGCCCCGCCGCGGCCGGCGCGGAGCCGCCGCCGCTCCGCCCGCCCGGCGACGGCCCCGTCGCGGCGGCGGCCGACCCGCCCCCGATCTGCGAGACGTTCACGCCGAACGCCGTGACGCCGGCCGGGCTCACGCCGGGGTCCTGCGCCAGGAGCCGCTCGAGCGAGCGGGTGAGGAGGCCGGCGGCCGCGAGGAGCGCCGTCGCCAGCGCGACCTCGCACACGACCAGGACGTGCCGGCCACGGGAGGCGCCCGCCCCGCCCAGCGCCCCGCGGTCGCCGCGGAGCCGCGCCGCCGGGTCGAGCCGCGCCGCGCCGATCGCCGGGGCGAGGCCGACGGCGAGCGCGACGACCACGGTCACCCCGACGGCGAAGAGCAGCACGCGCCCGTCCGGGCGCAGCGGCGCGCCGTGCAGCAGGTCCGTCCCGCGCAGCAGCACCATCGAGAGCTCCGGCCGCGGCCAGAGCGTGACGAGCGCGCGCGTCGCCAGCACGGAGAAGGCGACGCCGAGCAGCGCTCCGCCGCCGGCCAGCAGCAGCGTCTCCGTCAGCGCCTGTCGCGCCAGCCGCATCCACCCGGCGCCGAGCGCCAGCCGGACGCCGACCTCCGCCCGGCGGCTCGCGGACCGGGCGAGGAGCAGGCTCGCCTGGTTCACGCACACCATCAGGAGCAGCGTCGCCACCGCCGCCGCGAGCAGCACGAGCAACGAGCGCAGCCGCGGCTCGAAGCGCGCCGTCAGGAGCGGCGCCACGCCGGCGTCGAGGCGCGCGGATCCCGCTCCCGCCTGCCGCATCCCTGCCGCCGCCGCGGACACCTGCGCCGCGGCCTGCTCGAACGTCGCCCCGTCCCGCAGCCGCGCGGCGACGCTCACCCCCACGGCGCCGGCGTCGTCCAGCAGCGCGCCCATCCCGCCCGGGAGTAGTCTCGCCGCGCCGAACGGCAGCCAGACGTCGATGCCGCCGCCGAGCCCGTCGAACCCCGCGGCCGCGACGCCCACGACCGTGAACGTCACCCCGTTCAAGCGCAGCGTGCGCCCGACCACGCCCGGGTCGCGACCGAAGCGCCCGGCCCAGAGCCGGTGCGAGAGGACCGCGGCGCCGCCAGACGCCGCGCCGTCGCCGTCGGCGGCTCCCAGCAGCCGCCCGGCGACGGCCCGCGCCCCGAGCACGCCGAAGTACTCCGGCGTCACGAGCTGCGTCCGCACCCGCTCCGCCCCCGCCTCGCCCGTCAGGATCACGTCGTCCCAGACCGTGAAGAACCCCGCCGCCTCCGCGAACGCCGGCACCCGCCGACCCAGCTCCCGCGCCGACGGGTACGACCACGGCATCGTGTCCGACGCACCGAAGAAGCCGGGCGTCACCGTCTGGTACGCCAGCACCAGCCGCCCCGCGTCCCGGTACGGCGACCGCAGCAGCACCGCGCTCACCAGCGTGAACACCGCCGTCGCCCCGCCGATCCCGAGCCCCAGCGTCAGCACCGCCACCACCGTGAAGCCCGGCCGCCGCCAGAGCCCGCGCACCGCGTACCGGACGTCGCGCACGGCATCCTCCAGCATCCGCGTCCCCCGCGCGTCCCGCACCTCCTCCTTCACCCTGTCCATGCCTCCCAGCGCCAGGAGCGCCCGCCGCCGCGCCTCCCCCGCGCCCACCCCCGCCGCTATATGCTCGCGCGCCTCCATCTCCACGTGAAACGCGAGCTCCTCCTCCAGCTCCCGCTCCTCGCGCCGCCGGAACAGCAGCGCCCGTACCCGCTCCCGCAGCTCCGCCCCGAGCCTCATGCGACGACTCCCTCCCCCACGCGCACCCGCCGGTTGTGCTCCGTCGTCCGCCACTCGGAGCGGATCCACCCCTTCCGCTTCATCCGCACCAGCGCTCGCTCCGCTCCTCGTCCGCCACGCGGCCTCTCCTGTAGATATTCTGAAGGTAGGGTGCAGGCCGGGGGTGGCGGGTGTCAAGAGGGATGGCCGGGGGGAGAGGCGGCTACGCCGGCTCCGCCTCGAGACCGAGCGTGCTCGAGCGTCCCCCGCCGCTGGCGAGCCGCCGGTAGGTCTCGAGGTACTCCCCGCTCATCCGCGCCCCCGCGTACCGCTCGCGGGCCGCGGCGCGGCACGCGGCCGGGTCGATGCCGGGCGCCTGGGCGATGGCGTCGGCCATCTCGGCCTCGTCGTGGACCAGGAAGCCGGTGCGGCCGTGGTCGACGATCCCGGCGAGCGCGCCGGCCGGATGCGCCACGACCGGCGTTCCCGAGGCAAGCGCCTCGATGGCGACGAGGGAGCTGGTCTCGGGGACGAGGCTGGGGATGACGACGCAGCGGGCGGCGGCGAGGAGCCGTCGCTTGCGGCGGGCGGAGACGGGGCCGATGAAGCGGTGGCGCGCGT
>DASTRO010000284.1:0-9016 GCA_035761165.1 Gemmatimonadaceae bacterium | reverse complement strand
GCTGGAGCCGGGGGAGGGGGGATGATCCCGGAGTTGGGCGAGCCCGCGGTGCGGAGCTGGTGCTGTACGTACGGTGTACATACATTGCGGTACATGCCCCCGCTGCGTTTCGCCTGGGACCCAGCCAAAGCGGCGGCCAATGTGCGGAAGCACGGTGTCTCGTTCGAGGAGGCCGAAACCGCCTTTCTCGACGATCATGCCCTCGTGCTGGCCGATCCCGACCACTCGGCCGAAGAGGACCGCTTCCTGCTCCTGGGCCTGAGCAGTGCGCTGCGGGTGCTGGTCGTCGTGCACTGCTACCGGGAGGACGACGCTGTCATTCGCCTGATCTCCGCCCGGAAAGCCACCCGCTCTGAGCGCGTCCAGTATGACGCGCGGTGGAAACGATGAGAAAGGAATACGACTTCTCCGACGCCCGGCCGAGCCCGTACGCGAAGCGACTGAAGCGGTCGGTCACCATCCGGTTGGACGAGGGCACGATTCAGTACTTTCAGGATCTCGCCGCGGAGCTGGACGTTCCGTATCAGACGTTGATCAATCTGTATCTGCGCGACTGCGCGCAGACGGGCCGCCGGCCGGCCATGCGGTGGCGGCGCCCCGGCAGCGCAGCCTGACGCCTCGATCCAGGTATCGGCAGCCGGTGGTCACGGCAGCCTCACCCGACACGGAGGTGCGGCTCGGAGTGGCTGTCCGAATCGTTGCACGCGCGGGACCCGCCCGGAGCGGGCCACGGGAGATGCTCGTCGGGGGCGCGTCGGAGTAGCGGCGCCGGTCGCGCCGTCCACGCTGTAGGCGGCGGGTGAATACTCGACACTTTCGGCGGGCGAAAATGCGACAGGGCTCGTCCGGGGGCGGCGGTCGGCGGGGCTGACGAGGCCCGCGCCGGCGCTCGCCCCGCGCCCCAAGTTCAGGGCTCCCCTACACGAGCGCGGCCACCGCGCGGGAGCCCCCGCATGCACGGAGTGCGAGAGCGCGTGTTGCTACGTCACCTCCTCGAGCAGGATGTCTCGATCAGCGCGGCCGCCCGCCAGCTCGGTGTCCACCGGGCTACGGTGCACCGCTGGATCGACGCCGGCCTGCTCGACACCGACACGGACCGGATCCAGGCCCGCTACACCCCGCGGCCGCCGGTCCCGACCAAGCTGGATCCCTTCAAGCCGCTCCTCGCCCAGCGGCTCGAGGACTTCCCCGAGCTGACCGCCCAGCGGCTCTTCGACGAGCTCCGCGCGGGTGGCTACACCGGCGGCTACTCCCAGCTCCGCGATTACGTCCGCACGCTGCGCCCGGCGCCGGTCCCGGAGCCGGTGGTCCGCTTCGAGACCCCGCCCGGGCACCAGGCGCAGGTCGACTTCGCCCACTGCCGGCTGCCGTGGGGCGTGCGCTACGCCCTCGTGGTGGTCCTCGGCTCCTCGCGGCAGCTCTGGGTGCAGTTCTCTCCGCGGCAGGACCTCCGCACGCTCCTCACCGGCTTGGCGGCATGCTTCACCACCTGGGGCGGCGTGCCGCGCGAGCTCCTCTTCGACCAGATGCGGAGCGTGCTGACGCGCGACGACCGCCTGGCCGGCGGTGGGCTCACGCACAATCTCGAGTTCCTCCGCTTCTGCCGGCACTACGGCGTCACGCCGCGCGTCTGCCGGCCGTATCGGGCGAAGACCAAGGGCAAGGTCGAGCGCCCGATCCGCTACCTGCGCCAGAGTTTCCTCTACGGCCGGCCCTTCCTCGGCGACGCCGACCTGAACGCGCAGGTCGAGCACTGGCTGGCGACGGTGGCGAATCGGCGCGTGCACGGCACGACGAAGGCGGTGCCGGCCGAGCGCTTCGCGGCCGAGGAGCAGGCGGCGCTCCAGCCGCTGCCGGCGCGGCCCTACCGCTCGCTCGTGCTCGACCCGGTGTCGGTGGCCGCGCCGGCGGCGCGGCTGCGTCCCACGGCCCCCGTGCCGCCGGTGGCGGTCGAGCGGCGCAGCCTCGCCACGTACGCGGCCCTGACGGGGGCCGTCGCCGGAGGTGAACTGTGAGCCGCAGATCCGCACCGACGCCGACGTCTGCCTCGCTCCGGGACCGACTCCGCGCCCAGCTGGCCGATCTCAAGATGCCGGGCGCCCTGGAGGCGCTCGACGACATTCTGCGCCAGGTCGATGGCGGCCAGCTCGCCGCCGGCGAGGCGCTGGAGGCGCTCCTCGGCGCCCACATCACGCTGCGCAACGCGCGCCGGCTGCAGACGGCCATGCGGAGCGCCCGGCTGCCCGCGGTGAAGACGCTCGGCGACTTCGACTTCAGCTTCCAGCCGTCGGTGAAGCGCGAGCAGCTCGAGAGCCTCCACACGCTCGGCTTCCTCGAGCGGCGGGAGAACGTCGTCCTCCTCGGCCCGCCCGGCGTGGGCAAGACGCACCTCGCGCTCTCGCTCGCGGTCGCCGCGGCCGAGAGCGGACGGCGGGTCTACTTCACCACGCTCGCCGACCTGCTGCACTCGCTCGAGGAGGCGCAGGCGGCGGGCCGGCTGGCGCCGCGCCTGCGCACGCTCGTCTTCCCGAGCCTGATGATCGTCGACGAGATCGGCTACCTGCCGATCACGCGGACCGGGGCGATGCTCTTCTTCCAGCTCATGGCGCGGCGCTACGAGCACGCCTCGACGATCCTGACGAGCAACAAGGGCTTCGAGGAGTGGGGCGAGGTCTTCGGCGACGAGGTGATGGCGGCGGCGCTCGTCGACCGGCTCGTGCACCACTGTCACATCGTCAACATCCGCGGGAACAGCTATCGGCTGCGGCAGCACGCGGAGCTCGCCCGGCGGCTGCACGGCGGACCGGCTCCCGGTGCGGCGGCACCGACCCCACCGCACCCCCCGCGGCGGGTGAGCGGCAGAGCAATGGAGGTGAGCGGCGACCGGTAGGGCTCACCCCCCACTCCTGTCGCACTTTCGACCCCCACGATCTGTCGCACTTTCATCCGCCATTGACACACGCACGGCACGATGCGCGTCAAACATCCAGCGAGACGCTTCGGTGGGACACGCCATGCAACCACCACCCGATCTGCGCGGTACCTTGCTCGGCGCGTGGCGGACGAACAGCCGCGTCACGACCTTCCTGGTGGAGCGGCTGCCGTCGGAGCTCTGGGGTGCCGCCGTGCCGGGTGCGTCCCGACGCACCGTGCGCGCCATCGCGGCCCACCTGCACAACGTCCGGGCGCGGTGGCTGCGAGCCCTGGGGCAGGAGCACGGCATCGGTGCGCCGGCGCTGGTGGATCACCGGCGCGTCTCGCGGCGCGAGCTCCTCGCCGCACTGCGGGGGAGCGGCGCGGGCATCGAGGCGCTGATCGGTCTCGGGCTGGACGCCGGCGGGGTCGTGCCGCCGTCGCGAGCCTACGTCTGGCGCAACCTGCCGCTCGACGTCGGCCACGTGCTGACGTACTTCGTCGCGCACGAGGCCCACCACCGGGGTCAGATCGTCATGCTGGCCCGGCAGCTCGGCCACCGGCTGCCGCCGGAGGTCACGGACGGGCTGTGGCAGTGGACGACCCGATCCCGCGAGTGGGCAGGACGCACGGATGCCTGACGCGCCGGTGCGGCTGCCGAGGGTGCTCGGCGTCCCTCGCGCCTCCATCGTTCCAGCCGCGCACCCTCGCCGCTGGTCTCGTGCGTCGGGTAGATTCTGCCCATCCCGCACGCGTCTTCGTTCGACCGGCCCGCGGCGCACGAGGATGAAGGCTTACCCACCCCACACCATGCCCCGTGAGGCAGAATGGGCGCAGCCGGATCCTATCTCCTGATCTTCCGCGAGACCTCGCTCGCGTCCTACGACGCGCTCTCCCCCGACGAGCGCCGGCAGGCCATGGGGCGCTGGAACGGCTGGTGTGACGAGCTGGCTGCCGAGGGGAGGTTCCTCGGCGGCCATCCGCTGGAGCCCGCCGGCCGCATCGTCTCCGCCGCGCGCCGCGGGCAGGCCGCGCGCCACGCACGACCCATCGACGGCCCGTTCGCCGAAGCGAAGGAGCTCATCGGCGGCTACTTCCTGCTCTCGGCCGCCAGCCTGGACGAGGCCACGGCGATCGCCGAGCGCTGTCCCTTCCTGCAGTACGGCATGACCGTCGAGGTGCGCCCCGTCACCGGAGCATGCCATCTGGCCCGGTCGCTCGGCTGGGAGACGATGCGGGAGCCGGCCAGCGCGTGAGCCCGCGCGCGGAGACGCGGAGGGCGCGGAGGAGTGACTTCCGCGCCCTCCGCGTCTCCGCGTGATCAGCGCTCGCCCGCGCTCGCGGGGCTCGCCTGGTGCGCGGCACCCTCCGGTCGGTAGCGCAGGAGGACGCCCCCGGACGTCAGCGGCCTCGCCTCGAGGAGCTCCATCGCCGTCCGCTTCGCGCTCGGCTTGAAGAGCGGGCTTCCGCCGCCGAGCACCACCGGCGCGAGGCCGAGCCGGTACTCGTCGACCAGCCCGTGCTCCAGGAGCGTCGCGGCCAGCGCCGCGCTGCCGATGACCAGGATGTCCTTGCCGGGCTGCGCCTTCAGTCGCGCGACCTCGCCCGCGGCGTCGTCCCTCACGAGCGTGGTGTTGCTCCAGTCCGCGCGATCGAGCGTGCTCGAGACGACGATCTTGCGCATCCGGTTCATCCGCTCCGCGGTCTCGCCCTTCGCCGTCGGCCAGTGGCTGGCCATCCCCTGGTAGGTCACGCGGCCGAACAGCAGCAGGTCGGCCGCGTCCAGCTGTTCCTTGCTGAAGCGCTGCAGCTCCTCGCCCCAGGCGTGCTCGTGCCAGTCCAGGTCCCAGCGCTGCGGTCCCTCGAAGTAGCCGTCGAGCGAGATCAGATTCCAGACGATGAGGCGTCGCGTGCCCGGCATTGGCGTCTCTCCCGGTGTATGGGTTCGGCGCCGGCCGACCGGCGCGTCGCGGCCGGCTCGGCCCCGGCTCTATCGATACGTCGAATGAGGAGCGCCAGGATCGACATGTCCAGCTTCGCTGACCCGGACACTCCCCGACGCTTCCGGCGCGTGCGCGTTGGCCGGCGTCCGGACGGCATGCCGCCGACCGACGCGCCATGAGCTCCGTGCCGTGTCCCGAGTGTGGCGCCGTCTACACGGCGGCCGACGATTCCTGCGCCGCGCGCTTCGATGCGCTGCTGGCGCTGGACCACTCGCGCGCGGAGCCATGGGGGAGCCGCCACGGGCAGGCCTTCGCCGCCTTCGCGCTGCAGCACCCGGTGACGCACGCGGCGTCGCTCGACCGGGCGTGGGCGGCGCTCCACCGCATCCACGTCGCCGGCGAGGCGCCCGCCCGCGTGTTCGCGGCGCTGGTCGCCCGGCGCGGGGTGGTGCCGCCGGTGTGGCGCACGCCGCCGCGGCCGGCGCGGCCGCTCCACGCGCCCGCGGTCACGATCGCGGACCTGGGCGATTTCGCGGCGGCGACGTATGCGGAGCGCCTCGACGCGTGGTGTCGTGCCAGCCTCGCCGCGTGGGGCGCGTCGTCGATTCCCGCGGGGCCCGACCCGAGCTGGGAGGTGACGATCCCATGAGCATGGCCGACGATCGCGAAGCATCGCTGCCCCTCCCCCTCCGCGTCGCCACCCCGCGCGACGTCCCCGCGCTCCGCGCCCTCATCGAGCGCTCGGCGCGCGAGCTGAGCGTGGGCTTCTACACCCCCGCGCAGATCGAGGCCGCGGTCACGTACGTCTTCGGCGTCGACACGCAGCTCATCGCCGACGGCACGTACTACCTGATCGAGTCCCCGGACGGGCCCGCGGCCGCCGGCGGCTGGAGCGCGCGGCGCACGCTCTACGGCGGCGACCAGCGGAAGGAGGCCGAGGATCCGCGGCTGGACCCGGGCACCGAGCCGGCGCGCATCCGCGCCTTCTTCGTCCACCCGCGGTGGGCGCGGCGCGGGCTCGCGCGGCGGCTCTACGCCGAGTGCGCGCGCGCCGCCCGGGCGGCGGGCTTCCGTGAGTTCGAGCTCATGGCCACCAGCCCCGGCGAGCCGCTCTACGCCGCGCTCGGCTTCACCGTCGTCGAGCGCATCGTCGAGCGGCTGCCGGGCGGCGTGGACGTCCCCTTCGCGCGGATGCGCCGCCCCATCGCGCCGCCGGAGGGGTGACGCGAGGGGCGGCCGACGGGCGCACGGTCAGGATCGCGCCTCGTGCGTCGCGAGGAGGTCCACGATCTCCTGGCGCCGGAAGAACTCCGCCCAATCCCTCGCGTCGCCGTCGTGCTTGCTGTCGCGGATGCGCGGATCGGCGCCGGCGTCCAGCAGCAGGCGCGCGACGTCCGCGTGACCGCCCAACGCCGCGAGGTGCAGCGGCGTCACCTCGGCGTCCCAGTGGCTCCAGCGCCCGCTCGGGTCCGCGCCGCGCTGGAGCAGCCATCTCACGGCCGGCGCGTCGCCGCGCTTGGCCATCAGGTGCAGCACGCCGGCGTCGGGCTCGAGCAGCGCCGGATTCTCGCGCACGAGCCGGGCGGCCGTGTCGTGCTCGCCCAACGCCAGCGCGGCGAGGAGATCCAGCGCGCTCCCTCGCGCCGGCCGCCGCCCGCGCTCGGCGCTGCGCAGCTCGGCCGACGTCAACGTGCGGATCGCCTCCATCAGCGGCCGGTCGGCGTGCGGCGCCGTCGCGTCCACCGCCGCCGACATGCCGGAGCCGTCCACCCCGAGCGGGTCGGCGCCCAGCGCCAGCAGCAGCGCGACCATCGCCGGCCGTCCCTTCTGCACGGCGAAGTGGAGCGGCAGCTGGTGGTTCTCGTTGCGGCTCATCCGCCGGTGGAGCGCCGCCGGATCGGCCGCCACGATGCGGCGCACCTCGTCCGCGAGGTCGAGCGCGATGGCGCTGAAGATGTGGTGCCGCGCGCCACGGCTGACGAGGAAGTCGGCCACCGCGCGATGTGCGGCGTCGTCGCAGCCGTCCCAGCACGTGGCCCAGCCGATCACCTCGAGCTCGTGGTCGTCGCCGCGGCCCACGACGTCGCCGCCGGCGTCGGCCAGTCGGCGCACGACGTCCAGGTGGCCGGCCGCAGCGGCCCAGTGCATCGCGTACGTGTCGTCGCCCCGCTCGCGCGCGTTCGGGTCGAGCCCGCGCTGCAGCAGCAGCTCCACCGCCGCCAGCTGCCCGGCGTGCGCCGCCGCGTGCAGCAGCGTCCACTCGTACGGCTTCGCGCGCGCGTGCAGCGCGTCGGGGTGCGCGTCGAGCAGTGCGGTCAGCCGCGCCACGTCGCCCGCGCGCGCCGCGTCGAACAGCTGGCCGTGGAGCGTCAGCGCGTCCACGTGCGCCTTGAGCGCGCGCCAGCTCGGGAAGCCGTGGTGGCGGGCGACGTCCAGCTGCGCGTCGGCCAGGCGGGCGTCGGGGCGCGTCCGCTTCAGCTCGCGCAGGCGCCGCCTGGCGCGCTTGCGGAGCCACTCGAGGTTCGCGGCGTCGGGGAGTGGTGCCGGCGCGGCGGCGGGCCGGCGGGTCTCGTCGGACATGGGGCACCTTCCTTTCCCGGGAAGGGGCGCGAGCCCCCTCGTGTCGCCCGTCGTCCGCGATCGGGGCGAGGAATGGAAGGTCGGATGTGGGGACGAACAGGGTGGGTTGAACCCTTCACGCGGACCGTCGGCCGCCCCTGCGGCGCTGGTCGAACGCTACGGCCGCGGCGCGAGGGCGACAAGAGCGCGCCGCCGCCGGCCGCGGCGCGGGCGTCCGGCTCGCCGCCGGCGTGCGCGACCGTCATATTTGGCGCGCACCGGCGTGCCGCCGTGCGCCGCCGCACGGCACCGCGGGCGTCGCACGGCCCGCCCCTACACTGCCCCGCCCATGTCGGAGCCCCCTCCGCCGCGCCCGCAGCCCGAGCTCCTCACCGCGCGGCTCCGCCTCCGCGCCTTCATCGCGGCGGACGCGCCGGCCGTGCAGCGGCTGGCCGGCGACCGTCGGATCGCCGACACCACGCTCACCGTCCCGCACCCCTATCCGGATGGCGCGGCCGAGGCGTGGATCGCGACGCACGCGCCGGCGTGGGCGGCGGGGACGCAGCTCACGTATGCGGTGACGCTGCTGGCCGACGGCGCGCTGGTCGGCGCCGTGGGGCTCGCCCTGAAGCCGGAGCATGCCGCGGCCGAGCTGGGCTACTGGATCGCCGTGCCGGAGTGGGGAAAGGGCTACGCCACGGAGGCCGCCGCGGCGCTCTGCGGCCACGCCTTCGCGACGTTGGGCATCCATCGGATCCAGGCCCGGCACCTGCTGCGCAACCCGGCGTCCGGGCGCGTGATGCAGAAGCTCGGGATGCGCCAGGAGGGGGTGCTGCGCGACGCGATGCGCAAGTGGGACCGCTTCGAGGACGTGGTGCTCTACGCGGTGCTGGCGCCGGAGTGGACGGCGGCGCGTGCGTCGGCCTCCGCGTCTCGCGGGAGCTGACGAGACATCGCTGCCGGCGATGGGTTCCGCGGACGATCGCTCCATCCCCTCCAGCATGCAGCGCGTCCTCGTCATCGGCTCCGGCGGCGCGGGCAAGTCCACCGTCGCCACGCGCCTCGGCGCGCTGACCGGTCTGCCCGTGCACCACCTGGACTCCCTCTACTGGCAGCCCGGCTGGGTGCCGACACCCGCACCCGCGTGGGCGCAGCGGGTGGCCGCACTCGCCGCCGAGCCGGCGTGGATCATGGACGGGAACTACGGGGGCACGCTGGACCAGCGGCTCACCGCGTGCGACACGGTGCTCTTCCTGGACCTGCCGCGGCTCGTCTGCCTCGCCCGCGTGCTCCGGCGCTGGGCGCGCTACCGGGGCCGGAGCCGGCCGGACATGACCGCCGGCTGCCCGGAGCGCATGACCGGCGAGTTCCTGCGCTGGGTGTGGCGCTACCCGGAGGAGCGGCGCCCCGGCGTGCTCCGCCGCCTCGCCGAGCACGCCGGCCGGGTGCGGATGGTCCACCTGCGCTCCACGCGCGAGGTCGAGCGGTTCCTGGCCGGCGTCGCGCGCGGCGGCGCCTGAGGGTCGTCCCCACTCAGTCCCCACCCCGTCCCCACCCTCCACGCTTCCCCCTCGACGCCTCTCGACGCTCGACGTTCGCCG
>DASTRO010000283.1:0-4164 GCA_035761165.1 Gemmatimonadaceae bacterium | reverse complement strand
GAACTCCACGTCGCTCGCCTCGCTCAGCGTGTCGCCGATGCGCAGGTTGCCGCGGTCGATGACGCCCACCACGTCGCCCGGCCACGCCTCCTCCACCGCCACGCGCTCGCGCGCCAGGAACTGCTGCGGCGCGGCCAGGCGGAGCCGCTTGCCGGTGCGCGCCAGGCGCACCTCCATCCCCCCCTCGTAGCGCCCCGAGCAGATGCGGATGAAGGCCACGCGGTCGCGGTGCCGCGGGTCCATGTTCGCCTGGATCTTGAAGACGAAGCCGGAGAAGGCCTCGTCCGTGGGCTGGACGACGCGCTCGCCGGCGACGCGGGCGTGCGGCGGCGGGGCGAGGGCGAGGAACTCCTCGAGGAAGGGCTCGACGCCGAAGTTGGTGAGCGCGCTGCCGAAGTAGACCGGCGTCAGCTCGCCCGCCTGCAGCGCCGCCTCGTCGAACGGATGGCTGGCCTCGTCCAGGAGCGCGATGTCGTGCTGCAGCCGCTCGGCCGCCTCGGCGCCGATGAGCTCGAGGATGAGCGGGTCGTCGGGCCCGCCGGTGTTGACGGCGTTGCGCGACGCGCCGTGGTCGGCGCCCTTCGTGAAGACGTGCACCTGCCGCCGCCGCCGGTCGTAGACGCCGACGAAGACGTTGTCCACGTGGATGGGCCAGTTGGCGGCGTAGCAGGCGATCCCCAGCTCGGCCTCGACGTCGCTCAGCAGCTTGAGCGGGTCCTCGCCGGTGCGGTCGCACTTGTTGACGAAGGTGAAGATCGGCGTGCGCCGCCGCTTGCAGACGTCGAAGAGCTGGCGCGTGCGCTCCTCCACGCCCTTGCGGTTGTCGAGCAGCATGACGGCGCTGTCGGCGGCGACGAGGGTGCGGTAGGTGTCCTCGCCGAAGTCGGCGTGGCCCGGCGTGTCGAGCAGGTTCACGCGGCAGCCGGCATAGTCGAACTGCATGACGCTGGACGTCACCGAGATGCCGCGCTCCTGCTCCATCGCCATCCAGTCGGAGGTGGCGTGGCGCTGGGCACGGCGCGCCTTCACGGAGCCGGCCTCGTGGATGGCGCCCCCGTAGAGCAGCAGCTTCTCGGTGAGCGTCGTCTTGCCGGCGTCGGGGTGGCTGATGATGGCGAAGGTGCGCCGGCGGGCGACCTCACGCTCGAGCCGGCCAACGCGCTGGCCGGCGACGTGCTGGTCGCCGGTAGCGGCGAGCTCGGACTCGGTCTCGGCCTCGCGGCCGACGACGGGGATCTCGACGGACTCCAGGGACATGCGACTCTCGGGGCGAAACGGCGAACGGTGGACGGCCGGGCGGCGCGGTACGGGGGTGGAACGGGACGCGAAACGACGACGCCGCCCCGGAGCGAGGCTCCGGGGCGGCGGGACGCACGCGGGCCGGCGGCGCGATGGGCGCGTCGGGCGTGACGGAGGAGCCTCGGAGCCTGATCGGGGCGGCGGAGACCTCTAGGGCGGCGTCGGGATCGACGCGCCGAGGTGGGGCGTGCCCACGCGGCGGGGCTGGCGGCGGCTCTGCGTCACAGCGTCTAAAGCTAAGCGAGGCGAGGGGTTGAGACAATGCTCCAGGCGCGCGACCGATGGCCGGCGTGGACGGGTCCGGTGGGTCGGGTGCACCAGTCGCCGCGAGGCGTGGCGACCTACCTTGGCCACCGCGTGGTCCATGGTCGCGGCGGGACCGCCGCGAGATGCCACGCCTCGCCGGAGCCCCCATGTCCTCCACTCCGCATGACCCACGCGCCGGATTCCGGGAGCCCGGTCCACCGCTCTCGCGGCGCCGCTTCCTGGAGCGCGGCGCCAGGCTCGCCCTCGGCGCGGCCGCGCTCGGCCTGCCCGGCGCGGGCTGCTCGTCGCCCACCACGCCGCAGCCAGCGGTGAACGGACGCGGCGAGGGACGACTGCAGTCGCGCCCGCCGGCGACGCCCCCGCGGGAGGTGCTGGCGCCCGGCCAGCATCCGGTCGACTTCGACGCCGAGCGCCGCGGCCTGCTCCACGTCCCCCCAGGGCACCGGCCGGACGCGCCGGCGCCGCTGATCGTCAGCTTCCACGGCGCTGGTGGCTCGGCGCAGGGCTGGATGTCCGGCTGGCCCGCCCGGGCGGACGCCGTCGGCGCGCTCTTCCTGGTGCCGGAGGCGCGCTCGGTGACGTGGGACGCGATCCGCGGCGGCTTCGGGCCGGACGTCGCCTTCATCGACGCCGCGCTGGCCTGGGCGTTCGCGCGATGCGCGGTGGACCCGGCGCGCATCGTCGCCCACGGCTTCTCCGACGGCGGCACCTACGCGCTCAGCCTCGGCCTCGCCAACGGCGACCTCTTTCGCCGCGTGGTGGCACACTCGCCGGGGTTCATCGTGAACGCCCCCCCGCACGGCAAGCCGCCGGTGCTCATCACCCACGGCACGCTCGACGCGGTCCTCCCGATCGACCAGACGAGCCGCCGCCTCGTGCCCTACCTGCGCGACCGCGGCTACACGGTGGACTTCCGCGAGTTCGGCGGCGGGCATGAGGTGCTGCCCTCGCTGGCCACCGCGGGGCTGGCGTGGGCCACGACAGCCTGACGGCGTCGCGCTCACGGAACGACCCGAGCGGCTCGAACGGCGGCCGCGGATCACGCGGCGCGCCGGCGGCGCGACCGGGATCGGCTCCGCCGTTCGTCCGGGCTCCTCATGCCGTGGGCGGGCATCCACGCTCAGGGGGAACACGGATGCGACGGAGGTGCCGGAGGCGACGGATCGCTCCTCTCCATTCCACACCGCCCCGCGCCAGGGCCGGAGCTGATTGAGGGTGGGCGCCTCTCGACTCCGTCCCTCCGCTCGCCCGGTCCGGTGCGCGGAGCCAGAGGGGCCGAGGAGCCCACCCCATTCATCCCAGCCCCGGCGCGGGGTGCCGTGGCCGCCTCAGGACACGATCCGCGGGATCCGCGGAGATCCGCGGTAGGCAGCTCCCGCCGTTCGGCACCGGCGCAGGGAGCCGTGGCCCCCGAGGGGAGCGATCCGAAGGATCCGCGCCGTTTCCGCCGCATCCGCTCTCCTCATGAGCGTAGATGCCGCCCAGGGCGCGCGGAGCCCCGGCGTACCGAGGAGCCGATCCGCGGCCCTCTCCGCGTGATCCGCGGCCGCCAATTCCCGTGCTCGGCGCGATTCGGGGCCGGTGTCAGTGTGCGCCGAGCAGTCGCCGGGCGATGGCGTCGGCGATGCCGAGCGCGTCGGCGGCGGGGTCGTTGGTCAGGAGGATGATCGTCGTGCGGTGCGCCGGGAGGCGCACGAAGGCGCCGCGCCGCCCGCCCTCGGCCGCGAAGACCCGCAGCCGCGGCACGCCGGCCACGGTGTCGGCCTGCCATCCCGCGGTCGGGTCGATGTCCGGATCGTCGGCGGAGCGCACGAACGTGTGCGGGGCGTCCAGGCCGAGCGCCAGCCGGTAGAGCTCGTCCACGCTCGAGCTCACCTGGCCCGCGCTGTCGGCCGTCGTGCGGTGCAGCCCCACCGGCGACGAGACGCGCCGGGCGATGCAGCGCTGGAAGGGGGTCATCGGCGGCCCACGACGGGACTGCGGCCGTGCGCCGTCCGGCGCCTCGTCCCCGAGCTGCGCGCAGAGCGCCTCGAAGACGCGCGAGATCTCGCCGAGGGGGAACTGCGGCACGGCGGTCGTGGGCATGTAGTGCGGCTGGTCGGGGATGCCGTAGGAGCGGTCCACGAGCACCGCGCCGTCGCGTGCCACGAGCACCGTCGCGCCGCCCGCGGCCGGATCGGCGTAGCGTCGGAAGAGCGAGTCCACGAACGCGGTGCCCCCCGCCCAGTCGTCGGCGGCGCGGTGGAGGACGCGCCGGCGCGCCAGGTCGTAGCGGTCGCCGGGGTAGAGCGTGAGGAAGGGGACGCCGGGCGGCGTCGGGTCGGCGCCGCCGTAGACGAAGGCCTTGTTGCGGCCGATGATCTCCGCCGTGTCGCCCGTCACCACCCACGCCGTGCCCTCGTCCGCCGAGAGGCCGAGCAGCTGCGGGTAGCGCGGCAGGATGGAGTCGGCGAGGTCGGCCAGCCGCTCGCGCGCCACCACGTGCTGGTCGATGGCCGTGCCGCGCAGGTAGGCGAAGCCCTTCCGGTGCGACGGGTCGTCCATGATGCGGTTGTCGCCCGACGGCGCGCCGCGCACCAGGAAGTCGCCGAGGATCGT
>DASTRO010000282.1:0-18627 GCA_035761165.1 Gemmatimonadaceae bacterium | reverse complement strand
CGGGCGCAGGTCGCGCACCGGGGGGACGTCACGGTCGTCGTCGCGCGCCGGGTTGCGCAGCGCCTGCCGCGGATCGCGCAGCGGCTGGCCGAACACCACGACCGCGTTCTCCGTCCGCTTGCGGATGGCCGTCGCGCAGTCCGTGGGCGCCGGCTGCTGCGACGCGGGCACCCCGGGGAGCCAGACGCGGCACATCCCCGCCGGCGGCTCGTACCCCTTGGGGATCCGCGCGCCCGCCGGCTCGCGCCCCTGCGCGGCCAGCGGCCCCGCCATCAGCATGGCGGTCGCGAGCAGTCCGGTGATCGTCACGATACGCTGCATCCGTCCTCCCTCTGCGGCGGCGAAGCCCGCCGGTCACCCCCAGCCTCGCAGGCCGGGTGCCAACCGACGCCGGCCCGGAAGCTGACAACAATGTCTTGCCGCGCCGACACTTACGCAACCACCCCCAGCCGTGAGACTGGCCGCGCTGTCACTGTGTGGTGACAGCGCACGAGGACAGCCGGCGACCCGGCTTCATCACTCGCTTACAGCTTCCTGCCCGGATCCAGCCAGCCTCTCTCCTTGCCCGTCTACAGGAGTGCGGGCTATGGTAGCTCCTGTAGACCCTCTAGGAGGCATGATGGCACCCGTCACGCGGGATTTCCTGCAGGGCACGCTCGACCTGCTCATCCTGCGCACCCTGGCGCAGGGACCGCTGCACGGCTGGGGCGTCTCGCAGCGGATCCAGCAGCTGTCGCGCGACGCCCTGCAGATCCAGCAAGGCTCGCTCTATCCCGCCCTGCATCGGCTCGAGGATCAGGGGCTGATCCGCGCCGAATGGGGGACGTCGGAGAACAACCGCCGCGCCAAGTACTACAGCCTCACCCACGACGGCGAGCGCCAGCTCGCGGCCGACCTGTCGAGCTGGCGCCGCTTCGCCGACGCCGTGCAGCTCGTCCTCCAACTCGCCTGACGGGGCCCCATGCGATTCCTCGCCACTCTCTGGCGGCGCCTGCGCGTGGCACTCGGCCGCCGCCGCTTCGAGCACGACCTGGACGATGAGCTGCGCTTCCATCTCGAGATGCAGGCGCGACAGCTGGAGGCGCGCGGCGTCCCCCGCGCCGACGCGTGGGCGCAGGCCCGGCGCACCTTCGGCAGCACGGCGCGCTACAAGGACGAGGTGCGCGATGCGCGCGGCCTCACCGGCGCCGACGACGTCCTGCGCGACTTCCGGCTGGGGGCCCGCTCGCTCGCCCGCACACCCCTCTTCACCGCGCTCGCGCTGCTGACCTTCGCCCTCGGCATCGGGGCGAACACGGCCGTCTTCAGCGTCGTCAACGCCATCCTGCTGCGGCCACTCCCCTTCCCCGAGGCCGATCGGCTGGTCCGGGTCTACGAGGCGATGAAGAGCACGCCCGAGCAGGGTTGGTCGGTCTCGCGGCCGAACCTGGAGGACTGGCGCGCCCAGAGCCGCTCCTTCGAGCAGCTCGCCGCCTACCAGTCGGCCGGCGCCGTGCTCGGCGGCGACGACGCCGCCGAGCGCCTGAGCGCGGCGCTCGTCACGCCCAACCTCTTCGCCACGCTCGGCGTGCGGCCGCAGCTCGGCCGCGGCTTCACCGACGACGAGGCGCAGCCGGGCCACGGCGAGGTCGCGGTGCTCGGCGATGGGCTGTGGCGGCGGCGCTTCGGGGCCGACCCGTCCATCGTCGGCCGCACGATCCGGCTGGACGGCGGCAGCTACCGCGTGATCGGCGTCGCACCCGCCGAGCTGCGCTTCCCGATCGGCAGCCCGCGGCCCGCAGATGTCTTCGTGCCCCTCACCGTCCCCACCGCCGTACCGCCCAGCGCCCGCGGTCAGCACTCGCTGAGCGTCATCGGCCGCCTGGCGCCCGGTGCCATCGCCGCCGACGCCAACACGGAGCTGCGCGCCATCGCCGCCCGGCTCGAGCAGGCCTATCCCGACTTCCAGGCGAACCGCACGACCTTCGTGCAGCCGCTGCGCGAGTCGGTGGCCGGACGGGTGCGGCCGGCGTTGCTCGTGCTGCTCGGGGCCGTCGGCCTGGTGCTGCTCATCTCCTGCGCCAACGTGGCCAACCTGCTCGTCGCGCGGGCCGTCGCGCGGCGCAAGGACGTGGCGGTGCGCCTCGCGCTCGGCGCGACGCGCGGGCAGCTCGTGCGCCAGTACCTGGCCGAGAGTGCGCTGATCGCGCTCGGCGGCGCGCTGCTCGGGGCGACCGCGGCACACTGGGGCGTCCGCGTGCTGGCGGCGATGAGCGACCGCGCGCTGCCGATGCTCGGCCCGATCGCACTCGACCTGCGCGTGCTCGCGTTCCTGCTCGCGGTGACCGTGCTCTGCGCCATCGTCTTCGGCGTCGCGCCGGCGCTGCAGGTGCGCGGTGGCCACGTCCGCGGCGCGATGGCCGGCGCCGGCCGGAGCACCGCGAGCGGCCAGCAGCAGCGCGTGCGCAGCGCGCTCGTCGTGGGGCAGATCGCGCTCTCGCTCGTGCTGCTCGTCGGCGCCGGGCTGCTGATGCGCGGCTTCCTCCTGCTGCAGCGCAACGAGACGGGCGTGCAGGCGGAGCGCGTGCTCACGGCGCACCTGGAAGTGCCGGGATCGCTCGTGGGGCCGGGCCTGCCGGGTCAGACGATGCTCCCCCTGCTCGAGCGCATCCGCGCCGTGCCCGGCGTGCGCGAGGCCGGCCTCACGTCGCTGCTGCCGATGGACGCGGCCGGCACGAACGGCAACTACTGGGTGGACCGGCGCCCGTGGCCGCCGCAGGGCTCCGAGCCGCTCGCCGAGATGCGCGTCGTCACGCCCGGCTACTTCGCCGCACTCGGCATCCCGGTGCTGGCCGGGCGGAGCTTCACCGTGGCCGACGATTCGCTGCAGCCGCTGCGCGTCGTCATCAACCAGGCGCTGGCGAAGCACGCCTTCCCGGGCGAGGACCCGGTGGGGCGCCACGTGCTCTTCGGCACGGCGCAGCAGTCGACCGCGTTCGAGATCGTCGGCGTGGTGGGCGACGTCCGTCAGTACGGCCTGGACCAGCCTGCCCAGGAGGAGATGTACTTCTCCGGTGCCGACGCGCGGCAGCGGTGGGGGCTCGTCAGCCCCACGCTCGTCGTGAAGGGCGACCTGCCCGAGTCGGCGCTCATCCCCGCGGTGCGCGCCGCGGTGCAGGAGGTGGCGCCTGAGATCCCGCTCTACGACATCCGCTCGATGCAGGCGGTGATCGACCGCTCGGTCGCGGCGCGCCGCCTCAACCTCTGGCTGCTGGCGATCTTCGCCGGGGTCGCGGTGGTCCTCACGGCCTCGGGGCTGTACGGCGTCATCGCCTACCTGGTGGAGCAGCGCACGCGCGAGATCGGCATCCGCATGGCGCTGGGCGCCGAGCGCGCGCGGGTGATGCGCCTGGTGCTGGGGCGCGGCATGGCGCTGGCCGGCGCCGGCGTGGTGCTCGGCATCGCCGGCGCGCTCGCGCTCTCGCGGGTGCTCGCCAGCCTGGTCTACGGCGTGAGCACCCGCGACCCGCTGGTCTTCGGCACGGTGCCCGTGCTCGTCGCGATCATCGCCCTGGCGGCCTGCCTCGTGCCCGCGTGGCGCGGCTCGCGGGTGGATCCGATCGTGGTGCTGCGCGCCGAATAGCGACACGGCTGGGGGATGACGGCACCGACCCGTCCGATCGCATCGCTCGATCGAACGGGTCGGTGCCGCTGTCGGCCCGGTCGCGCCCGGTCGCGCCCGGTCGCGCTCAGTCGCCGAACGAGATCCCCGTCGACCGTGCCGTCAGCACGATGTCGTGGTTCGGGTCCACCCGTTTCGGCTCCACCAGCACGTCGCGGATCGGCACGGTGACGATGTGCGGCGACTGCAGCGCCACCATCTGTCCCCACTTGCCGTCCGCCACCGCCCGCACCGCCGCGCCGCCGAAGCGCGTCGAGAGCAGCCGGTCGTAGCCGGTGGGCTGGCCGCCACGCTGCAGGTGGCCGAGCACCATCGAGCGGCACTCCTTGCCGGTGCGCTCCTGGATCTGGCGCGCGATCGTCTCCGCCACGCCTCCCACCCGCTTGGCCTGCCCGGGCATCGACTCGCCGAGGGTGGACGCCTCGCCACCATGCGGGTAGGCCCCCTCGGCCACCACCACCACCGAGAAGCGGCGCCCCATCCGATCGCGCGAGCGCACCTTCTGGCAGACGACGTCGATGTCGTACGGGATCTCGGGGATGAGGATGACGTCGGCCGTGCCGGCGACGCCGGCGTGGAGGGCGATGAAGCCCGAGTGGCGCCCCATCACCTCCAGCACCATCACGCGGTCGTGGCTCTCCGCCGTGGTGTGCAGCTTGTCGATCGCGTCGAGCGCCGTCTGCACCGCGGTGTCGAAGCCGAACGTCGTCACGGTGCAGTTGACGTCGTTGTCGATCGTCTTCGGCACGCAGACGATCTTCATCCCCTTCTCGCAGAGTCGCTGCGCGATCTCGAGCGAGCCGTCGCCGCCGATCGAGATCATGGCGTCGATGCCGAGCGCGTTGGCGTTCTCGATCAGCTCGTCGGAGCGGTCGATCTCCGTGTAGCTGCCGTCGGCCTGCTTGATGGGATAGTGGAACGGGTTCCCACGGTTGGTGCTGCGCAGGATGGTGCCGCCCAGGTGCGCGATGCCGCGCACGCGCTCGCGGGTGAGGCGGATCACCTCGTCGTCGCCGAGCAGGCCGGCGTAGCCGCGGATGATGCCGAGGACGTCCCACCCGCGCTCGATGGCGGAGAGCGTGGCGGCGCGGATGACGGCGTTGAGGCCGGGGGCATCCCCCCCGCCGGTGGACAGCGCGATGCGCATGCTGCGTCTGGTCTGGATCGGATGGAGGAGCGGCGCCCGCCCGCTGGCGCGATGCGCGCGGTGAGCGCGGTGAGCGCCGCGCTCACGCCTGGCCGCCCAGCAGGCGGACCACCTCGCCCGGCCGGGCGTGCCGGTGGAGGACGGACTTCTGGAAGACCGGCGTCCCGTCGCGCACCACCTCGAACCGCCCGCCCGAGGACGGGATCAGCTCGACGTGCGCCTCCGGGAAGCGCTCACGGATCTCGGCCGCCAGCCTGACGGCCCGGGGCTCGTAGTTTCAGAGCGTGCAGTATTCGATCGTGACGTGCATGGGGACTCTCGAGGGGCAGGGTGCGGCACGGCAGGATCGCCGCGCCATCGGCCGGCCACGCTGCAAGCAGGCGGCCAGCCGGCCGCGGCCGACGCGGCGCACCGTCATGGTCGTTCCGGTAAGTAATCCGGTCCGGTCGGCGCGTGCCAGCGGCGGGCGCGCATCGCCACGCGCCAGCCGCGCCAGCCGCGCCGGCCGCGGCGCCCGGACTCAGGGCGAGACGGGCACGCCGGTGGCGTTGGCCAGCCGCGCGAGCAGTGTGTCCTGCCGGGCCACCACGACGCGCAGCGAGTCGATCTGCTCCTGAAGCATCGCGTCCTGCCCGCGCAGCTCGCTCAGCGCGTCGCTCAGCTCCAGCAGGAGCTGCCCCTGCGAGATGGTGTCGTCCTCGGGGAGGCGGACGCAGCCGGCGACGGCCGCGAGACACGCCATGGCGGCGAACGGGAGCAGCCCGGCGAGCCGGCGGGAGCGAGAGCGGGAGCGGCGGGGCATCGGGGCGGGAGCGGTCGGAGGGGAGCGTAGGACCGGAGGGGGATCGACGAGCGGCAGCGCGGCGGGCGCGGGAGCCGGCGGGCGGTGGAAAGATGACGCCCGAACGTCGCTGGCGGCTACTCTCGCACCATGTCCCTCCCGCGCACCATGTCCCTCCCGACTCCACGACGCCGTGTCCGCGCCGGCCATACCCTCCCGGAGGTGGCGGTCGCGCTGACGCTCGTCGCCATCCTCCTCCTCGCCGCCACCGTCCCGGCCCGCCGGCTGCTCGACCAGGCCGCCGTGCACGCCGCCGCCAGCGAGCTGGCGACGCTCCTCGCCGTGGCGCGCGAGCTCGCCGTCGCGGGCGCCCGTCCGGTGGCGGTGCGCTTCGATCCGGAGCACGGCGCCGCCACGGTGCTGGCCGGCCGCGACACGCTGCGCCGGCTCGCCCTGGCCGCCGACTACGGCGTCACCCTCGCCACCACGCGCGACTCCACCGCCTTCGCTGCGAGCGGGCTCGGCGCGGGCGCGGCGAACCTGAGCGCCGTGCTCACGCGCGGGGCAGCCGCCGAGACGCTCTTCGTCTCCCGGCTCGGTCGCGTGCGCTGGTAGGGACGAGGGTGCGCGCGAGTAGTAGCGTCCCGTGAGTGTTCCTGCTTCCTGCTCCCTGCTCCCTGCTTCCTGCTTCCTGCTTCCTGCTTCCTGGTCACTCGTACAGGTCGTCCGGGTCGGCGGCCGCCAGCTCCACGAACAGCCCCGCCAGCCGCTCGGCCACCGCGTCCACGTACGCGGCGCCCTTCGCCGCCGTCGCCGCCCGTGGGTCGCCGACGCCGGTGTCGGCCGTCACGCTCGTCCACCGGCGCGGCGCCCATGCCCACCCCTCGCGCAGCGCGCGCACGCGCCACGGTCGCGCGTGCCCGTCGCCCGCCGCGGCCAGCGAGCGCACGAGCGCCGGCGCCAGGTGCTGCATGACGCTCGTCTCCAGCTCCCCGGCGTGATCGCCCGGCTCCGCGAAGTACGGGCGCGGATCGACGCACGTGTACCAGTCCACCACGCAGAGGAAGAGCCGCAGCGTCGGCTGCAGCTCCCGGATCATCTGCCGGAAGTGATTGCCGCCGTGCCCGTTGAGCAGCACCAGCTTGCGCACGCCCTGCCCGTCGAGCGCCGTGGCCAGGTCGCGCAGCAGCGCGAGCTGCGTGCTCGGGTTGACGTTGAGCGTCAGCGGGATGTCCAGCTGCGTCGTGTTCACGCCGAAGGGCACCGTGGGCAGCACGACGACGCGCGCGCCGCGCTCCCAGGCCCGCCGCGCCGCCTCGGCGGCGATGCCGTCGCACTGGATGTTGTCGGTGGCGTAGGGCAGGTGGAAGTTGTGCGCCTCGGTGGCGCCCCACGGCAGCACCGCCACCTCGTAGCGCGTCTGTCCCACCTCGGCCCACGTACACTCGGCCAGGACGTACGGCCGACCCGCCGATTGTGGTGCGTTCATGTCGAGCAAGGCGATCCCGGTCTCCGGCCACGCCCTCGTGGCGCGGCCCGCGCGAATGATACGCCCGCTCGTCGCGACGAGTAAGCAGCGCACCGGCTCGTGATCCGAGCCCGGGGGCCGATGGAGCGACCTGCACTGCGCGCCGCGGATCACGCCGCGCGCCTCCGGCGCACGCGAATCGATCGCGGCGCTGGTCCGGGGTGTGGTGCGCCGGGGCCGGAACGGCTGGGGAACGGCAATGCGGCGGACGATGCGGCGGCGCCGGATCGCTCCCCCGGGCGTCCACGGCTCCGTGCGCCGGGGCTGGGATGAAGAGGGGTGGGCTCCTCAGCTCCTACGGCTCCGTGCACCGGACCTGGCGAGCGGAGGGGTGCGTGGAGAGGAGCCCACCCCCAGCCTCTCCGGTCCTGGCGTGAGGCGGCGCGAGATGCGTAGCACCCCACCCCCAAGTCGGCGCGGTCCTGGTGCGAGGCGGCGTGGGCTGGGGAGCGACCCACCCCCAAGCAGCTCCGGCCCTGGTGCGAGGAGACGTGGACTGGAGCGGGACGATCCGACGCATCCGGATCCTCCGTCGCATCCGCTCTCCTCATGAGCGTAGATGCCCGCCCACGGCCCGAGGAGCCCGGGCGTGTCCGGGAGCCGATCCGGATCGCGCCGCCGGCGCGCCGCGCCGATCCGCGGTACGCAGTTCCAGAGGACGCGCCGCGCGACCCGCGCCCGCCGGTCCCGCTGTTCGCACCGTTCCCTCGTCGCTCCGGCCCGGACGCGAGAGATCCGTTACCGGGACCGCCCTTCGGCCAGGAAGCGCAGCAGCAGCTCGTTGACCTCCTCCGGCGCCTCCTCCTGCGGCGCGTGCCCCGCGCCGTCGACCACGATCGGCGGGTCGCCGGCCGTGGGCGGGCCCGCGCGGCGGTCGACGAGGGGATCCAGGCTTCCGAAGATCGCCAGCGTCGGCCGCGGCAGCCGCTCGCGCTCGGCCGGCGTGAGCGGCGCCCAGGCGTACTGACGCACCAGCTGCCAGAGGGCGAGCGGGAAGGCGCGGAACTGCGTCTCCGCCCAGTACTCGTCCACGTCGCGCCGGGAGTAGGGGCGGCGCCGGCCGGCCACCGCGTGCAGCACCAGGTGCCAGAGCCAGCGCGGCATCGGCACGAGGCCGTGGGCCAGCGGCCATGCCACCACGGCCGAGGGCACCCGGCGTAGCGCCGGCAGCCAGCGGACGCTCCCGAAGCCCACCGCGCTGATCACCGCCAGCCGGGCCACGCGCGAGGCGTCGTGCAGCGCTACCTGCGCCGCCACGCCGCCCCCGAGCGAATGGCCGACGAGGTCCGCACGGTCGATCGCCAGCGCGTCCAGCACGGCCCGGGCGAAGTCGCGCATCGCGATGGGCGTGTACTCGCGGGCGTCCGTCGGCTTGTCGCTGAGCCCGTGTCCCTTCAGGTCGAAGGCGATGGCGCGGTAGCCGGCCGCGGCGAGCGCCGGGAGCTGGAAGCGGAAGCTGTAGATCGAACATGCCCAGCCGTGCACGAGCACCACCGGCGCGCCGTCCGGCGGTCCCGCCTCCGCCACCCGGACGTGGAGCCCCGTCGGCAGCCGCAGCCGACGCACGCGCACCAGGGGGTCGTGCGCCGGATACCACTCGGTCGGCGGCAGGCGCCCGGCGCGGCGCGGGCCCGGCGCCCGGACGGGCTGCGACCACGCGGCCGGCTGGCACGCTGGCTCGCGGCCGCGCGCGGCGCGCTCCTGCTCCTCCATCCGGACCGTCGCGGGGAGACCCCGCGTCAGGTGAGCTCGATCGCTCGGCCGCTCAGGCGCGCGATGAGCCCGAGCCGGAAGGTCACGTCCGCGCGGTGGAACTGCGGCCGGTCGCGCTGACCGAGCGGGAAGGCCGGCCAGACGAACGGATTGTCCGTGTGTGGCGGCTCGTCCCCCTTGTGCGGGTGCCACACGCCGTCGCGGTCGCGGTCGTCGAGGAAGCGCTCGTAGAGCTTCACCCAGTGCTCGCAGCGGCGCAGGAAGTTCAGCCGCGCCATCAGCTCCAGCCACGCCACCGCCGTCGGCACGTCGGCGTCGGCGGCGTTGCGGTGCGGCAGCGGGTCACCCAGCACCAGGTGGGGCTGCTCCACCAGATGGTCGCCCACCACCTGCACCGGCTCCTGCCGCGGCAGCGGCTGGCTCACGTAGTCGTAGAGCCGATCCATCACCTCGCCGTGCTCGCTGCAGAAGAGCGGCATGTGGGCGAGCATGGTGAGCGAGTAGATCGACGGCGGAGCGGCCTCGGCCGGGAGGACCTGCTTGTTGCCGACGCGGACCCACGGCTTCTGGGCGTCGGGGGAGCGCACGAAGTCGCCCACCCGCTCCAGGATGCGCAGCGCGGCACCGCGCAGGCGGGGGTCGCGCTCGTAGCCGGCCTGGGCCAGCGTCGCCGCGGCCGCCTCGCGCAGGATGAGCCGCCCGCGACGCACCATCTCCTCGTCTCGCGCGTCGGCGGCGAACTCGAACAGGTAGGCCGGATCGTCGTCCTCGGCCAGCAGGCGGAAGAGCAGGCGGCGGGCATGCTGCAGCGGCGGCGACTCGCGGTCCCAGCCGTACTCGAGCAGCCGGCGCACCGCCTGGATCGTCCCCACTCCCTCCGGCCAGTGCGCGCCGGCCTTCGGCACGCCCAGCATCGAGCCCCCCCAGGTGCCGTCCGGGTGCTGCGCCAGGGCGAGGACGAGCGCCGGTCGGTGGGCGTAGGGCATCCACGAGGCGGCCCGGACGACCTCCTCCGACAGGTGCGCCACGTCGGCGATGGCACGGTAGCGCAAGGGGAGCGCGGCGTGCTCAAGCATCCAGCCGAGGGGGAACTCCATCGGCGGCGCCGGCGGGAGCGGCGCCACGACCGTCGGCATGTTCACCATCGGTGCGGCGGCCCCGGCCGGCGCCGTGGTGAGGGCGTCCGGTGATGCCGCCGTCGGCTGGAGCGGAACGGTCACGAGCGGATCGGGTGAAGGTCGGTGTCGCGAGCCCGGCCGTACGGCGCCGGCGGCCCGGCCAGCGGCCGCGCGACGGTGACGCAACATGGTGGAGCGCCCTACGATAACCCATTCACGAGGGCCCGCTAGACCACCCCTGGAAAAAGCGTGCTCGGCCTCGCTGCCGCCCTCGCGAGCGCCCCCAACGAAGCGTCGACGGCCGCCGTACATACCCTCGCCGCGGCCGGATGGCCGCGGTCGTTCGCATCCCCGGAGGATCTCCATGCGTACCGCCGCCACGCGTCTCGCCCTCACCCTCGCCGCCGTCACCTTCGTCGCCGTCGCCACCCCCACCCAGGCCCAGCCCCCCGCCGGTGGCGGTGGCGGCCGCGGCGGCATGATGAGCCCCCAGGCGCAGCACGACATGATGTTCAAGGACATCACCCTCACCGCCGACCAGCAGGCGAAGGTCAAGGAGATCGAGGAGCAGTACCAGCCCCAGCTCGACAAGATGCGCGCCGACATGCGCGCCGCACGGCAGAGCGGCCAGTCGATGGACCGGGAGAGCATGCAGAAGATGCGCGACCTCCAGGCGGAGGAGCGCAAGGCGCTGCGCGACGTCCTCACCGCGGACCAGCAGGCCACCTTCGACAGGAACATCGAAGCCATGTCGCAGCGCCGCGGTGGCCGCGGCGGCGGCCGCCCCCCGCAGGCCTGAGCCCGCGCAGCCGCGCAGGCCCGAGGCCCGGCGGGCCGCCGCGTCCCCTGACGCGGCGGCCCGTTCTCGTTCAACCGACGGGGAGGGTGTATTATCGAGCCCGGCGCCGAACGGCCAGGCACCAGGCACCAGGCGCCAGGCTGGGCGCAGCTCGCACCCGGCGCCGCCCGGTGCCTCGCGCCTGCCTCCTACCGCCCTCACCCCTCCCATGCGCGGCGAGTTCTTCGACCTGGACGGCGTCCGGCTCTACGGCTACGCGGCGGGACGGCGTGGCAGCGGGGTGCCGATCGTCCTCCTGCACGGCTTCCCGACCTCGTCGCACCTCTGGACCGACGTCGTCCCCCTCCTCCCCGAGGGGCACCGGGTGCTCGTCCTCGACCTCCTCGGCTTCGGCCGGAGCGACCGGCCGGGCGCCCACCCGCTGTCGCTGCGCGCCCACGCCGAGCGGGTGCTCGCCGTGCTCGACCTCCTGCGGGTGGAGCGTGCCGCGGTGGTGGGGCACGAGATGGGGGCCGCCGTCGCGCAGCTCCTGGCCACGCGCTGGCCCGCGCGCGTCTCGCACCTGGCGCTGGTGAGCGCGGCGGCGGCTGGCGCCTGGCCGGCTCGCGAGCTCAAGCTGGCGCGTGCCACCCTGCCGCTCACCCGCCATCTGCCGCCCGAGTGGCTGCTGACTCTGCTGCGCCGCGACCTGGCCCGCGGCTACACCGTGCACGAGCGCGGGCTGCGCTCGGTGGAGATGTACCTGCGCCCGTTCATCGGCCCCGATGGCCGCGAGGCGCTGATGGCGCATCTCGCCCAGATGGACGCCGCCGAGCTGGCGGCGCTCGGCGCGCGCACCGGCGAGCTGCCGATGCCGACCGCCGTCGTCTGGGGTGCGGAAGACCCTTTCCTTCCCCTCGCACTCGGGCGCAGCTTACACGAACGGCTGCCCGGCTCCGCCCTCCACGTGGTGCCCGACGGTCGCCACTTCCTCCCCGAGGAGTCTCCCCAGCACGTGGCCGCCGCGGTGGCCGATCTCCTGACGCGATGACGAACCCCCGGCTCGACACCTTCCGGGCGATGGTCGCCCGCACGCCGGACAACGCGCTGGCCCGCTTCGGGCTGGCCAACGAGGCGCTCAAGGCAGGCCTCTACGAGGAGGCGCGTGAGCAGCTCACACGCTACCTCGAGCTGCACGACGACGAGGGCAACGCGTACGGCCGGCTGGCCGACGCGCTGCTGCACCTGGGCCGCGACGACGAGGCACGCGCCACGCTGGAGCGTGGCGTCGAGGTGTCGCGCCGCCACGGTCATCCGAGCATGGCCGCCGAGTTCGAGGCGCGCCTGGAGGAGATGAACGATGCCTGAGCTGTCCCCGCACGCCACCCGTCCGCTGGCGCGGCGCCCCGTGGCCCGCGCCGCCGTCTTCGGGGTCGTCCTCGCCCTGGGCACCCTCGCGCTCCCTCCCGGCACGGCCGCCGCCCAGCAGCGCGACAGCGCGGCCACCCCCCGCCCGGCCGACTCGACGTCCGCCGTCCAGCCGCCCACCGATCCGCGCCTCGTCCCCGGCGCGCGGGTGCGCATCACGCTCAGCACGCTGCGCAACTGGCGCATCGCCGGCGACATCGACTCCGTGCTGGCGCGCGGCTTCGTGGTGGACACCGGCGAGCACGAGGACTTCCTCTTCATCGCCCGCGGCCCCGAGCTGCTGCCGGAGTACCGCACCGTGCGGGTACGCTACGACGACATCGGGCAGCTGGAGCTGAGTCGCGGGCGCAACCGCTGGAAGGGAGCCGCGCTCTGGGGGCTGGTGGGGGCCGGCATCGGCGGCGCGCTGACGGGGCTGAACAACGCCCCCGAGGTCAACCCGACGAGCGGCGACATCGCCCGCGCGGCGGTGAGCGGGGCGATCGTCGGCGGCATCATCGGCGGGACGATCGGCTACTTCACCGGGCGCGAGCAGTGGGAGCGGCTGCCCTGGCCGTGACGCCGCGACGTTAGGCAGGCGCGCTGGATGGAGTGACGGCGGCCGGCGGCCGCCCCGTCACAACGCCCGCACCTCCGCCGCCGCGTCCAGCACGTGCCCGATCTCGCGTGAGAGCGCGCGCGCCTCCTGCGTCGCGCTCGTCACGTCCTCCAGCGCGCTCTGGATCCCGGCCGAGCGCAGCTTGAGCAGGTCGAAGCGCACGCTCTGCAGCACCAGCGCCGCGTGCTCCAGCTGCCCGGCCAGCGTCTCCCGCCGCTTCACCAGGTCCTGCAGCGTCTCGCGCTGACGCTGCAGCAGCGCCAGCCGCCGCTCGCCGTCGCGCGTGTCGGTGCTCTCCGCCTCGGCGCGCGCCAGCCGCTCCTCCAGCGCCGCCAGCATCGCCGACGGGTGGTCCTCGTCCAGCCGGTGCAGCGCCTGGGCGAGCATCGCCACGCGCCCCACCAGCGCGTCCACCGTGGCCGTGACGTCAGGGAGCAGCGCGCGGTCGGTGGGGGACATCTTCGCGAAGGTATCGCTCACCTCCGCCCGGTCGGCCACCGCGCGGCGCACCGTCTCGCCGTGCGGGCCGGCCAGGACGTCCGGCGGGACGAGGCGCGCCACCTCCTCCTCGATCACTGCCGCGCGCGGGCGCGGGTCGGCGGCCTTGAGGCGCTCCATCCAGTTGTCGCGCAGCATCTCGCGCAGCCGCAGCCCGGCGCGCCGCACGCGCCGCGCGGCGATCGCGGTGTACAGCCCCGCGCCCGCCGCCGTCATGCTCCCCAGCACGAAGGGCACCGCCAGCGCGTCGATGCCGGCCGGCGCGCCGATGGCGAGGCTCACCGCCGCCACGCCCGCCGCCCCGGCCGCGGTGAAGGCGCCGGCGCGGAAGCGGCGGATGCGCTTCACCAGCGTCGGCATGTCGCGCCACTGCACCAGCACGCGGCCGCGCTTGGCCGCCTCGCGGGCCTGCAGGCGTGCCTGCGCCATGCGCTGCTTCGCCTCCAGGCGCACCACCTTCGGATCGCGGCCGCCCAGGTGCGGCGGCAGGCGGCCGGCCCAGACGTCGTTCAGCGTCACGCCGGCCGCCGCCAGCGGCAGCCAGCGCCGGCGCAGCCGCCCGAACGCCGCCATTCCCGGGAACACCACCCACGGGAAGAAGGGGAAGGTCACCAGGTTGATGAAGGCCAGGAAGACCACGAAGAACACCGTGCTCGTGAGCTTCCGCCGGAAGGCGTCGAAGCGCTCCTGCAGCCCCGGCTCCATCGGCACGCCGTCGGCCGCGCCGTCCGACGGCGTACCCTGCGGGTGCGCGAGCCCCGCCGCCCGGCGCGCCTCGCGCTGCCGGCGCACCTGCTCGCGCCAGAGCCGCTGCTGCTGGCGCCACACCTCACGCGAGTTGGGGCCGCCGTTGGGCCGCGGAAAGGGTGGGAGCGGCGGCAGCGCCGGGAAGGGATCGCCCAGCCGCTCCGCCGCGTGCCCCGCGGCCGGGGGTACCGGCGCCGGGACCACGTCCGGCACCCGCGCCGGCAGCGCGCCGGCCTCGCCCCGCAGCGCGTCGCGCATCGCCGCCGCGCTCGGCCAGCGCTCCTCCGGCTTCTTGCGCAGCGCCCGCTCGATCGTCTCGCGCAATGGCGCCGGCAGGTCGGGGCGCTTGGTGAGCAGCGGCGGGGGCAGCTCGCTGATGTGCTTCATCAGCATCGCCGGCGTGTTGGTCGCGCGGAAGGGGAGCTCCCCGGCCACCATCAGGTAGCCCACCACGCCCAGCGAGTAGATGTCGCTGCGCGCGTCCACCTCGCGCTCGCCCAGCGCCTGCTCGGGACTCATGTAGGCGGGCGTCCCCACCGCCACGCCGGTCACCGTCAGCCGCGCCTCCCCCTCCAGCGCGCGGGCGATGCCGAAGTCGGTCACCATCGCCCGCCCCGACTCGCGGTCGAGCAGGATGTTGTCCGGCTTGATGTCGCGGTGCACCACGCCGCGCGCGTGCGCGAAAGCCAGCGCGTCGGCGGTCTCCTGCAGCACGCGCCGCACGAGTGCCAGTGGCGGGCGTGGCTCGCGCCGCAGCAACCCCGCCACGCTCTCCCCCTCCACCAGCCCCATGACGAAGTAGACCAGCCCCTCGCGCTCGTCCACCGTGTAGATGGGGACGATGTTGGGGTGGCCGAGCTGCGCCGCCGTCTGCGCCTCGCGCAGGAAGCGCGAGCGCACCTCGTCGCGGAAGGCCAGCTCCGGCGGCAGCACCTTGAGCGCCACGCGCCGGCGCAGGCGCACGTCCACCGCGCGATAGACGACGGCCGAGCCGCCCCGCCCGATCTCCGCCTCCACGTCGTAGAGGTCGCCGACGGCGGCGACGACGCGGTCCTTCAGACGGTCAGACATGGATCGAGGGACCAGGCACCGGGGACCAGGAACCGGTGATCCACATCAAACCCTGGTCCCTGGTGCCTGGTTCCTGGTGCCGACTCGCGCCAGCTCGTCCGCCGCGACCATGCCGTCCACGTCGTGGGCCAGCGACATGGCGCGCTCGACCAGCTGCGTCACCTGCTGGTGCCCCTGCGCGCCCTCCTTCAGGCGGAGCAGGTCGAGCCGCAGGTTCTGCAATGCCAGCACGCAGGTGTCCAGCCGCAGCTCGTCGCGCTGCCGGCGCTGCTCGGCGTCCATGAGCGCGCGGCGCTGCCGCTTCAGGTAGGCCAGGCGTCGCACGCGATCCTCGCTCGCCGCGCGGTCGAGCGGGTTGGCCTGCGCCTCGAGCTGCGCGATCTCGGCGTCGATCGCCGCGGCCGCGCCGGGCGCGGCGTTGCGCTCCGCCTCGCCCAGCGAGACGGCGAGGCCGCGGATGGTGCCGAGCAGCGCCTCGGCCGAGCCGACCACGTCGCCGATGCGCTCGCGGTCGCGCTTGCCGAGCGTGCCCACGAGCCGCACGATCTCGTCGCGATCGGCCAGCGCGCGGCGCACCGCCACGGCGTAGTCGCCCTGCAGGACGCCGTCGGGGGCGAGGCCGGCCGATGACATGCCGCCCGGCGGCACGCCGGCCGGCAACCCCGCACCAGGCAGCGGCGAGAAGGGGCCGGTGACGCCGGTGCCGCGCGCGCGGCGGGCCCGCTCGCGCGCCCGCACCTCGTCGCGCTTCTTGGGGTCGAAGAGCGCCTTGGCGTCGTCGATCGTCTCCGCGGCCACGTCGAAGATCATCCGGTCCCGCGACTGCTTGAAGACGTCGCGCCAGTCGTAGCCGTCCGTCCACAGCTTGGCGTACTGGTACGCCATGTAGACGGTCCAGATGGCCGTGAAGAAGACGAGGTCCACCCCGGTGAAGATGGACATCAGCACGATGGCCGCGTTCACGATGAGGTACGGCCCCACCTTCTTCCGGAAGTCGACGACCGGCTTGTGGTACCAGCGCTGCATCTCGTCCGGCGTCGGCTCGCTCACCGCCGGCAGGTAGGGCGGCGGGGGGGGCGCGGCGCCCGCCACGCTCCCCAGTGCCGCCGCTCCGGTGCCCCCGCCGGCCATGGCGCGCGGCGGAGCGTGGTCGAGCCCCTCCGGGATCGTGCGCTCCTCGAGCGCCGTGACGAGCGCCGCGGCATTGGGGAAGCGCGCGTCCGGATCCTTCTCCAGCATCAGCATGATGGCGCGCGCCAGATCGTCCGGCACGCCGCCCACGCGGTCGCTCACCGGCCGCGGGACCTCCGAGAGGTGCTTGACGAGGAGCGCCGGCGTGCTGTTGGCCGAGAAGGGCGGCACGCCGGTGAGCATCTGGTAGCCGACGATGCCGAGCGAGTAGAGATCGCTGCGCCCGTCGATGTCGCGCTCCCCGGCCGCCTGCTCCGGCGACATGTACGTCGGCGTGCCGATGGCCATGCCGGTGGCGGTGAGCCGGCTGTCGGCCCCCTCGCTCACCGCGCGCGCGATGCCGAAGTCGGTCACCACGGCGCGGCCGTCGTCGTCGCCGCAGAGCAGGATGTTGTCCGGCTTGATGTCGCGGTGCACCACGCCGCGGCCGTGCGCGTAGGCCAGCGCGTCGGCCACCTCGCGCAGGATGCGCCGCGTCTCCTCGGGCTCCACCCGGCCGCGCTCGGCCAGTCGCGTGGCCAGGTTGCCGCCGTCGATGTAGCCCATGATGAAGTAGACCAGCCCCTCGCGCTCGTCCACCGTGTAGATGGGGACGATGTTGGGGTGGCTCAGCTGGGCGGCGGTCTCGGCCTCGCGCAGGAAGCGCGAGCGGATCTCGGAGCGGAAGGCGAGCTCGGGCGGCAGCAGCTTGACGGCCACCGGCCGCTTCAGCCGCACATCGCGGGCGAGATAGACGATCCCCATCCCGCCGCGCCCGATCTCCCGCTCCACCTCGTAGTGCGCCGAGAGCACTCGCTGCACGTGCTGACGCAACTCGGCGTCGTTAGACGAGATGACGGGATCTGGCACGCGGTGGGTCCGGACGAGGGAGGCGACCGTCATAGTGTAGCACTAGGGTAGCGGCTTGAAAAGGACGAGCGCCGGGCGGGACCGCCACGGCGCGCCGTTCCGGCATACCCCTACGTCACATGGGCGGAGGGCGTTTCCGATCCGCGTCGGGATGGCCGGTTCGCCCGGCGCGAATCCCGCTCCTGGTGGGGGAAGCCGCGTGCCCCGCCCCGGCGCGGGCACTTCGAGCCGCGGGACGGCCGGCTGGAATGGAGTGTGCGAGTTCGGGCCTCTCCGGACGCGCGATCGCCCATCCGGTCGCCGCCTCGCTGGCAGACCTTCAGCAGACAGGCAACGCACCGATGGCCACCCGCCAGACACTTCCCGTCCTGCCCCTCCGCGGGACGGTCATCTTTCCCGGCATCACGGCGCCGATCGCCGCCGGGCGCCCCGCCACGCTGCGGGCGATCGAGGCGGCGCTGAAGGGGGATCGGCTCGTCTTCGCCGTCGCCCAGCGCGACAACACCGACGAGCCCACCCCCGAGATCCTCTACTCGATGGGCGTCATCGCCCGCATCGGGCAGATCCAGCGCGGCCTCGGCGGCGTCCAGCTCCTCCTCCAGGGGGAGCAGCGCGCGGCCGCGCTGCAGTACACCGAGTCCGAGGGCTATCTCAACGCCGTCGTCATGCCGGCCGAGGAGCTGGCTCCCCTCGACGAGCACGATCCGGCCTTCGAGGCGCTGCACAAGGAGACGCGCGAGCGGGCCGCCGAGCTCGGTGAGCGGCGTGGGCTGCCAGAAGAGGTCGTCCACCAGGTGCTCGACTCGGTCACCGAGCCGGGCCGCTTCGCCGACCTCGTCGCCGGCTACATCGAGCTCACCGTGCCGGAGAAGCAGGGGCTCCTCGAGACGATGAACGTCGAGGAGCGGCTGCGCCGCGTGCTCGTCCACGTGCAGCGGCAGATCGGCATGCTCGAGGCGCAGGAGGAGATCAAGAGCGCCGTGCAGGAGGAGCTGGGCGAGCGGCAGCGCGAGATGTACCTGCGCGAGCAGCTCAAGGCGATCCAGAAGGAGCTCGGCGACGAGGACCAGAGCAAGGAGATCACCGAGCTGCGCGAGAAGCTGAGCAAGCTCCCCCTCCCCAAGGAGGCCCGCGCCGAGGTGGAGCGCGAGCTGGGACGCCTGGAGCGCGCCGGCCGCGAGAGCATGGAGGCGCAGGTCATCCGCACCTACCTGGAGTGGATCGCCGAGCTGCCCTGGGGCGAGCGGTCGGACGACAACCTGGACCTCAAGCACGCGCAGGAGGTCCTCGACGCCGACCACTACGGCCTGCAGGACGTGAAGGACCGCGTGCTCGAGTTCCTGGCCGTGCGCCAGCTCCGCGCGCAGGAGCTGAGCGAGGAGATGGAGAAGACCGGCGAGGTCCGCGCCGCCCGGCTGCGCACGCCCAGGGAAGACGCCACCCCGACGCTCAACGCCGGTGAGGAGGAGGACCGCACGATCACCGACGCCAAGGAGGCCAAGTCGCGCGCCATGGCGCG
>DASTRO010000281.1:0-5421 GCA_035761165.1 Gemmatimonadaceae bacterium | reverse complement strand
TGACCGGCGTGGCGGCCGCGGCGTAGGATTCGGCGGCATGAACGCCCCAACGCTGCACGACGAGGAGACGCTCGGCAAGGTCTACGACGCGCGCCTGGCCCGGCGGCTGCTCGCCTACGTGCGCCCGTACGGCGGTATCGTCGCGGCGGCGGTCGTGCTGCTGCTGGCCGAGAGCCTGCTCCAGCTGGTGGGCCCGCTGCTCACGCGACGCGTCATCGACGTCGCCTTCCCCGCCCGCGACACGGGGCTGGTGGCGCGCAGCGCGCTGCTCTTCGCCGTCGCGCTGGTGGTGCAGTTCGGCTGCGCGTACGGCGAGACGCTGCTCACCAGCCTGCTCGGGCAGCGCGTCATGCGCGACCTGCGGCACGAGCTGTTCGCGCACCTGCAGCGGCTCCCCGTCGCCTTCTTCGACCGCAACCCCGTGGGCCGGCTGGTGACGCGGGTGACCTCGGACGTGGAGGCGCTGAACGAGCTGTTCACGGCCGGCGTGGTGGCGGGGCTCGGCGACCTCTTCACGCTGGTCGCGATCAGCGTGCTGATGCTCGTCGAGGACTGGCGGCTGGCGCTGGCGGCGTTCGCCGTCATCCCGCTCATCGTGTACACGTCGCGCGCCTTCCGCCAGCGCGTGCGGCAGTCGTACCGCGACATCCGCACGCGGCTCGCGCGCATCAACGCCTTCCTGCAGGAGCGGATCGGCGGGATGCGCATCGTCCAGCTCTTCGGCCGCGAGCGGCACGAGCGGGCGCGCTTCGACCGGCTGAACCGCGAGCACCTGGAGGCGCACCTGTACTCGGTGCGGATCTACGCGCTCTACCTGCCGGTGATCGAGATATTCACCTCCATCGCGCTGGCGAGCATCATCGTGGCGGCCACTGGCCGGATCGCCACGGGCGCGCTGACGGTGGGAACGGTGGCCGCCTTCCTCCAGCTCGTGCGCCGCTTCTTCCAGCCGCTGCAGGACCTGTCGGACAAGTTCAACACGCTGCAGCAGGCGATGGCGGCGAGCGAGCGGATCTTCCAGCTGCTGGACACGCCGGGGGTGGTGGACGAGGGCGCGCGCGGCGCGGGGGCGCGGGTGAGCGACGGGGGGCCCCCCCCGAAACACACGATCGCTGCGCCGCCCGTCTCGCGCCTCACCCGCGCGTCGCGCGCCGTGCCGGATCGTCCCGCGCGGGTCGAAGCCCGGGAGCGCGGGGCGACCGTGGAGTTCCAGGACGTCTGGTTCGCCTACGACCGCCCGCACAGTGCCGGCGGCCCGGCGGCACCCGCGGCGGAGCCGGAGTGGGTGCTGCGCGGGGTGAGCTTCGTCGTACGGCCCGGCGAGACGCTGGCGCTCGTCGGTCACACCGGGGCGGGGAAGACGACGGTCATCAGCCTCCTGCTGCGCTTCTACGAGCCGCAGCGCGGGCGCATCCTGCTCGACGGCGTGGACGTGCGTCGGCTCTCGCTGCGTGAGCTGCGCGAGCGGATCGGCTACGTGCAGCAGGACATCTTCCTCTTCGCCGCCGACGTCGCGGCCAACATCCGGCTGAGCGCGCCACTGAGCGACGACGCGGTGCGCCGCGCCGCGGCCCGGGTGGGGGCGGACCGGGTGGTGGCGCGACTGCCCCACGGCTACGCCCAGGAGCTGGCCGAGCGCGGCAGCTCGCTGAGCGTGGGGGAGCGCCAGCTCCTCTCCTTTGCCCGGGCGATCGCCGCCGACCCCGACCTGCTGCTGCTGGACGAGGCGACGAGCGCGGTGGACAGCGAGGCGGAGGCCGAGATCCAGGCCGGGCTGGCGGAGCTGATGCGGGGGCGCACGACGATCGCCGTGGCGCACCGCCTGAGCACGATCGTCAACGCGACCGAGATCCTGGTGCTGCACCACGGGCAGGTGCGCGAGCGGGGCACGCACCGGGCGCTGCTGGCGCGCGGCGGACTGTACGAGCGGCTCTACCGCCTGCAGGTGGGGGTGCTCAGCGGCGCCGCCACGGCGGCGGAGTAGCGCTTGCAAGCGTCATGGGCGGGGCGTAGTTTCCCGGCTGTTCGCGAGGGGGCGCAGCCGGCCTCCGCCGCCCCGTCGGGCGCACGGTGGCCGTGCTCGCGGGCCGGGACAGACGCCGCGGATCCGCGTCTCCGTCACCACCCGCCTCCAGCCGTCGTGCGGCAGACTCTCCCTCCTCATCGACCGCGCCGCCGCGAGCCCCTCCCCACGTCGGGGCCGCGCGCGATCGCCGCCGGCACCGCCACCGGCGCCACAGCCCAGGACCGCTAGTGCAACTCTCGGTTGGCGCCCGCACGGACGTGGGGATGATCCGCGCGGGCAACGAAGACAACTTCTTCGCCGGCACGAACGGCTCGCGCGGCCTGTTCGTCGTCGCCGACGGAATGGGCGGGCACGCGGCGGGCGAGGTGGCGAGCGAGATGGCCGTCCAGATCCTGGAGCGGGAGCTGCTCCATCGGGAGCTCCCGCCCGAGCAGGCCAGCGAGCGCGTGCGCGAGGCGTTGCGACGCGCCAACCTGGCGATCTACGAGCGGACGATCGCCGAGGTCGACAAGCAGGGGATGGGCACCACCGCGTCGGTCCTCGTTCTCTTCGAGGGCCGCTACCTCGTGGGCCAGGTGGGCGACTCCCGCGTCTACCTGCTCCGCGACGGCGCCCTGCGCCAGCTCACCAAGGACCACTCCTACGTCCAGGAGCAGGTGGACGCCGGCTTCCTCACCCCCGAGCAGGCGCGCTACCATCCCTACAGCAACGTCATCACGCGCTGCGTGGGGGCGAGCGAGTCGGTGGAGCCCGACGTCTACGAGGGGGAGACCCGCGCCGGGGACCTCTTCCTCGTCGCCAGCGACGGGCTCACCGGGATGGTGGACGACCGCCGCCTCCAGCAGCTCCTGCTCTCGCGAGCGTCCCCGGCGCGGATGGTGGACGCGCTGATCGCCGAGGCGAATGGGCGCGGTGGGCTGGACAACATCACCGCCGTCATCGTCCAGGTGACGAGCCTCGAGTCGGCGCCGGCCGGGGGCGGCGGCACGCAGCCGCCGCCGTCGGGCGGATGAGCGACGACGGCGACCAGCCGACGGTCGCCCACCTGGCGACGCTCTACCTGGGCAACATCCTCTACGCCCTGGAGACGACGGCGCTCGGGCTGGATGGGGAGGGGAAGCAGGAGGATGCCGCGTTCTACCGCGGGATCGCGCGCCTGCTGGCGGAGGCCTACGGCCGCGAGCAGCGCCAGCTCCGTGGCGCCCACGCCCCCGACGCGGACGCGCCCTCCGGCGGCTGACGGCGCGGCTCAGCCCAGCAGCGGCCCGCCGGCCCGGAGCGCGGCGCGCACCTCGCTCGCCGGACGCGTCAGGAGGGCGAGCAGGGCCGCCCGTGGTACCTCCATCCGTCGCACCGTGAAGACGCGGAGCCAGCGCGCCGAGCGGTAGAGCTCCTCGGAGAGGCGCGGCAGGTTCATGGCGGCGGGCCAGCCAGCCGACGTCAGCCGCCGCACCTGCCCGTCGCGGCCCTGGACGGGCAGGTCCAGGCCGAGCATCTGCGTCTTGGCCGGGTAGTCGAGCAGCAGCTCGCCGGGGCGCAGGCCGACCTCGCCAGCCAGAGCGTCCTCCACCGCCAGCGTCAGCGCGCGGTCGCCCGCGATCCACTCGGCGTCGGGCCCGGCGAGCTCCGAGGCCGGGCACTCCAGCACACGCTTGTAGAGCCGGCGCTCGCGCAGCGCGCCGAGCAGGGGGGGCGGAGCGGGCGCCTCGAGGGCGTGGAGGATCCCCTCGTCGGTGTGGCCGCCGAGCGCCGCGGCCGACACCCGCGCACCGCGCAGCGCGTCGTCCACCAGCCGCTTGTACATCGCCGTCGCGCTGCGCACCGCGTGATGCCAGTAGACGTTGCGGTACATCTGGTACTTCGCGAAGAGGAGCGATTCGAGGGCGGCCAGCCCCTTCTCCTGCACCCCGATGCGGCGGCGGCCGTCCTCGGGGTCCTCGAGCAGCACGAGGGAGTGCAGCAGACGGTCCACGTCGATCTCGCCATAGGGCACGCCGCACATCAGCGCATCGCGCTTGAGGTACTCGATCTTGTCGAGGTCGAGCGAGCCGGAGATGAGCCCCTGGAGTGGGCTGTCGCTGGTGCCGCAGATGAGCGCGTGCACACGGGCCGGCGCGTCCGGGGCGAGCTCGCGCAGGTGGTCCGCCACCACACCGGTGGTGATCAGCGGGCGCGCCACCACCTCATGGTGGGCGACGCCGATCTCCTCGAGGGCGTGCGAGAACGGGTAGTGCCCGACGTCGTGCAGCAGCGCCGCGGCCCGCACCACGGCGCACTCGGTCTCGTCCACGCCGGACAGCTCGCCGCGCTCGCGCAGCAGGGCGAGGGTGATGCGGGCCAGGTGGTAGGCGCCCAGGGCGTGCTCGAAGCGCGAGTGGGTGGCCCCGGGATAGACCAGATAGGCCAGCCCGAGCTGACGCACGTAGCGCAGGCGCTGGAAGACGGGCGTGTCCACCAGGCGGCCGGCGGCCGCGTCGATGCGGATGTTGTTCCAGAGCGGGTCGCGAATGATCAGCGGGCGGGGGGCGGACATGGCGACAACTTAGCGGCGGCGTGCGGGCGGCCGACAGCACTGGCGAGCTCGGCGTTGTCGCGACCGGGGCCGCGGGGTATGTTTGGCGCCGTCCAGCCGGGCGCTGGCCCGGCTCGTGTCCGGCGTGCCGGCATGCCGCGCCCCCCGTCCCCCATCATGGCCGCCATCATCCACAAGTATCACGTCGTCAGGCGCGGCGAGTCGCTCGCGAGCATCGCAGCGACTCATGGACTCGCCTCGTGGAAGGCGCTCTACGACGCCCCGGCGAACAAGGACCTTCGCCGGTTGCGTCCGAATCCGCGCTTCATCCAGCCGGGCGACCGCGTGGCCATCCCGCCCGACGCGCGCGAGCTCGCCCGCGCCCAGCTCACGCAGCTGCGCCAGCTACGGGCCGATGCGGAGCAGGTCTTTGACCAGCTCGCGAGAGAGCTGCAGCGCGAGAAGGCGCGGCTGGCGCAGCTGGGCAAGAACGTGGACACGGCCGCCACGTTCGCCACGATGTTCGCCGGCGTCGGCAAGACGGTCTACGAGGGGATCCGCAACTCGGCCCGCATCGTGGGAGACGTCGCCGCGGTGGAGGGGAAGATGGCGTGGACGCACGTCGGGCTGCACTACGTCGCCACCGGCGACTTCGTACTCGGGCAGGTGAAGGACGCGCCGCGCCAGATCAAGAACCCCTACTCCGGGGAGAGGCAGAGCGTCGGGCTCACCGAGATCGTCGGGGACGAGGCACCGCTGGCGTACGTCGCCAAGCAGACGGTCAACGTCTACTACAGTCTGACCTCACCCTCGTACTGGGCGGACCGGGCGACCGAGCTGTGGACGGGCAAGACCACGGGCGATGTGTTCGCCGAGGCGGAGC
>DASTRO010000280.1:0-12104 GCA_035761165.1 Gemmatimonadaceae bacterium | reverse complement strand
CCCACTCGCCGCCCAGGGCGGACAGGGTGTGGTGGCCGGGACCGTCGTGGCCGAGGGCACGATGCGCCCCCTGCCCAACGCGCAGGTGGCGGTCGCCGGCACGCAGCTCGGTACCACCACGGACGTCCAGGGGCAGTTCCGCCTCACCGGCGTGTCGGGCGATCGCGTGCAGCTCACCGTCAGGCTCATCGGCTATCGCCCGGCCGACCAGGAAGTGGAGGTCGGGCGCACCGACCTGCGCATCGTGATGTCGGAGCGCGCCATCGAGCTCAACGAGGTGGTGGTCACCGGCACCGCCGGGGCCACCGAGAAGCGCGCCATCGGCAACGCCGTCACCACCGTGGACGTGGCGGCGGTCACCGCCACCCAGCCCGTGCGCTCCTTCCAGGACCTGGTCACCGGTCGCGCCTCGGGGGTGAGCGTGGTGGGCAGCTCCGGGCAGGTGGGCTCCGGCTCGCGCATCCGCGTGCGCGGCGCCTCCAGCCTGTCGCTGGCCAACGACCCGCTCATCTACGTCGACGGCATCCGCGTGGACAACGCGCAGGCGACGGGCCCGCTCAACCAGGGCTTCGGCTCACGGGCCGTCTCGCGCTGGAACGACTTCAACCCCGAGGACATCGAGAGCATCGAGGTCATCAAGGGGCCGGCGGCGGCCACGCTCTACGGCACGGAGGCCTCCAACGGCGTCATCCAGATCATCACGAAGCGCGGCGCCGCGGGCACGCCGCGGTGGAACTTCACCGCGCGCGTCGGCGCCAACTTCATCCCCGACTTCGAGAACGCGTTCTACACCAACTACGGCGCGGTGCCCAATGCCGCCGGCGGGCTGGACACGGTGACGATCACCGTGGCGCAGCTGAACGATTCGGTGCAGGCCCACTTCGGCCACGACATCTTCCGCACGGGGCTGCTGCAGGACTACCAGCTCAACGTCTCCGGCGGCACGCCGGCGTTCCGCTACTACGTGGGCGGCAACTACGAGGAGAGCGAGGGCGTCGAGTACGACAACTCGCTGCGCCGCGCCGGCCTGCGCGCCAACCTCTCGGTCTCGCCGGGGAGCAAGTGGGACCTGCAGTCGTCCATGGCCTACACCACCGGCCGCACCTACATGCCGCTCGAGTCCGGCGGCGGCGGCGGGACCTGGGCCACCTATTTCTCCTCGCCGGGCTTCCTCTACACCGCCGGCGAGGACCCCGACGATGCCACCGACGACCAGCCGGGCAACCCGCAGCTCGGCTTCCGCAGCGGGCCGCCCGACATCTACTACCGGGTGATGAACATCTATCAGGATGCGGACCGCTTCACCGGCAGCGTGACGGTGACGCACCGCCCCGCCTCCTGGTTCGACCACCGGCTCATCGTCGGCATCGACCGGGCGATCGAGGACAACCAGGAGCAGGCGCCGCGCAACGACATCCTCGGCACCGAGTACTCCTCGTTCTCCTACGTGGGCCCGGACAGTCGCGGCTACGTGGACGTCTGGACGCGCAACTCGTCCAACACGACGCTGGACTACGTGGCCAACGGGAAGTTCCAGCTGACCCCGGCGTGGCGCAGCGTGACCTCGGTGGGTGGGCAGTTCTACGGCCGCCGCGTCAACAACCGTGAGCTTTACGGCGAGGGCTTCCCGGCCGGCGGCCTCACGGCCGTGGTGGCGGCCGAGATCCAGCAGTTCGGCGAGGACGAGGTGTTCGAGAACAACACGGTGGGTGGCTTCATCCAGGAGCAGGTCATCTGGAACGACCGGCTCTTCCTCACCGGCGCCGTGCGCACCGACGACAACTCGGCCTTCGGCACCAACTTCAACGCCGTCACCTACCCGAAGTTCAGCGCCTCGTACGTGCTCAGCGAGGAGCCCTCGCTCAGCCTGCCCGATCAGGTGAGCACGCTGCGCCTGCGCGCCGCCTACGGCGCGAGCGGCCTGCAGCCGGGCGCCTTCGATGCCATCCGCACGTACACGCCCACCGGCGGGCAGGTGACGCCGCTCTCGCCGGGCAACCCGGACCTCGGCCCGGAGCGCAGCACCGAGCTGGAGCTCGGCTTCGACGCCGGCCTCTTCGACGAGCGCCTCGGGGCCGAGTTCACCTACTTCGACGGCACCACGAAGGATGCCATCCTCTCCCGGCTCGCGCCGCCGTCGGAGGGCTTCCAGGGGCTGCAGTTCTTCAACGCCGGCCAGGTGGACCGCCGCGGCTTCGAGTGGGTCGTGCGCGGGCAGCCCGTGTCGAACGAGACGCTGGCGCTCGACCTCACGCTGAGCGGCAGCACCAACAAGTACGAGATCAAGTCGCTGGGCGAGGGGACGGAGCGCGTGTCGCTCTCCAGCCAGATCCAGCACGTGGTGGGCTATGCCCCCGGCGCCTGGTGGGACCGGCGGGTCGTGTCGGCCACCAAGAACGTGCTGCCCGACGGCAGCGTGGAGATCACCGACCTGATGTGCGACGACGGGCAGGGCGGCTCGGTGGCCTGCGACGGCGCGCCGCGCGTCTTCCTCGGCAATTCGGTGCCCACCTACGAGGGCTCCTTCTCGGCCGGCCTCACCTTCCTGCGCGACTTCCGCCTCAACGCCTTCTTCGACTGGCGCGGCGGCTACAAGAAGCTGGACGGCAACCGGCGCGTGCGCTGCAACCTCTTCGACCTGTGCGAGGAGAACTACTACCCGTCGCGCGACAAGTTCGACGCGGTCACGCTGGCCGAGGTGGAGAACGGCACGGCCTTCACCTACAACCTGATCAAGGACGCGAGCTTCACGCGCTTCCGCGAGCTCTCGCTCACCTACACGCTGCCGGCGCGCTTCACGGCGCCGCTCGGCGCGTCGCGCGCTTCGATCACGCTGGCCGGCCGCAACCTGGCGCTCTGGACGGACTACCCCGGGCTGGAGCCCGAGGCCTCGTTCAACGGCGGCTCGCGCGGCGGGGCCTTCGGCCAGTGGGAGCAGAACGTGCTGCCGCAGCTGCGCGAGTTCGTCGCCACCTTCAACGTGAGCTTCTGACGATGACGCCCAACACGCATCCCGTCCCCGGGCGGCGCGCCCATGGTGGCGCCGCTCCTCGGCTCGACGCGGCGGGCGCCGCTCTCCGCCGCCGCCGGCCGGCGCGCGCCCACCGCGCGCTGGCGCTCGGCCTCGCCGTCCTCGCCACCGCCGGCTGCGACCAGGTGGACCGGCTGCTCAGCATCGAGACGCCGAGTCGCCTGCCCGAGAGTTCGCTCCTCGTGCCGACCAACGCCGCACTGCTCGTGGCCAGCGCGGCCGGCGACTTCCAGTGCGCGTACGGCGCCTACACCGTGGCCAGCGGGCTCGCCGGGGGCGAGCTCACCGACGCGACCGAGACGGCCGCGCGCTGGTCGTACGACCGTCGCGCCGTGCTGCCGGTGGAGGCGTTCTACGCCTCCGGCAGCTGCGAGGGGATCGGCGTCTACACGCCCATCAACACGGCGCGCTACACCAACGACCAGATCCTCCAGAAGCTGCAGGAGTGGACCGACGAGGAGGTGCCCGACCGGCAGCGGCTCATCGCCCAGGCGGCTGCCTTCAGCGGCTACAGCCTGCTGCTGCTCGGCGAGGGCTTTTGCTCCGGCGCCATCGCCGGCGGCCCGGAGATCACCTCGGCGCAGATCCTCGACAGCGCGGAGGTGCGCTTCACGCAGGCCATCGAGACGGCGCAGGCCATCGGCGCCACCGACCTCCTCAACCTGGCGCGCGTCGGGCGCGCCCGGGCGCGGTTGGACAACGGCGACCTGGCCGGCGCGGCGAGCGACGCCGAGGCGGTCCCGGTGGACTTCGTGTACGATCTGGAGAGCACGGACGTCGCCTCGCGCTACTACAACCGGGTGGCGGCGCAGAACATCACGGGCAACGCGGTCACGGTCGCCGCCGCCTACCGCAACCTGACGGTGCAGGGCGAGCCCGACCCCCGCGTCCCGGTGGTCGACGCCGACCAGACGGCGGGTGACGACGTCACGCCGCTCTGGCGGCAGCAGAAGTACCCCGAGCTCACCTCCCCGATGCGGCTGGCCAGTGGCGTGGAGGCTCAGTTGATCCTCGCCGAGGCACGCGGCGGCGCGGAGGGCGTGGCGATCCTCAACGCGCTGCGCGCCCGCGCCGGCGTGGAGCTCCCGCCCCTGACGCCGGCGGAGGAGGCGGACTTCACCGGGACGCTGTTCCGCGAGCGGGCGCGCGAGCTGTTCCTGCAGGGGACCCGCTGGTACGACCTGCGCCGCGGCGACCTGCCGCTGGTGCCGGCCCCCGGCACGCCGTATCCCAAGGGCGGCAACTACGGCGAGCAGCGCTGCTGGCCGCTGCCCGACGTGGAGCGCCTCTCGAATCCGAACATTCCCGATCAGGGCTGAACGGCCGCCAGGAGAGGAGGGAAGAGGGAAGAGGGAAGGGGGAAGAGGGACGAGGGAGCAGTGCCTCTTCCCTCTTCCCTCTTCCCTCTTCCCGCTTTCTCTTCCCTCCTCCCACCGCATCCCTCGACGCGCTCCTGTCCGATCATGCTCGCTCCCGCGCTTCTTCGCCCCCGCGCCGGCCCGATGCTCGGCATCCTGCTGTCCATGCTCGCCGCGCTCGCCCCGGCGGCCGCACAGACCCCCGAGCGATACGACGTCCTCGTGCGCGGCGGGCGCGTGCTCGACGGCAGCGGCAACGCCTGGGTACGGGCGGACCTCGGGATCCGCGGCGACCGCATCGTCGCCCTCGGCGATCTCCGGGGGGACACCGCGACGAGCGTGCTCGACGCCGAGGGGCTGTACGTGGCGCCGGGCTTCATCGACACGCACTCGCACGCCGGCCCGGCGCTCGAGACGCCCGACCTATCCGCCGCCCACCAGCTGCTCGCCCAGGGCGTCACCACGGTCTTCGTGAACCCCGACGGCGGCGGGTCCGTGGATCTGACGGCGCAACGTCGCGACCTGCTGGCGCACGGCCTCGGCGTCAACGTCGCGCTCATGGTGCCGCACGGCTCCGTGCGTCGGGCCGTGCTCGGCATGGCGGACCGTGCCCCGACCCCCGCGGAGCTGCAGCGGATGGAGGCGCTCGTGCAGCGCGGGATGGAGGAGGGGGCGTTCGCGCTCTCCAGCGGACCGTTCTACGCACCCGGCAGCTTCGCCAGGACCGACGAGCTGGTGGCGCTCGCCCGCGTCGCCGCCCGCTACGGCGCGCCGTACCAGAGCCACATCCGCGACGAGAGCGACTACACGATCGGCCTCCTGGCCGCGGTGGAGGAGGTCGTGACCGTGGCCCGCGAGGCCGGCACGCGCGGCGTCGTCACGCACATCAAGGCGCTCGGGCCCAACGTCTGGGGCTTCTCGGCCGCCATCGTCCAGCGCGTCGAGCGCGCCCGGGCGCAGGGGGTGGAGGTCTTCGCCGACCAGTACCCGTACGATGCGTCGCAGACGTCGCTCGACGCCGCGCTCGTGCCGCGGTGGGCGCAGGCAGGGGGGGACGACTCGCTCCGTGCCCGCCTGGCCGACGCCGCGCAACGCCCCCGGATCGAGGCCGGGATGCGCGAGAACCTCGCCCGCCGCGGCGGCGCGGCACGCATCCGCATCGCCCGCTTCCGGCCGGACACGACGGTGGAGGGGCACACGCTCGCCGAGCTCACGGCCCGGCAGGGCGGCGACACCATCGCCACCGCCCTCTCGCTCATCACCCGTGGCAGCGTCGGCATCGTCTCGTTCAACATGGACGACGCCGACATCGAGCGGCTCATGCGCCAGCCGTGGACGATGACCGCCTCCGACGGCGCCCTCGTGCGCGCCGGCGAGGGCGTGCCGCACCCGCGCGGCAACGGGGCCTTCCCGCGCAAGCTGCGGAAGTACGTCGTCGAGGACGAGGTCGTGAGCCTGCCGTTCGCGATCCGCACGATGACCTCGCTGCCCGCCACCGTCTACCGCGTGGCCGACCGCGGCGTGCTGCGACCGGGGGCGTACGCGGACGTGGTGGTCTTCGACCTCGCGAAGGTGCGCGACCGCGCCACCTTCGAGGACCCGCACCAGCTGGCCGAGGGGATGGTGCACGTCCTCGTCAACGGCCGCCTCGCCATCCGGGACGGCGCCTTCACCGACGCGCGCGCGGGTAAGGTGCTGCGCCGGCGCCCCTGACATGAGGGACGGGATGACCGAATGGAGTGCGGACGGGAGGAACGGGGGGAACGGGATGATGACTGCATGAGCTCTTCCCGCCTTCCCCGTCAGTTCCCGTCCTCCCCAGCCTGCTCGTCCCGTTCATCCTGTTCGTCCCGTCGACAGCTGTTGCCGCCCTTCGTGTCTCTCGTGAGGAGCCCCACACCGTGACCGATCGACTGACTGCGGGCACGTTCGCGACGCTCACGGCGGCGGTCGCCCAGCTCCTCACCGCTGCCGGGATCCTGTCGGCGCAGCCGCCCGGGCCGGCGCCGGCGCTCGCGCGGCAGGTGGAGGTGCTGCGCACCGAGCACGGCGTGCCGCACATCCGGGCCGAGAACCTGCGGGCGGCGTACTACGCGCTGGCCTACGTGCAACTCGAGGACTACGGGCCGCGCGTGGCCATCGGCCTTCTGCGCGCGCGGGGGGAGATGGGGCGCTGGTTCGGCCGCGACAGCATCGACGGCGACTTCGAAGCCCAGCGCGCGCACGCCATCGCCGTCGCGCGCTACCCGCAGCTGGACCCGGACACCCGCGACGTCTACGAGGGATTCGCCGCCGGGGTCAATCGCTACATCGAGCTGCACCCCGAGGAGTTCCCGGCTGGCTTCGCGCCGCACTTCACCGGCTACGACGTCGCGGCGCGCGACGTGAACGTCGCCGAGCGGTCGCAGGCGCGGCGCTTCCTCGCTCGCCTCGACAGTGCTTCGCGCCGCGACGCCGGCGCCGCCGACGGGCCGCCCGCGGGGGACTCCGGCGTCGACCCGATCGAGGAGGGCTCCAACGCCTGGGCGTTCGCGCCGAGCCGCACGACGTCGGGGCACGCCATCCTGCTGCGCAACCCGCACCTCGCCTGGAGCGCCGGCTACTACGAGGGGCACATCACCGTCCCGGGGGTGATGGACTTCTACGGCGACTTCCGCATCGGCGGGCCGTTCGGCGTGATCGGCGGCTTCAACCGCGACCTCGGCTGGGCGACGACGAACAACGCGCCGGACCTCGACGAGATCTACGCGCTGGACGTCGACACGGCCCGCGCGGACCACTACCGCTTCGAGGGCGCATCGGTGCCGCTCGAACGCGAGCTCGTGACGGTCGCCTTCCGCAATGGCGACGGCCTCTCCACCGAGACGCGTGAGCTCTGGCGGACGCCGCTCGGGCCGGTGGTGTACCGCGGCGGCGGCAAGATCTACGTCCTGCGCGCTGCGGCGGACGGGGACTGGCGCGCCGGCGAGCAGTTCCTGCGCATGATGCGGGCACACTCGCTGGCCGAATGGAAGGACGCCATGCGGATGCGGGCGCGGGTGACGTCGAACTTCACCTACGCCGACCGGGCGGGGAACATCTTCTACGTCTGGAACGCCGCCATCCCGTCGCTGCCGCACCCCAGTGGCGGCGACACGGCGGCCGTCCCGGCGCGGCGCACGGCAGAGGTGTGGACGCGCTACGTCCCCTTCGACTCGCTGCCGCAGCTCCTCAACCCGCCGGGCGGCTACGTGCACAACGAGAACGACTCGCCGTACTACACCAACCTCCACCGGCTGCTCGACCCGGCGCGCTATCCGGCCTACTTCCCCGAGCCGGTGCTGCGCCTGCGCAGCCAGCTCAGCCTCGCGCTCATCGACACGCCGCGCAAGCTGAGCCTCGAGGACGTGGTCGCGCTCAAGCACTCCTATCGCATGCTGCTCGCCGACCGCGTCAAGGCCGACCTCGTGGCCGCCGTCCGCGCGAGCAACCCCGACTCGGCCACCGCCGCGGCGCTCGCGCTGCTCGAGCGATGGGACGACACGGCGGCGCCCGAGAGTCGCGGCGCGGTGCTCTTCGAGGCCTGGTGGCGCGCCTACACGGCGGGGGCCGACGCGGACTCGCTGTACGCGCACCCGTGGTCGCCCGACGCCCCGACCACGACGCCGCGCGGGCTCCGCGACCCGGCGCGCGCGGTGCAGGCGTTCGCGCAGGCCATCGCCGAGGTGCGGGAGCGCTATGGCGACATCGGCGTGGCCTGGGGCGAGGTGCATCGCGTGCGGCGGGGCGACGTGGACGTCCCCGTCGGCGGCTGCAGCGGCGCGCTCGGCTGCTTCCGCGTGCTGAACTTCCGCACGGACCCGGACGGGCGCCGGTCGGCGGTGGGCGGCGACGGCTGGGTGCTGGCCGTCGAGTTCGGGGAGGTGCCGCGGGCCTACTCGGTGCTGGCCTACGGTCAGAGCCCCGATCCGGACTCGCCCTACTACGCCGACCAGGCGGCGATGTTCGCGCGCGGCGAGATGAAGCGCGTGGCCTTCACGGCCCGCGACGTCGACGCGCGGGCGGTGCGGCGGTACCGGCCGGGGCTGGAGCGGTAGAGGCGCGAGGCGCCAGGTGCGAGGCGCGAGAGGGTTCGACCTGGCGCTCGGGACGCTCGTGGTGGGCAAGTCCCTCCCGCGTCCCGCGTCCCGCGTCCCGCGTCTCGCGTCCCGCGTCTCGCGTCCCGCATCTCGCGCTTGCCGTTCCCGCCCTAGAGCCGCCGCTCCCTCCGCAGTAGGTTCCGGTGACTCTTTCACAGGAGAAGCCTCGCGGTGAAGATCGCCGTGTGCATCAAGCGCGTGCCCGACATGGAGCAGCGCTTCAGGATCGCGGGCTCCGGCACGTCGGTGGACGAGACGGGGCTGAAATACACGATGAGCGACTTCGACGAGTGGGCGGTCGAGGCCGCGCTGCAGCTGAACGAGAAGCACGGCGGTGGCGAGATCACCGTCGTCTCGCTGGGGCCGGACGCGGTGCAGGAGACGATCCGCAAGGCGCTGGCGATGGGCGCCGACCGTGGCGTGCAGCTGAAGACGGAGGCCGTGCCCGTCGACGGCCTCGCGATCGCCCGCGCGCTGGCCGCCGAGCTGCGCGACGGCGGCTACGATCTCATCCTCTTCGGCAAGCTGGCCGTCGACACGTCCAGCGGCGTGACCGGCGCGATGGTGGCCGAGCTGCTCGACCTGCCCTGCGTCACCGCGGTGGCGAAGCTGGACGTCGAGAACGGCCGCGGCCGCGCCGAGCGCGCGCTGGAGGGTGGCGTGGAGGTCGTCGAGTTCCCGCTCCCGGCCGTGGTGACGGTGGACCAGGGGCTGGTGGCGCAGGCCCGCTACCCGGCGCTGAAGGGGATCATGGCGGCCAAGAAGAAGCCGCTGGAGGTGAAGCCGGCGCAGCTCGGCCAGCCCGGCGTCACGGTGACCAAGATGGAGCTCCCGCCGGAGCGGGCCCCGGGCCGGATCATCGGCGAGGGCGCGGCCGCGGTGCCGGAGCTCGTGCGACTCCTCCAGGAAGAGGCCAAGGTGCTCTGATGGCCAACACGTTCGCATACGCGGAGACGCGCGGCGGGGAGCTGCGCAAGGTGGCGCTGGAAGCGGTGACTGCCGCACGGCAGCTGGCCGACGCCACCGGCGGCGGCGAGGTGCACGCCCTGCTCGTCGGCGCGCCCGGGGTGGAGGCGCACGCGGCCACCCTCGGCCAGCACGGCGCCGACGTCGTGCTCGTCGTCAGCGACCCGGCGCTGGCCAACTACACGCCCGAGGTGGCGGCGGCCACCGCGGCCGAGCGCATCCGGGGCGGCGGCTACGTCGCCGCGGTCTTCAGCGCCTCGGCGCAGGGAAGCGACCTCGCACCCCGCGTGGCCGCCAAGCTGGGCCTCCCGCTGGCCAGCGACGTGGTGGCCGTGCAGGCCGCCGGCGACGCCATCACCGTGCGGCACCCCGTGTACACGGGGAAGGTGTTCGCCACCCTCACCGTCGCGGCGCGTCCGGCGCTCGTCTCGCTCCGACCCGGCGCCGTGCTCCCGACGGCCGGCGCGCGGGCGGGGCGGGTGGAGCCGGTGGCGCCGGCGCTCGCCCCGGCCCAGGCGCGCGTCATCGTCACCGAGGTGCGCGAGGGCGCCAAGGGGAAGCTCGATCTCGCCGAGGCGCCGATCGTCGTCAGCGGCGGGCGGGGGCTCAAGGCCGCGGAGAACTTCCGCCTGGTCGAGGAGCTGGCCGACGCCTTCGGCAACGCTGCCGTCGGGGCCACCCGCGCCGTGACCGACGACGGCTGGCGGCCGCACAGCGAGCAGATCGGCCAGACCGGGCGGACGGTGAGCCCGGAGCTGTACGTGGCCGTCGGCATCTCCGGGGCCATCCAGCACCTGGCCGGCATGCGCACGGCGAAGACCATCGTCGCCATCAACAAGGACAAGGATGCGCCCATCTTCAAGGTGGCCGACTACGGCATCGTCGGCGACGCCTTCGAGGTGGTGCCGGCGCTCACCGAGGCGGTGCGCGCGGCGAAGCGCGGCGGCTGACCCGGTCGCGCCGTCCGCGTCTGCCTGGTGCCCGGACGCGCTCGCGGCACGCTTCCGCAGCATGCCTAACTACCGGTCGCACAAGGGCTTGCGGTATTGCGCACGGAGCTTGCGAAACTCCCGGGCGCAGGTTCACCGCACGACCAGATTCACCCGAGCGTGAGGCAGCAGATGCGGAAGTTTCTCGTCGCAACCGTCGCAACCCTGACCCTTTCGGCCCCCGTGCTGGCGCAGACTCCCGAGTCGACGATCACCGGGCGGCAGTCCACCTTCTCGATCACGCCGTACGCCGGCTACATGTTCTTCGGTAGCCTGGCCGACATCTCCGACGACGCGCATCTGAGCAACGACGACAACTGGATCGTCGGCGCCCAGGCGCAGGTGCGGATGACGTCGCGCTGGTCGGTGCTCGGCAACTTCGCGTATTCGAAGACGAAGACGACCGTCGAGTTCGATGACGGCACGACGATCCCGACCTCCGGCGACATCGGCTACTGGCTGGCCGACGCCGACCTGCAGTACCAGCTTCCCATGTCGTGGAACGAGGGGAAGGTCGCCCCGTTCATCCAGGGCGGCATCGGCATGGTCCGCTACACCGCCGACTTCGACGACATCAACGCCGAGGACAGCAACACCGACCTGCAGTTCAACGCCGGCGTCGGGCTCGACATCGACCGCGGTCCGGTCGGCTTCCAGATCATGCTGAAGGACTACGTCACCTCACTCGACTGGAACGAGTTCGGCGACTTCCAGGACCAGATCCCGGACGACATCGACAGCAGCAGGATCGCCAACAACCTCGCGCTGACGGCGGGGCTGCGGATTCACTTCTGAGCGGGTCGGGGCAGAAGGGGACAGGGAACAGGGAAGAGAGAACAGGGAACAGGGGGCAGGGAACGGGTCCTGCCTCCTGTTTCCTGCTTCCTGCTCCCTCTTCCCTCTTCCCTCCCACCCGCTCACCTTACCGGCGCCACCGCCGGCGTGGCCGGCTCCGCTCCCATGCTCATCGGCGCCCCTGGAGGCGCGCGACATGACCGCTTCGAGCGTCCTCTTCCTCGCCATCCTGATCCTCGGCGCGGGCTTCTTCGCCTACAACGCGCAGCGCCTCGTGCGCTACATGACCGTCGTCGGCGGCCCCGACCACCGCACCGACGGCATCCCGACGCGCTTCCGGAACCTGGTGACGATCGGGTTCCTGCAGTCCAAGATCCTGCGCGACCGGGTGGCCGGCCCGCTGCACGCCTTCGTCTTCTGGGGCTTCATCGTCCTCGCCGCCGGCTCGCTCGAGATCCTGATCCAGGGCGTGGTGCCGGGCTTCGCCTACGGCAGCTACCTGCCCGCCCCGCTGACCGCGCTCTACTGGCTGTCGCAGGAGGCGTTCGCGCTGCTCGTGCTGGCGGCGGTGGCCGTGCTGCTCTGGCGCCGCATCGTCGTCAAGCCGCGGCGGCTGCAGGGCGACAACGTGCACTCCGGCGACGCCATCTTCATCCTCTGCATGATCGCCGGCATCATGCTCACCATCTTCCTCGCCGGTGGCTTCGAGGGGGTGGCGGAGCCGGGCTCGGTGGGGCTCTACCGACCGGTGGGCTACGCGCTGGGCGGCGCCCTCGCCGGCATGGGGATGGCGCCGGGGGCGGCGCACGTCGGCTTCGTGCTGGCCTTCTGGGCGCACGCGCTGCTC
>DASTRO010000279.1:0-17930 GCA_035761165.1 Gemmatimonadaceae bacterium | reverse complement strand
TGCGCCTGGTGACCGACACGCTGACGGTGCCGACGCTCGGCGTCTTCACGCAGGCGGACTCCGCGGGGGCGCACGTGACGCAGCTGGTCCCGGGCGGCGTGGCCGCGCGGGCCGGCGTGCAGCCGGGCGACGTGCTGCTCTCGGTGGGCGAGGTGCGGACGCAGACGAGCGACGACTTCGGCGCCGAGTTCCGGGCGCGCTATGCCGGCCGCGCCGGCGCGCCGCTGCCGATCGTGGTGCGGCGCGGCGGTCGCACGCTCACGCTGGACGCGCGCGTGGAGCTGACGCAGCAGGTGGTGCAGTCGCTCGGCGTGGATCCGCGGGCGAGCGCGAAGGCGGCGCGGATCCGCGCGGGGATCTTCCACGGGCAGTGAGGGGACGGGACGGGGAGAGGGCGCGGCTCCCGCTTCCCGCTTCCCTCTTCCCTCGTCCCTCCGCCGTCCCGTAGCATTGCCCCATGGCACCTCCCCCCCACGCCCCCGCCTCGCTCGACCTCCAGCTCGACGTCGAGACGCCGGAGCAGGTGGCGTTCTCCTACACCATCGCCGGCGTCGGCTCGCGGGCGGCGGCGGCGATGGTGGACACGCTGCTCTGCGTCGTGCTCTTCGCGCTGCTCGGGTGGCTGGTCTCGCTCGCCGTGCATGTGGCCGGCGGCGACGTCTCGCGGGCCGGGACGGTGTGGGGGACGACGCTCCTCGTGCTCGGCCAGTTCGCCATCTTCTGGGGCTGGTACGTGCTCTGGGAGGGGCTGAACGACGGGCAGACGCCCGGCAAGCGGCTCTTCCGCCTGCGCGTCGTGCGCGACGGGGGCTTCGCCGTGGACTTCGCCGCGTCGGCGGCGCGCAATCTGGTGCGCGTGCTCGACATGCAGCCCGGGGTGCTGTACGGCGTCGGCGCCGCCGCGGTGGCCGCCTCGCCGAGCGGCAAGCGGCTGGGCGACCTGGTGGCCGGGACGATCGTCGTCCGCGAGCGGGTGGCGGCGATCGCGGCACCGCCCCCGGCGGATCGTCCCCGATCCGGGCGCGATGCGGACGCGGTCGAGCGCCGCGTGCCGCTCACGACGCTGCTCACCGACGACGAGTACGCGTTGCTGGCGCGCTTCCGCGAGCGGCGCGGCCAGATGCATCCCGCGCGTGCGGCGGCCTTCGTCGCCCAGCTGGCGGTGCGGCTGCGTCCCCGCGCCCCCGAGCTGGCGCCGGGCGCCAACGACGCCGCCTTCCTGGCGCGCCTGCACGAGCACGAACGGCTGGCGCGCGCCGCGGGCGCGGCGGCGCGCGGGGACGCCGGCGCGGCGCGGGCGCACCACCGCATCGTGGCCGAAGGGCGCGAGCGCTGGGCGGAGTTCGCGCGACGGCTGGCCGAGGCGCAGCAGCGCGGGCTGCAGCGCATGGGCGAGGAGGAGGTGAGCGAGTTCGTCGCGCGCTACCGCGAGCTCACCACCGACCTGGCGCGGCTGCGCACCGCCGAGCGCGGCGGCGACAGCGACGCCGTCTACCGCCTCAGCCGGCTGGTGGCCGGCGGCCACAACCTGCTCTACCGCGGCGGCCGCCTGCGCGCCGGGCGCGTCTGGCGCTTCGTGGCGGTCGGGATCCCGGCCGAGCTGCGGCGCTCCTGGGGCCCGATCGCGCTCTCGGCGCTGCTCCTCCTCGGCCCCGCCGTCGCCGCCTTCGAGGCCGTGCGCCGCTCACCCACGGCGGCCGCGCAGCTGGTGAGCCCGGAGATGGTGGACCGGGCCGAGACGGGGCTGGAGCGCCGCCGGACGGGCGGCGGCTACCTGCCGGAGGAGATGATGCAGGCGCGCGGCCCGATGCTGGCGAGCATGATCGCGACCAACAACATCCAGATCGCCTTCTACGCCTTCGCCGGGGGCGTGACGGCGGGCGTGCTGACGATCCTCAGCCTGGTCTTCAACGGCGCCCTCGCGATCGGCGCGCCGCTGGGCTACTACGCGCGCCTGGGGCTGCTCGATCAGATCCTGGGCTTCGTGGCGCCGCACGGCCTGCTGGAGCTGGTGGCGATCTGCGTGGCCGGCGCCGCCGGGCTCCATCTCGCCGCCGCCATCCTGCTCCCCGGCGCGCTCACGCGGCGCGAGGCGCTGGTGGTGCGCGGCCGGCGCGCGCTGACGCTGGTGGCCGGCGCCACCGTCATGCTCGTGGTCGCGGGGCTGCTCGAGGGCTACGTCTCGCCGCTCGTCTTCCCGCTGCGGCAGAAGCTGTGGATCACGGCGGCGACGGGCGTGGCGCTGGTGGCGTGGTGGGGCGTGAGCGCCCAGCGATCAGCGCGCAGCGATCAGCGTAACGGTCTCGAGCCCGCCAGCACTGGCCAGTCAGAAGGTGTTACGCTGACCGCTGACCGCTGAGCGCTCCGCGCTCGTCGCTCCTCACACCGCGCCACGCCCCTTCAGTTCGAGATACCGGTTCACCACCGCCGCGGCCATCAGCCGCGGCGAGACGTCCACCACGCTCGCGCCGGCGCCGCGCATGCGCTGCAGTGCCTCCTCGCGGGCCAGCAGCAGCTCCTCCGCCGCCGCGCTCTCGTAGATGCGGGCCGCGTCCGCTCCCGGCGCCGGCCGGGCCGCGGCCACCAGCGCGTCGTTGCGCAGCGCGACCACCAGCGGCAGGTGGCGCGCCGAGCCGCGCGCCGTGTGCGCGATCAGCGCCTGCGAGGCGCGCACGTCGATCGCGTCGGTGAAGAGCACCAGCAGCGCGCGCTTGCGGTGGCGCGTCGCCAGCGTGCGGAAGGCGGCCGCGTAGTCCGGCTCCGTCATCGTCGCGCGGGCGGGGATGAGCGCCTCGCGCAGCCGCTCCAGCGCCGGCCGGCCGCGTGCCGGCGGCACCCACGCGCGCACCTCGGCGTCGAAGAGGAGCAGCCCCACCTGGTCGTTCGAGTGCACCGCCACGTCGGCCAGCACCATCGCCGCCGAGAGCGCGTGCTCGAAGCGCGACACGCCGTCGGCGAGCTGGGTCATCAGGCGGCCGGCGTCGATCGCGATGACCACCGTCTGCCCCTGCTCCACGCTGTACTCGCGCACCATCGGCTTGCCGCGGCGCGCCGTGGCCTTCCAGTCGATGTGGCGCGGCTCGTCGCCCAGCGCGTACTCGCGCAGGCTGGCGAAGCTCGTCCCCTCGCCGCGCCGGCGGAGCTGCCGCACGCCGGCGTCGCGCAGACGATGCTGCAGCGCCAGCAGCCGGTAGCGCCGCACGCCGGCCACGCTCGGCGCCACCGTGATCGCGTCGTCGGCGTCGTGGCGCAGGAAGCGATCGGCGAGGCCGAGCGGGCCGAGCACGCGGAGCACCACGCGACCCAGCGGCCACACGCCGCGCTCGCGCCCCTCCAGCACCAGCGGGGCGCGCGCCTCGCCCCACGCGGCGAGCTTCACCTCGGGCTCCGGGCTCACCCGCGCCACGCCGCGCGGCGGCCGGTTGTGCACGCGGACCCGGAGCGCGACCGGCCAGCGCGCGCGCAGCACGTAGGCACCCTCCACCCTGTCGCCCAGCCCGACGGCGGGCGGCAGCTCGCGCGTCACCTCCACGGCGTCGGCGCGCGGCGCGCGCAGCAGGTCCACGCCCACCGCCGCGACGACGAGCGCGCTGACGACGGCGGCCGCGATCGTCCCCGCCGTGCTGCCGCTGAGCAGCCAGACGGGGGCGGTGAGCGCGACGACGAGCGCCAGCCGGCGCGTCGGGACGACGCGCGGGATCCTCAGCCGCACGCCTGCCCGCGCTCCCCGCGTCCGACCACCGTCGGCGCCCTCACTGCGGCGCCGGCACGCGCGCGAGCACCCCCTCGAGCGCGTCGTCCGCCGTGCGCCCCTCCACCTCCAGCTCCGGCGCCAGCACCACGCGATGCCGCAGCACCGCCGGCGCGAAGGTCTTCACGTCGTCCGGCGTGGCGAAGTCGCGGCCGGCCAGCACCGCCGCGGCGCGCGTCACCTTGAACAGCGCCACCGTCGCGCGCGGCGAGCCGCCCAGCGTGAGCGCCGGGTCGTCGCGCGTGGCGCGGACGATGGCCGCGACGTACTCGCGCACCTCCGGCGCCACCGTCACCCCGCCGATCGCCTGCCGCACCCCGGCCAGCGCCGCGGCGTCGAGCACCGGCTCGGGCGCGGGCCCCTGCCGTTCCGGATCCGTGCCCTGCTCGTAGCGCGCCAGCATCTCCAGCTCGGCCGTCAGCGACGGATAGGGGACGCGGATCTTGAGCAGGAAGCGGTCGAGCTGCGCCTCCGGCAGCGGGTAGGTGCCCTCGTACTCCACCGGGTTCTGCGTCGCGAACACCGTGAACAGCTCGCCCAGCGGATGCGGCGTGCCGTCCACCGTCACCTGCCGCTCCTGCATCGCCTCGAGCAGCGCCGCCTGCGTCTTGGCCGGCGCGCGGTTGATCTCGTCGGCGAGCAGGAGGTCGGTGAAGACCGGCCCCGGATGGAACTCGAAGGTGCCCGCGTCCTCGCGCAGCATGCTGACCCCGGTGACGTCGCTCGGCATCAGGTCGGGCGTGAACTGGATGCGGCCGAAGCGGGCGCCGAGCGCGCCGGCGAGGGCGCGGGCGAGCAGCGTCTTGGCCACGCCGGGCACGCCTTCGAGCAGCGCGTGGCCGCCGGCCAGCACGGCGGCCAGCGCCTCGTCGATCACGGCGTCCTGCCCCACGACGCGGGTGGCCACGGCGGCGCGCACGCGCTGCAGCGCGTCGGCGATCTGATCGGGTGTCATCGGATGGGTTCGAGCTCCTGGTCGAGGTGGGCGACGGCGTCGCCCACGGCGGTGAGCTGGTCGGGCGGCACCGGCTCGGCGAGGGCGCGCGCGAGGCGCTGCGCGTCGGCCGCCACGGCGGGGTGGCGCGCCGCGACGGCGTGCAGGAAGTCGGCGTCGTCACCGCCGCGCGCGCGTCCCACGGCGTGGCGCCGGCGGAGGCCGCGCACCAGGCGGCGCGCCACGAGCCGCGTGGCGCCCACGCGCTCGTAGGCACGGGCGAGCGCGCCGACGTGCTCCAGCGGCGAGCGCCGCTCCACTACCCGGCGCGGCGTCGGGGCGATGGGGCGCGCGCCGGCGGCGGCGAGCAGCACGAGTGCCGCGACCACGAGCTGCAGCACGGCGCGTCCCGGCGCCGTGGCGACGAGCGCCCGCGCGCTGGCGCCCAGCGGGTCGGCGTGCGTCCCGTGCCCCTGGTGGTACTCGTCGAAGACGAGGCGCCGCCCCGACGACGCGCCGAGCCATGCGAGCATCCGCACCGCGGTCACGCCCGCGTTCCAGCGGCAGACGCGCAGCACGTCGTTGCGCAGCAGGTCGGGGTCGGCCACCGCCACCACGCGGCCGCGGCCGAGCGGGAAGCCGACGGCGGCCGGCGGACGCACGGCGTCGGAAGGGGTGACGCGCACGCCCGGCGGCACGGAATCCTCGCCCCCTTCCACGCGGCCCAGGTTCGGCGCGTTCCATCCGCGCGCGGTCGTGTCGCGCACGACGTGCGTGAACGTCGTCGTGGCGGACGCCGGGTACCAGGTGAGCCAGAAGGAGTACACCCGGTCGTCGGGCCAGGTGATGAGGCCGTGGCGGTTCAGGCTGTCCGGACAGCTCGCCGCCGGCGCCCGCGGCACCGTGGCGCCGCCGCTCGAGCGGCGCAGGTGCAGCGAGTCGCTCAGCCCCGACCCGGGCTGCACCACCATGAGCAGCGAGGCGCCGGCGCGCACGGCGTCGAGCAGGCGGTGCACCTCGCTCGCCGTGAGGAGCACGCTCGGATCGAGCACCGCGTACACCGCCGTCGAGTCGAGCGCGCTGACGAAGGGCGTGGTGCGCCGCGCTACCGGCCAGCCGACGCGGCGCGCGAAGTCGTGCAGCGCGCGCGCCCCGCCGGGCGCCGCGGAGTACGACGAGAGCGCGCCGCGCTCCACCTCGCCGAGCGGCGTGAGGAGCAGCGTGAGGAGGACGAGCGCGCCGAGCAGCGCGAAGACGACGCGCGGCCGCGCCAGCCGGCCCGCGTCAGCCACGCGGCCCCCCGAGCGCCAGGGCGAGCGCGCGCAGCCGCTCGTAGCGCTCCCGGTCGCAGTACTGCAGCCCGTAGACGACCGTCTCGTAGACCCGGGCGAAGTCGCGGAACCCCTCGAACGCCGTGGACGAGCGGGCGCGCAGCTCGCGGGCGTAGTCGCCGACGGTCTTGGACTCGTGCAGCCGCAGCCGCTCGCGCCCGGCGAGCATCGTCAGCAGCGCCTGGTAGAGCAGGTGCGCGGCCTCCGTGTAGCGCCCGGCGGCCGCCTCCCGCTGCGCGCGCTGCCACGGGTCCCCCGCGCCGCGGACGGCGAGCCGCCCCGCGCCGAGCCGGTGCGGGGCGCCGCGCTCCTGCCAGCCGGCCCACGCCAGGTAGAGCAGCCGGCCGGCGACGAGCAGTGCGACGGTCACCAGCAGCACGCGCGCCGTCCACCGCGCGCCGGCCGAGTCGCCGATCGCCGCGAAGAGGCGCGAGAGCACGGCGTCGAGCCAGCTGACGATGTGGTGCCAGATGGTGGCGCGCGTGCCGCGCGCGTAGGCGTGGTCGCGGAAGACCGCCGCCAGCGTGTCGCGCACCGCCTCGGCGGACAGCGGCGCCTGCATCACCGCGCCCGCGAGGTCGCGCCGGGATGGGCGGGGCCGTGCGACCGCCGGGACGCGGCGCGCCGCGCGACGTCGCGTGCCGTCAGACGGGTACCCCGGACGGCGCCTGCTCGAGCGCGCGGGCCATCAGCTCCAGGTCGTAGCCCTCGTGCCGGATGCGCAGGTCGTAGTAGAGCAGCGTGAGCAGGCAGCCGAAGAAGGGATAGAGCAGCACGGTGAGCACGCCGGCCATGCTGCTGGCGAGCTCGAAGCGCTGCAGGAGCAGGGTGGCGAGGAGGAGCGTCGTGCCGTAGACCACCAGCCAGAGCACGACGAGGAGGAGCAGCACGGCCGCCGTGTGGCGTGCACTGCCGCGCACCAGCTCGCGCGAGCGGCGGATCGCGTCCATCGGACCCAGCCCCTCCAGCACGATCACGGCGGTGACGTTGATGAGCTGGGACCAGACGAGGAGCGCGGCCACCGCGCCCACGACCATCGCGGCGATGCCCACCACCATCCCGGCCGCGGCCGCCGCGCCGCTCCCCATCTGCAGCCGGGCGACCGCCGTCAGCAGCCCGCCGATGGCGGCGACCACCACCATCAGGACGATCATGATGACGAGGACGAGCGCGCCGACGATGAGCCCCGCCACCAGGTTGCCGGCGATGAGCGACCAGCCGTGCCGCAGCGCCGCGCGCAGCGCGACCAGCGGCTCCAGCGCCCTGCCGTCCAGGTACGCGGCCGCCGCCGCCTTCACGTAGGCTCCGAACCCGACCATCGTCCAGCAGCTGCTGACCAGCATGAGCGGGAAGAGGAGCAGCGCGAGCGCTCCCGTCATGGCCGTCGCCTCGCTGCCGCGCATCACGAGCTGCGCGACCACGCCGACGAGGACGCCGGGGATGGCCACCAGCGCGCCGAGGGTGATGAGCGGCGCGTAGTGCCGGCGCGCGAGCTGCACGGCCGCGTCGACCAGCTCGGTGGCGGAGCGGGAGCGGAAGGCGGAGTGAGACACGACGGGGGCGGGACGGCGGGAGGGCCGCGGCGGCGTCGCCGCGCGTGCGCGGGGTCGCGTGCGCGACGTGAAGATACGCCGTGGGGGCGGGGGCGCCAGTCGAGCCCGCGGCCGGTCGCCAGCACCGGCGCCCCGCCGCCGTCGCTCATCCACCGCCGGCCCGCCGCTCGGCCGCCGCGGCGTAGATCGTCCCGCCGAACGCCGACGGCCGGCTGCCGACCAGCCGCGGCGGCCCGACGCTCGTCGGGAGGAGGGCGCCGAGCCGCTCGCGCGAGACGGGAAAGGGCACCCAGCGGTTGGCCCGCCGTCCGTCGTACTCGACGATGACGAGCCGTCCGCCGGGCCGCAGCGCCGCCGCCAGCCGCTCGAGCACGCCGGGCTGCTCGGCCGGCGCCACGAAGTGCAGCGCGTTGGCCAGCAGCACGCCGTCGAGCGGCGGCAGCGTCAGGGCGCGCCAGCTCCGCGACTCGGCGAAATCGGCGCGATGGGGGACGATCGTGGCCGCGCCCCCCTCGCGCCCGCCGCTCGCCGCCAGCCGCTCCAGCGCGGCCACCGCGGCCGGCTCGCGATCCACCGCGTGCAGGCGACCACCGGGGCCGAGCAGCCGGGCGAGCGCGGCGGTGAACGTCCCCCGTCCGGCGCCGAGGTCGGCCCACACGCGCGGCGCGGCGCCGGTCGCGGGCGGCGCCGGGACCGCGCCGGCGATCAGCGCCATGGCGTCCGTCACGTCCATGCTCGACAGTCTGGCGAGCCACGGCGCGGCTGGCGAGTGGCGGAGCCCGCGGCGGATGGGAGCCGCGGCCCCTGCCGTCCATCTCGCATCGTCCGTATCATGCGCGCGCCCGCTGCCCCCACCGACGCCGCTCACCACCCGCACGCGCTCGCCGATGCCAGTTCCGCTCGATCCCGTCACGCTCGCCGCCGCGCTCATGCGCCACGAATCCACCAGCGGGCAGGAGGGCGCCGTGGTCGCCTTCGCCGAGTCGCTGCTGCGCGAGCGCGGCTGGGAGGCGCGGCGCATCCCGGTCTCCGCCGGGCGCGACTGCCTCCTGGCCACCGCCGCCGGCGCGCCGCTCGCCACGCTCTCCACGCACCTCGACACGGTGCCACCGTACATCCCGCCGCGCCTCGCGGACGGCGTGCTGCACGGCCGCGGGGCCTGCGACGCGAAGGGGATCGCCGCCGCCATGTGGTGCGCGGCCGAGCGGCTGCGCGACGACGGCGTGCCGGTGGCGCTGCTCTTCGTGGTCGGCGAGGAGACGGCGCACGACGGCGCGCACGCCGCCGACGCCTACGCGCGCGAGCACGGCCTCGCCAGTCGCGTGCTGGTGAACGGCGAGCCCACGGAGAGCACGCTGGCCGTCGGCACCAAGGGCGCGGTGCGCGTCACCCTGCACTGCGAGGGGCGCGCCGCGCACTCCGCCTATCCGGAGCTGGGCCACTCGGCCACCATGGCGCTCGTGCGGCTGCTGGCCGAGCTGGACGACCTGCCGCTGCCGAGCGACGAGCTGCTGGGCGCGACGACGGTGAACGTCGGCTCGCTGGCCGGCGGCGTGGCCGACAACGTCGTCGCGCCGTGGGCGGAGGCGCGGCTCATGGCGCGGCTCGTCACGCCGGCGGAGGAGGTGGTGGAGCGGCTGCGGGTCTGGGTGGGCGACCGCGCGACGCTGGACGTCGGCGTGAGCGTGCCGCCGGTGCGGCTCGGCACGCTGCCCGGCTTCCCGACGTCGGTGGCCGCCTACGCGACCGACATCCCCGCGCTGACGAGCTGGGGGACGCCGTACCTCTTCGGCCCCGGCTCCATCCACGTCGCGCACACGCCCGACGAGCACGTGCGCGCGGACGAGCTGGTGGCGGCGGTGGACGCCTACGAGCGGATCGTGCGGGGGGCGTTGGGCGAGCGACGGTAGCGCCTGGGGACGGGGGCCGCTCGCCGCTCACGCGTGTCGTCGGATCCTCGGCCCGCGCAGCGCCGGCGGCACCGGCTGCTCGGCGGCATCGAGCATCCCCGGCTCCGTCACGTCGCGCGCCACGATGGCCTGCGTGGGGCACTGGCGGACGAAGTCGCCGTCGGCCGGCGACCAGGTGAACTCCTCCTGCAGCGGGCGTGCGATCCGCTCCCCGCCGAACGTCATCGTCTCCGGCGCCAGCGCGACGCAGATGCCGCAGCCGATGCAGCGGGCGCGGTCGACGCTCACCCGCACGCGGCGGCGCGGGTAGATCCCCTCGGACGCCGCGAGGCAGCCGTCGAGATCGGCCAGCGCCAGCTCGGCCGCCCGCTGCCCCTCGGCGATCAGCGCCTCGGCCTGGCCGAAGGTGAACCAGTCCACGTGCGAGATGGCGGGCCGGATGAGCAGCAGCGGCGGCCGGCGGTGCCGCCGCAGCTGGCCGCGCTGCAGCGCGCCCATCATCGTGGTCGCGGCACGCATGAAGATGGCCGCGAAGCCCTGCAGCGCGATGTGGCGCGCGTGCGCCGGCTCCCCGCTGCCGACGTCCACCGCGATGACGGCGTCCACGCCGAGCGTGGCGGCGAAGTGCACCGGCAGGTTGTCCACCGTGCCGCCGTCGATGCACAGGCGGCCGGCCACCTTCCCCGGCGGGAAGAAGCCGGGGAGCGCGCAGGAGGCGTACACCGCCTCGTCGACCCAGGCGTCGGTGAGCCCCGGCAGCCCCCACACCACCTGCGTGCCGCGCTCGATGTCCACCGTGTTCACCAGCACGGGCACGGGGAGGTCGCGGAAGCGCCGCTTCGGCACCACCGCCGCCACCAGCGCGCGCAACGGCGCCTCCAGGTAGAGCGACGGCGAGCGCATCCGCTCCAGCACCATCCCCACGTGATTGATGCGGAAGAGGTCGCGCCGCTGCAGCCGCTGCGCGCGTTCGGCCATCTCGCCGGTGCTCACGCCGCAGGCGTGCGCGGCCGCCATCAGCGCGCCGATGCTCGTGCCGGCGTAGACGGCGGGGGTGATGCCGCGCGCCGCCAGCGCCTGCAGCACGCCGATGTGGGCGAACCCCTTCAGGCCGCCGCCGCCCAGGACGAGCGCGATGCGCGGTGGGGGCGAGACGACGGAGCGGTCGGGCAGCGGGACCTCCAGCGCGGAGGGGCGGGGGACGCGCCGGCCGATGACGGCGGGCGCACGACCGCGCGCCCTCTCCCGTCACGACCGCGCGGTGGCGGACGCCCCGGAATGTCGGCGCCGGCACCGGCCGCAGCAAGCGGCCCGGCCGCGCGCCGCCGGGCGACGGGGCCCGCGTCCGTGGCCGCCGTGCTCAGTGGAGGTAGAAGTACAGACCCGCGAGACCGACGGCGGCACCGCCCAGGATCAGAATGTCGCCCGCCGTGTCGCCGGTGACGAAGCCGAGGACGATGGCCGCGCCGCCGACGATCATCATGATCTGGCTCTCCCGCAGCCCGCTCCGCTGCATCGCCACCATGCCGGCGGCCTGGCCGGCGTCGGTGGGCCGGGCCTCGCGGGCCACGGACGGTGCGGCCCCGGCCCGCGTGCCGCCGACCAGCGGGCCCGCCGTCGCGGAGGCGGGCGCGGCGCTCGTCGCGGCGGAGTCCGTCGGCGCGGCCAGCTCGGCCGGCACCGTCTGCGTGCCGCTGGTGAGCGCCCCCGGCTGCGCGACGACCGCGCCCGGCACGGCGAGCGTGAGGAGGAGCAGGCACGCGGGGCCGGCGAGCGTGCGCGGGATCCGACGGAGCAGGGCAGGCATGAGCGCTTCCTCGAGCGGCGAGCGGTGTGGACGGCGCCCGCCGTCGCTCGGCGGCGCCGTCTGCGGACGGGGAAAGAATCACGCCAGCGGCCCCGCCGGCTTCCGACGCCTGCCGCGCGCTTCCGGATTAGCTTGCGGCGCGGGGCCCCCCCCCGAATACCATGATGCCACCGGACGCCCGCGCGGCCCGCACCGAATCCACGCCACCCGACGCCTCTCGCCGCCCGCCCCAGACGCCAGACGCCTCCCCGCCGCCGCCGAGGGGCCCACCTACGCCACGCGGCGCCCAGCCCTGCCGCGACGCCCCCTCGTCGCTCATCGCTCGTCGCTCGTCGCTCCCCCACATGCCCGACCCCCTCCTCCGCTTCCGCGACCACTTCCCGATCCTCGCGCGCAGCACGTATCTGGTCTCCAACTCCCTCGGGGCCATGCCGCGCCTCACCCGCGACCGGCTGCTCGAGTACGCCGACGCCTGGGACACGCTCGGCGTGCGCGCCTGGGCGCAGGGGTGGTGGGAGATGCCGCGACGCGTCGGCGACGAGATCGCCCCCCTCATCGGGGCCGGCGCCGGCGAGGTCGTCATGGTCCCCAACGTCTCGCAGGCGCAGGCGGCCGTCGTCTCGGCGCTGCGCTACGACGGTGGGCGCGACACCATCGTCACCACCGCGCTCGATTTCCCCTCCGTGCGCTACGTCTACGATGCGCTCGGCGCGCGGCTCGGCGCGCGGATTCTGGCCGTGCCGAGCGACGACGGGATGACCATCGACACCGATCGCCTGCTCGCCGCCATCGACGAGCGGACGCGGCTCGTCGCCGTCTCGCACGTCCTCTTCCGCTCCGCCTACGTCATGGACGCCGCGGCCATCTGCCGCCGTGCGCGCCAGGTGGGCGCCCTCGTCTCGCTCGACGCGTACCACGCCGTGGGCGTGATCCCGGTGGACGTGCGCGCGCTGGACGTGGACTTCTACGTCGGCGGCGTCCTCAAATGGCTCTGCGGCGGCCCCGGCGGTGCCTTCCTCTACGTCCGTCCCGAGCTGGCCGCCGAGCTCGCGCCGGCCGTCACCGGGTGGCAGGCGCACGCGCGGCCGTTCGCCTTCGAGGAGACGATGGACTACGCGCCCGACATGGCGCGCTGGCTCGGCGGCACTCCACCCGTGCCCGCGCTCTATGCCGCCATGGAAGGACCGCGCCTCGTGCGGGAGGCCGGCGTGGCGGCCATCCGCGCCAAGAGCATGCGCCAGACGGCGCGGCTCATCGAGCTGGCCGAGGCGCGCGGCTACCCCGTCCGTGCGCCGCGCGACCCCGCTCGCCGCGGCGGCACCGTGGCCCTCGACGTTGCGCACGGCTACGAAGTCGCGCAGTATCTTCTCGCGCGCGACGTCGTGGTGGATTACCGGCCCAATGCCGGCATCCGCGTCGCCCCACACTTCTACACCACCGACGACGAGCTCGAGATGGCCGTGGCGACGATCGACGAAGCGCTCACGAGCGGCGCCTGGCGCGAGTACGAGGGCCGACGCTCGGTGGTGACGTGACGCGATGACGGAGTGGCCGCTGGTGCTGCTCGGTGGTCATCCCGCAGGCGCCCAGTCGTTATCCTGTCATCCTGTCGCTGTTCGACGTTCGCCCCACGCCAGCATTCCTGACCCCCATTCGGAGCCCCGCATGACCAGCCGGCCCCCGCAGAAGATGCGCAAGCAGTACGAGAACAAGGAGTACCCGCTCGTCATCATGCGCTTCGAGGACGGGCACGAGATCAAGGTGTACCAGAACACCGGCAAGCAGTTCGACGCCTGGCCCGGCGAGACGATCAAGCTCCTCGCGATGTACGACCCGACGTCGCACGACCGCGAGCTCATCGAGGCCCGCAAGGCCGACGACTTCCCCGATCCGACATGAGTCCGACGCACCGGAGCGCACGGGGCCGGCGGGCGCTCGGCGCCCTCCTGCTGGCCTCGCTCTCCGGCTGCGCGGCTGCCTCGCCGGCGGCCGCGCAGGCCGCGGTCCCGGCCCCGGCCGAGCGGTCGGCGCCGGTCGCCCGCGCCGACACCGCCGCCCTCCGGCACACCCTCGACTCGCTCGCCGACGCACACCACGGCGTCGTCGGCTACACGGTGCACAACCTGGACACCGGCGAGCGGCTCGAGCGACGCGGCGACGAGACCTTCCCGACGGCGAGCCTCATCAAGGTCCCGATCCTCGTCACCGTCTACGACCTCGTCGAGCGCGGCGAGCTCTCGCTCGGCGATCCGCTCACCATCCTGAAGATCGACCAGGTCCCCGGCTCCGGCGTGCTGCAGCGCTTCCACAACGGGACCGAGATCACGGTCGGTGACGCGGCCTGGCTGATGACCATCATCAGCGACAACACCGCCACCAACCTCCTTCTCGACCGCATCGTCATCCGGCGCGTGTGGGACAAGATGGAGTCGCTGGGGCTTCACCACACCAAGGTCCACTCCAAGACCTTCCTGCGGAGCTCGAGCGTGGCGATGGACAGCTCGGTGAAGTACGGCCTGGGCGTCACCACGCCGAACGAGATGGCCCGCCTCTTCGCCCTCCTCGCCGACGGCAAGGCGGTGAGCCCGCGCGCCGACTCGGCCATGCTCGACATCCTCGCCGCCAACGAGGACCTGCAGCTCCTCCAGCGCTACGTCGACGGGGTGCGCGCGCCGCACAAGACGGGCGCCACCGACGAGGTGCGCACCGAGTGCACGCTCTGGTACCTGCCGGCCCGCGTCGTCGCCTGCGTCCTCACCAAGGAGAACGCCGACACCCGCTGGCTGATCGACAACGAGGCGCAGCTCACCATGGCACGAATGGGCGAGGCGATCGTGCAGGCCTGGCGCGCGCCGACGGCGGGCGGCGGCTGATCCCGTCAGGCCGGCCCCGGCCGGCTGACCGCGGGGCGCTGGCCCTGCGCAGCGGACGGCCGGCGCCAGCCGTCCGGCACGCGATCTGCCCCGTGGGGGATGATGTCTCCACCGGAGAGCCTCATGACCGCTCGCTCCGCCGTCGCTGCCGCGTCTCCGCCGCGCGCCGCGCGCCGTCTGGCGCTCGCGGCCCTGCTGTCGGGTGCGCTCGGCGCGCTCGGCGTGCCTGCCGCCCTGCCGGCGCAGATCACCACCGGGCTCACGCCCCCCGTCCCGGCCCCCAGCGATAGCCAGATTGCCGCGGCGGAGAGCGTCGTCACCCGGACGCGCGACTCGCTCGCCCGGGCGGAGCGCCTGAGCATGCAGGCCTGGGTCGACTCGGCGGCACGGGCGCTGGAGCGCGGCGCGGCCGCCATCGCCCCGATGCCGGACGTCCCGGGCGACACGCTACTCCCCGATTCCGCCGCGGCGCCGGCCCCCGCCGCGCGCCCGGGCGCCACGCCGTCCCGCCCCGCGCGCCCGGACAGTGCCGGCGCGCCCACCCCGCGGACGCCACCGGCGCCCCGGACACCACCGGCGCCCGCGCAGCCACCCACGCTCGACGGCGGCACCCGCCCGCCCGACACGGCGACCGCATTGCCCCTGCTCGCCGTGGCCGGCCTGGCGATGGCCGGGCTCGGTACGGGCTTGCTCCGGAGGCGTTGACCGGCCGATACTCCCGACATGCGCCGCGCCCCCCGCCGTCCCCTTCTCACCCCCCGCGACTGATGCGGCGTCACGCCGGGTGGGTGCTCGTCTTCATCGGCGTTGGGTTGCTCGGCTTCGTCGGCTCGCGCTACCTGGGTGGGTGGCTGGCGCGCGAGCGCGTGCGCGCCGAGTGGGCGCGTCTGGAGGCCGAGCGGGCGCGGCTCGCGGCCAACGCGCGCGCGACGGTGGTCGACTCCGGGCCCGTGGCCCCCGGCACCCCGGTCGCGCGGCTCCTCGTGCCCCGCATCGCGCTCGACGAGATCGTCGTCGAGGGAGTGGACGCCGGGGAGCTCAACGTCAGCCCCGGGCACATGCCCGAGACGCCGCTCCCGGGCGCCGTGGGGAACGCCGTCGTCTCGGCGCATCGCGACCTGCACTTCCGCCGGCTGGGCCAGCTCCGCGTGGGCGACACGCTCACCACCGTCACGCCGGGGCGCACCGTGACCTGGCGCATCGTCGGGCGCCGCATCGTCGACGCGGAGGCCCCGGCCATCCACCAGACGACGGAGCCGACGCTCACCCTCACGACCTGCTGGCCCATCCGGTTCATCGGCAGCGCGCCGGACCGCCTGCTGCTCACCGCGGAGCCCGTGCACGCCACGCCCCCGTCCGCCGCGCTCACCGCGAGCGTGGAGCCCCGCCTCTGAGCCGCGCCGACCCCGAGCCGCGGGCGCCCGTCGCCCAGGAGGACTCGACGCCGGCGGTCCTCGCCGCGCTGGCGCTCGGGCAGCCGGTCGTCGCCCTCGAGAGCTCCGTCCTCGCCCAGGGGCTCCCCATCCCCGCCAATCGCGAGGCCTACCGGCGGATGCGCACCGCCGTCGAGCGGGGCGGCGCCGTCGCCGCCGTCACCGCGGTGGTGCGCGGCCGCCCATCGCTCGGGCTCGACGGGGCCGACCTGGAACGCTTCCTGGCGCGCGAGGGGGTGCGGAAGGTCTCCGCCCGCGACCTCGGCTGGGCCATGGCCCACGGCGAGGACGGCGCCACGACGGTCGCCGCGACGCTCGCCCTGGCCACCCGGTGGCGCATCCCCGTCTTCGCCACCGGCGGCATCGGGGGCGTGCACCGCGAGCCGGCGGACGCCCACCCGTCGGGCTGGGTGCGGGACGAGTCCGCCGACCTGCTCGAGCTGGCCCGCTCGCCGGTGATCGTCGTCTGCGCCGGCGCCAAATCGATCCTCGACCTGCCCGCCACGCTGGAGCGGCTGGAGACGCTCGGCGTGCCGGTGGTGGGCTACCGCACGGACGAGCTGCCGGGGTTCTTCACCGCGGCCACCGGCCTGCCGCTCGCCATGCGGGCGGAGAGCGCCGAGGAGATCGCGCGGACCTTCCTCGCCGGCCAGCGGCTGGGACGACCCGGCGCGCTGCTCGTCGTCCAGCCGCCGCCGGCCGACGTGGCGCTGGAGCGCGAGGCGGTGGACGAGGCGGTGCGCGCGGCGCTCGTCGATGCGCGGCTGCACGGGGTGCAGGGCCCCGCCGTCACCCCCTTCCTGCTCGCCGCGGTGGAGCGCGCCACCGGCGGCCAGTCGCTGGCCGCCAACCTCGGGCTCCTGGAGCGGAACGCGGCGCTGGCCGCGGAGATCGCCGTCGCCCTCCAGCGCCTCGCCGGCGAGCCCGCCGATGACGCCCCGGACGTCGTCACCCCGTTCGCCGGCGGGCTCCGGTGACGCCGTCGAGACGCGGAGCGGTCACCGTTCGTCGTCTCACCGACAGCGTCTCACCAACCCTGCCCGCGCGCGCCGGCGCGTGTCCGCTGGTGCCGGCGTCATCCGGGTTGAACCGTTCGTCGCCTCGATGGTACTATAGCCGTACCCTCTTCCGGTGAGGTCCGTCTCGCTATGCCATCCCCCTTCCTGAGCTCCGAAGAGTACGACGAGCGCGCGCATCAGCTGTACAACGACGGACAGTATGACGAGGCGCTCGACGTCCTTCGGGAGGGGCTCGCGCTCTATCCGCACTCGGTGGAGTTGCACGTCGGGGTGGGGTACGCCAGGCTGGCGCGCGAGGAGTACGCGTGGGCCCGGCGCGCGTTCGAGGAGGCGCTCGTGCTCGACCCCGAGCACGAGGACGCGATCGCCGGGCTGGCCGAGACGCTGCTCAAGTTCGGGCAGCGCGACGCCGCCCTCCGCGCCGTGCGCCGCCTGCTCGAGCTGGGCTACCAGGACGACGTCGAGCTCATGCTCCAGGTGAGCCGCGCGCTCTTCCGCGAGGGGCTCTTCGACGAGGCGCGCGACTTCGTCGAGGTCGTCCTCCGGCAGACGCCCGACAACGCCGAGGCCGTCGCCCTCCTGGGCTACGTGGAGCACCGGATGGGGCAGGAGGATGCGGCGATCGCCACGCTGCGCCGCGCCCTGCAGATCGACAACGAGCAGGGGGAGGCGCGCATCTACCTCGCCAACATCCTCTACGACCGCGGCGACTACGAGGCGGCGCTCTACCACCTGGACCGCACGGTGCCCGAGGAGCACTGGGACGAGCTGGGCATCTGGCGGCTGGTGGAGCTCAAGAAGTCCATCTACCGCCTGGCCGACGACGACCCGGAGCTGAAGCCGTGGGACGAGCGGCTGGCCGAGCTGGCCGAGACGACCGACGACGTGGACGAGATGCTCGGCGAGATCGAGCAGCGGTTCAACGACGACGGGCGCGACGTGCCACAGAGCCAGCTCGAGCTGTTCGGCGCGCTGCTCAGCGACCTGGCCGGCCACCGGCGCGACGACGCCCACGCGGAGCACCGCGTGCTCATCGGCGGTGCCACCTTCGACGGGTCGTGGCGCGACATCGTCGGCAAGATGCGCGACGCCCAGCCGGCCTACAGCGGCCGCTCGATCGAGGACTTCATGGCGATCGAGGCGAGCCTGGCGTATCGCGCGTCCGGCGTCCAGATCCCGACGGACGACCCGGAGCGCTTCATCCGCGGCAGCGCCGACGCGGGCCTCCTGCGCATCCTGCGGTGAGCTCGGCCAACCGGCGGGCGGCCCTCGGCGCGGTGGACCGGGTACGCCCGGTGGTCGCCGGCCTCACGCGCAAC
>DASTRO010000278.1:0-13820 GCA_035761165.1 Gemmatimonadaceae bacterium | reverse complement strand
GACGGGAGGGGCGGCGTCTGGCGTCTGGCGTATAGGGGCGTGCAGCGGGGAGCGTCTGGCGGCAATCGTTCGGTGCGGGTCGCGCGGGCGTGCGAGGCGATTGTGTGATTCGGGGGGGGGCCCCGCGCCCGCTCGTCGCCTCGGTCGGCCGCACCTGCGCCGACGCTATATTGGACCCGATGTCGTCGCCCGTCTCCTCGCCCGCCGTCGGCGCGCCGAGCCGCGCCTCCTCCCGCAGGCGGCCCGCGCCGTCCGTGTCGCCCGTCCCGCCCGTCGTGCCCGTCCCCCCCGTCGTGCGCCGGCCGTCGGACGGGCCCGCGCCGGAGTCCCGCCCGTGAGCGCCGGCAGCACGCCGCTCATGCAGCAGTACCGGGAGATCAAGGGTCGCCACCAGGATGCGATCCTCTTCTTCCGCATGGGCGACTTCTACGAGATGTTCTACGACGACGCCGAGACGGCGGCGCGCGTCCTCGGCCTCACGCTCACCTCGCGCAACAACGGCGGCGCGGCCGAGGTGCCGCTGGCCGGCGTGCCGGTGAAGGCGGTCAACGAGTACCTGCGCCGCCTCGTGCAGCAGGGCTTCCGCGTCGCCATCTGCGAGCAGGTGGAGGACCCGAAGACGGCGAAGGGCATCGTGAAGCGCGAGGTGATCGAGACGATCACGCCGGGCGCCGCCTTCGCCGACGACCTGCTCGACGGCCGCCGCAACAACTTCCTCTGCGCGCTGCACGCCGTGGGCGACCGCGTCGGCGTGGCGGCGGCGGACCTCTCGACGGGCGAGTTCCGCCTCGCCACCGCCGGCGCCGGGTCGGAGCTCGACACCGTGCTGTCGCGCTTCGCGCCGCGCGAGATCCTCGTCCCCGGCAACGGGCCGGCGGCGGCACGGCGCCCGCGGGTGGACGAGGCGCTGGTCACCGAGCGCGACGCCTGGGAGTTCGACCCGGCGCTGGCGCGCGACGACCTGGCGGACCACTTCGGCGTCCTCACGCTCGACGGCTTCGGCCTGGGCGGCGGCGACGACGCGGCGCTCGGCGCCGCCGGCGCGCTGCTGCGCTACCTGCGCGAGCTGCAGCCCGCGGGGCTCCCGCAGCTCGCACCGCCGCGCCTGGAGCGCGCTGGCCTGACGATGCCGCTGGACGAGATGACGCGCCGCAACCTGGAGCTCGTCGAGCCGCTACGCGGCGACGTGGCGGCCCGCGGCGACGTCTCCGGCACGCTGCTCGGCGTGCTCGATCGCACGCGCACGCCGATGGGCGCGCGGCTGCTGCGCCAGTGGCTGCTCGCGCCGCTGCTCGACCGCCGCGAGATCGACGCGCGGCTGGACGCGGTGGCGGCGCTGGTGGAGGACGCGCTGGCGCGCGACGCGCTGGGGCAGGCGCTGGACGGCGTGCGCGACGTGGAGCGACTGGCGAGCAAGGCGGCCGCAGGCCGCGCGACACCGCGCGAGCTGGGCGCGCTCGGCGCCTCGGTGGCGCGACTGCCCGAGGTGGAGCGGGCGCTGCGGCGGCTGGCAGAGGGTGGCGAGGACGACGCGTCGCGCGGGGGCCCCCCCCCGAACCACACGATCGCTCCGGCCGCCCGCGGGACCAGCACCGAATCCCCGCCCGCCGTTCCCCCGCCGCTCGACGCTCGCCGCTCGACGCTCGCCACCCACGCCCTCCACCGCCTCCTCGCCGCCTGGGACGGCTGCGCCGACGTCGCCACCGCGCTCCAGGACGCCCTCGTCGACCGCCCGCCCGTCGCCATCGGCGAGGAGGAGACCATCCGCGCGGGCGTGGACCCCGAGCTCGACGAGCTGCGCGCCCTCTGCGCCGGCGGCAAGGACGCCATCGCCGGCATCCAGGAGGAGGAGCGCCGCCGCACCGGCATCGGCTCGCTCAAGGTCGGCTTCAACCGCGTCTTCGGCTACTACATCGAGGTCACCAACGCCAACCGGCACCTCGTCCCCGACGACTACCAGCGCCGCCAGACGCTCACCGGCGCCGAGCGCTACGTCACGCCCGCGCTCAAGGCGTACGAGGAGCGGGTGCTGACGGCGAGCGAGCGCATCGAGGCGCGCGAGCGCGAGCTGTTCGAGGCGCTGCGGGCGCGCGTCGGCGGCGAGATCCGGCGCCTGCAGTGCGTGGCCGCCGCGGTGGCCGAGCTGGACGTGCTGGCCAGCTTCGCCGAGGTGGCGGCGCGCGAGGGCTACGTGCGGCCCGTCGTCACCGACGACTTCGCGCTCGACATCGCCGCCGGCCGCCATCCCGTGGTGGAGCGGATGATGCCGCGCGAGAAGTTCATCCCCAACGACGTGCGCCTCACCGAGGACGCGCGGCTCGTCATCCTCACCGGGCCCAACATGGCCGGCAAGAGCACCATCCTGCGCCAGGTGGGGCTCATCGTGCTGATGGCGCAGGTGGGGTGCTTCGTGCCGGCCGCGCGCGCCACGGTGGGCGTCGTGGACCGGCTGTTCACCCGCGTCGGCGCCAGCGACAACCTGGTGCGCGGCCAGTCCACCTTCATGGTGGAGATGAGCGAGACGAGCGCCATCCTGCATACGGCGACGGCGCGCAGCCTCGTCCTGCTGGACGAGATCGGGCGCGGCACGAGCACCTACGACGGTGTCTCCATCGCCTGGGCGGTGAGCGAGCACCTGCACGAGCGCATCGGCTGCAAGACGATCTTCGCCACGCACTACCACGAGCTCACGCAGCTGGCCGACGAGCTGCCGGCAGTGCGCAACCTCAACGTCGGCGTGCGCGAGGTGGGCGACCAGATCCTCTTCCTCCACCGCCTGCAGCCGGGTGGCGCGGACCGCTCGTATGGCATCGAGGTCGGTCGCCTCGCGGGGCTCCCGGACGCCGTCCTCGCCCGTGCCCGCGAGGTGCTGCACGTGCTGGAGCAGGAGGCGCTGGTGGACGACGAGCGGCGAGCGGCGAGCGGCGAGCGGCGTGGACGGGCGGGCGGCCGTCGGACGCCGCGCAGCGAGCCCGCGGCCGACCAGCTGGCGCTCTTCGCGCCGGCGGAGCCGCACCCGGTGGTCGAGCGGCTCCGCGCCCTCGACCCGAACGCGCTCACGCCCCTGCAAGCCCTCACCCTGCTCGCCGAGCTGGCCGAGCGCGCGCGGGGGTGACGGCAGGTGCGGTGGCGCGGCATGGCCGTCATATGCCTTGACAGCTATATGCCTGTATGAGCATATTACAGCCGTGACCACCGCCGTCTTCGAGATCCTCGCCGAGCCGCATCGCCGCCGCGTGCTCGACCTGCTGCGCGAGCGGGAGCGCACGGTGGGCGAGCTCGTCGACGCACTCGACATGAGCCAGCCCGCCGTGTCGAAGCACCTGCGCGTGCTGCGTGACGCCGGCCTCGTCGAAGCGCGCGTCGACGCGCAGCGCCGCATCTACCGCCTGCGCGCCGAACCGCTCGCCGACGTCGACGCGTGGCTCGAGCCGTACCGGAAGTTCTGGCGTGGCAGGCTCGCCGCGCTGCAGCACCACCTCGCCAGCGATCCCGCGCCGGCGACGGCCGACCCCTCACCGGAGCGTACCACGTGACGACGACCACCCCCACCCCCACCCCCACGAGCGCGAGCGGCGACCGCATCGAGGAGCAGGTCCTGCTGCAGGCGCCGCGCGCCCGCGTCTGGCGCGCCCTGACCACCGCCGAGGAGCTGGGGGCGTGGTTCGGCGCGAAGCTGGCCGGCGCGACGATCGCGCCCGGCGCGCAGGTGGTCGGGCCGATCGCGCTGCCGGGCTACGAGCACCTCACGTTCGACGCGATCATCGTCGAGATGGTCCCCGAGCAACGCTTCGCCTGGCGCTGGCACCCGCACGCGATCGACCCCGCGGTCGACTACACCGCGGAGCCGCGCACGCTCGTCACCTTCACGCTCGAGGACGCGCCCGGAGGCGGCACGCTGCTCCGCGTCGTGGAGTCGGGCTTCGACGCGATCCCCGCCGCGCGGCGCATGCCGGCGTTCCTCGGCAACGCCAGCGGCTGGCGGGGACAGTTGCAGAAGCGCCTGCCGGCCTACCTGGTGTCCGCCTGACGTCCCACGCTACCGGCGCCGGTCGTGCCGACCGGCGCCGGCTCCCCTCATCGATCGGCGAGGCGACCATGACCCTGTACGGAACCCGTCAACTGGCGGACGGCATGCGTGCCGTGCGCGAGGCCACGCTGCGCATCGCTGACGACATCCCCGAGTCGCACTATCACTACCGCCCCACGCCCGAGAGCCGTTCCGTCGCGGAGACCCTCGTCCACATCGCGTGGCTGGCGAGCTTCGATCGCTTCGTGCACGAGGAGGCCCACCTCGATTCGCTCGAAGCGATCGACTTCGGCGCGGTGATCCAGCAGTCACGGGCCGAGGAGCGGCGTCGGCGCTCGAAGGCCGAGATCATCGATCTGCTCCGCACGGAAGGCGATCGCTGGGTGCGGTGGGTGGAGCGGCAGCCGGACGCGCTCCTGGCGGAACGCGTCCGGCTGCCCGATGGCGCGTCGACGAACCGCTTCGAGATGCTCCTCGGGACCAAGGAGCACGAGATGCATCACCGGGCACAGCTCACGGTCCTCCAGCGGTTGCTCGGTGTCGTCCCCCACACGTCCCGGGATCGGCCGCCGCGTGACACGACGGAGGGAGCATCGGCGACGGCACCCGCGCGAGCGACGGACACGTCCGCGGCCTGAGTCGCCCCCTCCGCCCCCTCAGCGCCCTCCTCGATAGAACGCCGCGTCGCGCATCCGCTGCACCCACGCGTCACGCACCGAGTCGGGCATCGCGCCGTGCACCGTGTAGGCGAGCCGCGCCTGCTGCTCGGCGCCGCGCACGATGCGCCCGATCTCGTGCCGGTCCGCCTCGCCGGCGCAGCCGCTGACGCGCCACTCGTACAACGCGGCCGTCGAGTCGGCGGCCAGCTCGTGCCACTCGGCGCCGGGGCAGCGCGCCTGCAGCCGCGCGTGCAGCGCCGCCGCTGCTGCCGCCGGCGCGTCCACCTCGGCGCGCCGCACGTCCACCGTCTGCACGGTGAACAGCTCGTGCCACTCGGCGAGCGTCTCCCCCGGGCGCACCAGGTCGGTGCGCGTGCCGTGGCGGCTCGCCTCCTGGCGGGCCGGCTCCCAGCGCCCCTCGTCCAGGTCGAAGGCGAGGTGATCGACCGCGGGCGCGGGACGCACCGTGGCGCAGGCGCCGAGCGTGGCGGCGGCGAACAGGATGGTAGCGGCAGGCAGCAGCCGTGCGGCCGGGCGGCCGGGATTGCGGAACGGCGACATGGGTCGCTCCTTGTGGAGGTCCTGAAGGGGATCCTGCCCGACCGCGTCGCGGGTACGGCTGTCGGGGCGTGCCAGCGCCGGTCGACGCTCGCGCCCACACTACGGACGTCATGGCGCGACCCCACGGGTCAGATGTACCAGTCGCCGCCCCGGTCCCGTGGCGTGCCGCACGCGAGGCACACGCCCTGCACCGCCGCACGACGCGCATCAACCACCCGGAGACGTGTGCCCATGCCGGACCGCTCGGTGCCACCCGACCGCTTCCCCCTGTGGGGATGGATCCTCCTCCTGCTCGCCGCCGCCATGCTCGTCGGCCTGCTCGTCGTCGTCTTCCGCGATCATCAGCAGGCCCGCCGGACCGGGCGCGGCCCCGGCGACCGGCCGCCGGTGGTGGCCGTGGCGCCGATGCGCGCCGTGCCCGCGACGGTCGTCGGCGTGGCCGTCGTGCCCACGATCGTCGCCGCCGGCTGACGCATCCCGGGCCACCGCGCCCACCGGACGCGCCGCCAGCGATCCCTCGCGAGCCCTCGCGATTCCACGCTCCGCGCGCCGGAGGCGCGTCATGCGATCGTTCCTCCTCGCCGCCACGCTCCTCGCCTGCCACGGCAGCGGCGACGAGCCGACCCCGCCGTCCGGTGCGCCCGCGCTCCGCGTCCGCCCCGTCGTCTCGGGGCTCGAGAGCCCGCTCTTCCTCACCGCCCCCGCCGGCGACGCGCGCCTCTTCGTCGTCGAGCAGCCGGGGCGCATCCGCGTCGTCGAGAACGGGCAGCTGCGCGCCGCGCCCTTCCTCGACATCACGGCGAAGGTGGCCAGCGGCGGCGAGCGCGGGCTCCTCGGGCTCGCCTTCCACCCGCGCTACGCGCAGAACGGCTGGTTCTACGTCGACTACACCGACCGCGACGGCGACACGCGCGTGGAGCGCTACCGCGTGTCGGCCGACCGGAACGTCGCCGACCCGGCGTCGGCCACGCTCGTCCTCGCCGTGGACCAGCCCTACGCCAACCACAATGGCGGGCAGGTGAGCTTCGGTCCCGACGGCCGTCTCTACGTCGCGTTAGGCGACGGCGGCAGCGGCGGTGATCCCCAGGGCAACGGCCAGAGCCTCGGCACGCTGCTCGGCAAGCTGCTGCGCCTGGACGTGGATGGCGGTACGCCGTACGCCATCCCGTCCGACAACCCGTTCGTCGGCCGGCCGGGCGCGCGCGGGGAGATCTGGGCGTACGGGCTGCGCAACCCGTGGCGCTTCGCCTTCGACGGGCCGGCGGGTCGCCTCTACATCGCCGACGTCGGCCAGGGCGCGCGCGAGGAGATCGACGTCGCGCCCATCGCCACCGGTGGGCTGAACTACGGCTGGAATCGCATGGAAGGCACGCGCTGCTACCGGGCCGAGTCGTGCGATCGCACGGGGCTCACCGCGCCGGTCTTCGACTACGGCCACGACGACGGCGCCTGCTCCATCGTCGGCGGCTACGTCTACCGCGGCGACGACGCCGCGCTCGCCCCGCTCGTCGGCCACTACTTCTATTCCGACTACTGCGCCGGCTGGCTGCGCAGTCTCCGCGTCGCCGCCGACGGCACGGTGACGGACGTCCGCGAGTGGGACGTCGGTCCGCTCGGCCAGGTGCTCTCCTTCGGCGTGGACGCGGCGGGGCGACTGTACGTGCTCTCGGCGAATGGGACCGTGTACGCGGTGGACGGCGCCGCCTGAGCGGCACGGGCGTGGCGGGGCTGCCGTGACGTGACGCACGCGCTCCGTGTACCACGACGGGCGCGAGGCGGTCGAGGCCGGCGTTGGGGCGCCCCATGGACCGATGCTTGCCGCGCGCACTCCTGGTGACCCGAGCAGGAGGAGCTGATGGCGGAGCTCGAGATCCAGAAGAAGCCGGATCGGCGCTGGTGGCCGTGGCTGTTGCTGGTGGCCGTGGTGGCGGTGGCCGCCTGGTGGTTCGGCTGGAACACGAACGAGGACGCCAACCCGGCCCTCGCCGGGCTGCCGGTGCCGGGCGCGCCGGCGATGGATACGATGGCGGCGGGCGACAGCCTCGGCGTCATGCCGGTCGTACCCGCCGCGAGCGTCCCCGGCGCTCCCGACGCCGTGAACGACTACCTCGCCTTCGCGGCCGAGGGCCGCCAGCGTGGCGCGGTCGGGCTCGATCACGAGTACACGGCGGACGGCATCCGCCGTCTCGCCGATGCCCTCACGGCCGTCGCCGAGCAGCGTGACGTCGCGACGGACGTCGTCTCGGCCCGCGCCGACTCGCTGCGCGGCTTCGCCGGGACGCTGCAGGAGGAGCCCAACTCCCGGCGCCACGCCGACCTCGCGCATCGCGCCTTCCTGCTGGCGACGCGCATCCTGGACGATCTGCAGCGCGCCGGCGCCGGCGACTCGGTGACGGGCGCCGTGGACAACGCGCGACGGGCCGCCGAGGCGGTGCAACCGCAGACCCCACTCCTCGATCAGACGAGCGCGGTGCAGCGCTACTTCGATGCGGCCGGCGCGGCGCTGGAGACGATGACCGGTCAGCGCGGCTGACCGGTCGTCGGTTGCCGGAAGCGTGAGCGAGACGACTGGAAGGAGGACGATGATGGCGACGGATCGCACGCACGAGCACCATCACGCGGGCGAGGGGATCGACCCGCGCGCCGGCGTCCTGGCGCTGGAATCGCTGAACGCGCTCGACGGCTACGAGCTGGCCGACGGCGAGCCCGACATCCGCGGCTGGCGTCTGCGCGCGACCGACGGGGCCGAGGTGGGCACGGTGCACGACCTGCTCGTCGACACCGGCGCGATGAAGGTGCGCTACCTGGACGTGGAGCTGGACGACCGGCGGGACCGGCACGTGCTCGTGCCGATCGAGCTGGCCCAGCTGCAGGACGACGCCGAGGTGGTGCGTGTGCCGGACCGCTCGGCGGCGGAGCTCTCACGCCTGCCGACGTACGATCACGGCGTGCTGACGCGCGAGCGCGAGCAGGAGCTGCTGGGGTACTTCGGGCGGTAGCGGGCGATGGCGGTCGGCCGGAGGCGCCGAGCGCGACGAGGGTGTGTCGTCGGGGGGGCGGCGCATCCGCGACGAGAAGGGCGTCTGGCGTAGAGGGGCGTCGAGCGTCTGGCGTCGAGCGTAGAGGGGCGTGGAGCGGGGAGCGTCGAGCGGGCAGGGAATCGCGGTGGCGCGACGGCGCCCGGCGCGGGGGCCCCCCCCCGACTACCACGATACCGCCACCCGCCCCCGCGCCCACCACCAGAACGTCCCCGCCACACGCTTCTCGCTGCACGCCCCCAGACGCCAGACGCCCGCCCGACGCTGCTGAGGGACCCGCCCACGGCAGACGCCCCCCGGCCCCGCCGCAGCGCCCCCTCCTCGACGCTCCCCACCCCTCGCCGCTCGACGCTGTACGCCCCGACGAACCGCCGAGCGGCCCGCCCACCGCGCGAGGCGCTCCGACCTACACCGGAGCCCCTCGTCGCTCATCGCTGATCGCTGCTCGCCCCCCCGTGTAGATTGTCCCCATGCTTCCCGTGCGCCGTCTCGCGTCGCTCGCCGCTCTGCTGCTGTGCGCCGCGTGCATGTCGTCGGACGATGCGAAGAAGGCGATCCAGGCGGTGCGCGCCGACGGCATGCCCGACGTGCCGCCCGTGCTGCAGAACGCGGAGCTCCCCTTCCAGTATCCGCCCGACCTGTACGAGCGGAAGGTGCAGGCCGACGTCACGCTGCGGCTCTACATCGACTCGCTCGGGCGCGTCTGGCCGGAGAGCACGATGGTGGCCGAGTCGAGCGGCTATCCGGGGCTCGACTCGGCCGCCGTCGCCGGCTCGCGCCGCCTGCGCTTCGCCCCGGCGCGCCTGGACGGCGTGCCGGTGGGGATCTCCGTGCTCTTCCCGATCCTCTTCCGGCATCCGGATGCGCCGCCGCTGCCGGAGGACACGATACGCGAGAGGGAATAGGGAACGGGGAGGAGAGCGGAGGGAGGAGGGCGCGGCGCACGGACCGCGGCGCGGGGCCCCCCCCCGACTACCACGATCACCTCGCGCCGCCGCCCGACCATCATCGCATCATCGCCCACCGTACCCTCGTCTCGTCGGTCCCTGGTCCCCAGCCCCCTCTACCCTCGTCCATGTCCTCTCCCACATCCCAGCCCCGCCACCGCCGGCCCTACGACGACGTCATCCAGACCATCGGCTGGACGCCGCTCATCCGGCTCAACCGCGTGACCCGCGGCATCGTCACGCCGGTGTACGGCAAGGCCGAGTTCTTCAACCCCGGTGGGAGCGTGAAGGACCGCATCGGGCTGCCCATCATCGAGGCGGCCGAACGGGCCGGGCAGCTCAGGCCGGGCGGCACCATCGTCGAGGGGACCAGCGGGAACACCGGCGTCGGCCTGGCGATGGCGGCGGCGATCAAGGGGTACCGCTGCATCTTCACCCTCCCCGACAAGATGTCGCAGGAGAAGGTGCGGCTCCTCAAGGCGTTCGGCGCGGAGGTCATCGTCACCCCCACCGCCGTGCCGCCCGATCATCCGGACAACTACGTCATGATGGCCAAGCGCATCGCCCACGAGACGCCCAACGCCATTCTCGCCAACCAGTTCTACAATCAGGCCAACCCCGAGGCGCACTACGCCACCACCGGCCCCGAGCTCTGGGAGCAGACCGAGGGGCGCATCACGCACTTCGTCGCCGCAGCCGGCACCGGCGGCACCATCACCGGCGTCGGGCGCTACCTGAAGGAGAAGAACCCGAAGATCCAGGTCATCGCCGGCGACCCAGTGGGCTCCATCCTCGCCGAGACGTGGCGCAGCGGCTCGGCCAGCGACACCGGGCGCCCGTACAAGGTGGAGGGGATCGGGCAGGACAAGGTCCCGGGCACGCTCGACCTGTCGGTGATCGACGACTACGTCACCGTCACCGACCGCGACGCCTTCGCCATGGCGCGCCGGCTGACGCGCGAGGAGGGGCTCTTCGTCGGCGGCTCCTCCGGGCTCATCGCCCACGTCGCGCTCGGCGTCGCGCGCCGCGTCAACGATCCGGAGGCGCTGGTCGTCACCTTCCTGTGCGACACGGGCGAGCGCTACCTCTCCAAGGTCTACAACGACGAGTGGATGCGCGAGAACCAGATGCTCGACGCCGAGCGCGGCACGCTGGGCCAGGTGCTGACGAGCAAGCACGGCGGCGAGACGCCGGCCGTGGTCAGCGTCGCGCCGGGCGCGAGCGTGCGCCAGGCGCTGAGCCTGATGAGCGTGCACGACATCTCGCAGCTTCCCGTGCTCGACGGCGAGAGCTGCGTGGGCTCGGTGAGCGAGGCCGCGCTGACCGCAAGGGCGCTGGAGGAGCCGAAGACGCTCGAGCGCTCGGTGGCCGACGTGATGGAGGCGCCCTACCCGATCGTCGACGCCGGTCAGCCGACCGACTCGATCGTGAAGCTGCTGACGAAGTCCAACCACGCCGTGCTCGTGCGCTCCGACGGCGCCGTGCAGGGGATCGTGACGCGGGGTGACCTGCTGAGATTCCTGATGGGGTAGGGGAGCGACGAGCGATGAGCGACGAGTGACCCGCGCACCCCCCGGGAGGCCAGGACTGGCCCGCCCGGGGGCCCCGCTCGTCGCTCCTCGCTCGTCGCTCATCGCTCGCCTTCTGGTACGTCCCTTGAGACTCGACGAGATCCCCTCAACGACCACGCCGTGAAGCTCACCGTCCTCCTCGGCGGCACCTCCGCCGAACGCGACGTCTCCATCGCCTCCGGGCTCCGCATGGCGACCGCGCTCCGCGAGCGCGGGCATGCCGTCACCGCCGTCGATCCCGCCACCGGGGTCGTGGACCTCGAGGCGCTGCGACGCGGCGTCGGCATCGTGCCCCCCACCCCCGAGGAGCTGGAGCAGCTGCGCGCCGGCGGCTTCGCCGCCACCCTGCTCTCGCTCCCCGCGGTGCGCGAGGCGGACGTCGTCGTGCTCGGGCTGCACGGCGGCAGCGGGGAGGACGGCACCATCCAGGCGATGCTCGACCTCGCCGGCGTGCGCTACACCGGGAGCGGGCACCTGGCCAGCGCGCTGGCCATGGACAAGGACCTGAGCAAGCACCTCTTCCGCGCCGCCGGCGTGCGCACGGCCGACTGGGTGATGCTCACCAGGGACCAGGGACCGGGGACCAGGGACCAGGTGGCGCGCGAGCTCGAGATGACCCTCGGGCTGCCGGTCGTCGTCAAGCCGTCCAAGCAGGGCTCCACCGTCGGGCTCACCGTCGTCCGACGCGCGGCCGAGCTGCCGGCGGCCATCGACGAGGCCTTCCGTTACGACGACGAGGTGATGCTCGAGCGCTTCGTCCCCGGCCGCGAGCTCACCGTCGGGATCCTCGGCGGCGAGGCGCTGCCGGTCGGCGAGATCATCCCGCGGAAGGAGATCTACGACTATGAATGCAAGTACACGCCGGGGATGGCCGCCGAGGAGTTCCCGGCGCGCCTCGACCCGGCCGTGGCCGCCGAGCTGCAGGCGCAGGCGCAGCGCGCCTTCCAGGCGCTCAAGCTCCGCGGCTGTGCCCGCATCGACTTCCGGTTCACGCCGGAGGGCGAGGGTTTTTGCCTCGAAGCGAATACATTGCCGGGCATGACCGAGACCAGCCTGATCCCCCAGGCCGCCGCCGCCGCCGGCCTGAGCTTCGGCGACCTGTGCGAGCGGCTGGTCCAGCTCGCCCTGGACGCGCCGGGCTCGCCGGTGCCGGTCGAACGTGAGACCGGAGCACCCGCATGAGCGTCCCCACCATGGGCCCCGCCGCCGCCCTCGTCGGCGTGCTCCCCGCCGTGCAGTCGCAGGGGATCTGGACCGGCCGCCGCCAGCTCGCCGTGCGCTTCGCCGGCGAGGCGGAGACGGCCGTGATGTACAGCGCGATGGCGCTGGCCGAGGAGATGCGGCGGCTCGCCGCGCGCGCCACCTTTCACTCCATCGCGCTGGCCGGGCGCGACCCGCTCGGCAACGTCGAGTGCCTGCAGGCCGCGCTGGCGCAGGCGCGGCTCCCGCTGCCGGTGCTGGCGGAGAGCGACGGCCAGCGGCCCGAAGCGGTGCGCGCGCTGGCGCCGCAGTTGCGCATGGTGCAGGTCACCACCGATGGTACGATGGCGGCACCCGCGCTCGGTCGCATCCACGCCACACTGGGCGCGGCGGCGGAGCTGGGGCTGGAGCACGCGCTCGTCCTCGCGCCGGGCGAGCACACCACCGACGCGCAGCTACTGCGGCTGGTGGAGCAGGCCCACGCGGTCAGCGAGCGCGTGGCGATCGTCATCCACCCCGACGAGCCCACCGGGATCGGTCCGCTGGACTCGCGCTGGGGAGAGCTGCTGGCACAGGCCACGGGGCTGCACGGCGACGTGCGGCTCCTGCGCCGGCTCACCGCGCCGCCGCCGCGCTGAGGCGGAACCGGGAGCGGACCGTCGTGTCCTAGGAGGGGAGGGAGCCGTGGTGGGACGCGAGTGACGAGGCACGGGTGACGAGGCGCGCGTGACAGCAGTGCGCCGGCCGTCCCGCACCGCGTGCCGCGTACCACGTACCACTCCCTCTCCGAGTCGTCTCTCAGCAGGTTGCGCGCATGTCCTACTCCACCGACGAGCCCCAGGCACCACGGCTGACGCCCGCCGTGCAGGCGCTGATCGCGATCAACGTCGCGATCTTCTTCCTGCAGCTCACGGTGGTCTCGGCCAGCGACATGACCGCCCTGCTCGGCTTCCACACGGGCGACCTCTCGCGCACGTGGTGGACGGTGGTCACGTACATGTTCGTCCACGCGGGGTTCTGGCACCTCGCGCTGAACATGTACACGCTCTTCCTCTTCGGCCCGCGCGTGGAGCGTGAGTGGAGCGGGGCCGAGTTCACGCGCTACTACCTGCTGTGCGGGCTGGGCGGGCTGCTGCTGCACCTGCTCTTCTGGCGCGGCAGCGCGCTCGTCGGCGCGTCGGCGGCCATCTACGGCGTGATGCTCGCCTACGCCCGCCGCTGGCCGGACGACGAGGTCTACCTGTTCGCCGTCCTGCCGATCAAGGTGAAGTGGTTCATCGCGCTGCTCGTGCTGATGGACCTCGTCAACGGCGTCGCCAACAGCCCCGGCCACGTGGCGCACTTCGCCCACCTCGGCGGCTTCCTCACCGGGTGGCTCTACCTGCGCGTGGCCGACGCCACCCGCGGCGACGGCCTGCGGGCGCACGTCTCCTCCGTGCCCGACTACGACGACTCCCCGCCGCGCGCCATCCCGCGCAGCCTGCCGCGCCCGCGCCCGCGCGGCGACGAGGTGGATGACGTGGTGGCGAAGAGCAAGGCGGCGCTCGCCCAGCGGCCGAGCTTCCAGGTCGCCCCCCCCACCCCGCGCCCGACCCTCGCCGCCTCGACGGACCTGGACCAGCTGCTCGACAAGATCTCGCAGCACGGCCTGGAGAGCCTCACCGCCGACGAGCGCCGCATGCTGGAGGAGGCGTCGCGGCGGATGAGGGGGGAGTAGCAGCGCTGAGCGCTGAGCGCTCAGCGCTCAGCGTAACACCCTCTGACCAGCCACTACTGGCCAGCCCGAGGTCGTTCCGCTGATCGCTGAGCACTCA
>DASTRO010000277.1:0-15425 GCA_035761165.1 Gemmatimonadaceae bacterium | reverse complement strand
GCGCGGCCGCCGGTGCCTAACAACTCACCGGCCGAGCAGCGCGCCGAGGATCGAGTGGCCCACCGCGTCGAGCGGCGGCTGCATGCCCAGCCACTCGGCCACGCTCGGCGCGACGTCCATGGTGCGCCCGCGGGGAAGGCGATGCGGCGGCACCGCGACGCCGGCCATGCAGAACACCGTCTGCATGTCGGCGCGCACGCTCGGGAAGCCGTGCGCCCCCATCGGCACGGCATCGCGCACCAGCGGCCCGGTGGCCGCAGTGGACCAGTAGTAGCCGTCGGCCACGTCGTAGTACAGGTCGCCGCCCACCGGCCCGCCGATGCCGAGCGAGTCCGCCTCGTCGCCGCGCCAGAGCCGGGTGACGATCGGCCGCCCGTCGGGCCCGCGCGCCGCCTCCAGCGCCCCGCGCGCCGCGGCCAGCACCGCCGCCTCCTCGGCGGGCGGCACGATCCCGCCCTTCCACGCCGTGCGGTTCAGCATCACCCAGTAGCCGTTGGGCGAGAGCGCCTTCGTGCGCGACAGGTCGATGCGCCCGGTGCTGTCCGTGGCGAGGAGCCCGGCCTGCGCGAGCGCGACGTTCGGTTGGAAGACGCGCCAGTAGACGCGCATGCCGTGGTCACCGCTGACGAAGAGCGCGGTGTTGGGATCGTCGCCCACGAAGCGGCGAAGCTGTGCGAGCTGCAGGTCCGCCAGCTGCCAGGTGCGGGCGCGCAGCTCGCGCAGCCGCGCTGCCCGGGCGGCGTCGTAGCCCGGGACGCCCGGCACCGACAGGCCGTAGATCGGGCTGTGGTCCACCTCGTCGAGGCCGGGGAAGTAGGTGAGGAAGAGGCGCGGCCGCTGTGTCGTCCACGCCCACTCGACGCCGCGCATGAACGAGCGCGTCATCTGCTCGGCGGTCTCCAGGTAGCGCAGCTCCGCCGTGCCATCGCCGCCGTCGGCGATCATCGGCCCCAGGCCGCCGCGCTCGGCCAGGTGCAGGCCGGAGTTGCCGTACCAGCCGCGCACCGCCGCGTCGTAGGCCGCCGCCACCGCCGGGCGGTTTCCCTCCACCACCTGCAGCTCGGGAATGAAGAGCAGGTAGTCGCTGCCGTCCGGCGCGACGTCGAAGAGGCGCACGCTCACGTAGACGCGCCCGCCGTCCACCGGCACCTCGAGCGGCGCCGAGAAGTGGCGCGCCAGCGCGCGGCCGGCGATCGGCGCGCGCTCCACCGGGGCGGCCACCGCGGTGACGCCGGCCGCGGCGTCGCGCGTGCGCGCCACCAGCACGCGGTCGATCTGCTCGCGGCCGTAGAGCAGCGCGAAGAGCGAGTCGCGCCCGCGCCCCACCGCCCAGGCGATCTCGCGCGGCGACACGGTGGCGCCCAGGCGGTCCAGGTTCCGCCAGGCGCCCGGCTCGTGCGGCGGTGCGCTGCGCGCCGTGAGGGCGATGGCCGGCGCGATCTCGCGGTTGTAGCCGTTCACCACCTGCACGCCCGGCAGGGCGAGCAGCGACTCCGCCGCGGCGCGGCGCGCGGCGAGCGCGGGCTCGGGCCCGCGCACCGGCGGGTAGCCGGGCGGGCCGGGCGCCTGCGTCACGTGGTGCGCGTAGACGGTGACCCCGCTGCGCGCCGCCGCCAGCCAGATCGGCTCCGCCCGGAGTGCCGCGGCCGAGTAGCCGGACGTCGACTCGAGCAGCGTGTGCTCGGGCTGCGGCAGCACCGGCTGCGAATTGGCGGCGATGCCGTTGACGTTGCCGTAGGCGCCCGTCCAGAGCGCCGCGTGTCCGGGCGACGTGAGGCTCGGGAAGGCCGGCCGCGCGCCGTCGGTGCAGGCGCCGCCGGCAAAGAGGGCACGGAAGGTGGGCACGGCGGCCGGGTCCACCGTCTCCAGCATGCGGCGCTCGTTCATCGAGTCGAAGCTGACGACGATCGCGCGGTGCTCGGCCGCGGACGCGGCCGCCGGTGTTGCGGCGGGCGGCGTGGCCGGTGGCGTGGCCGGCGCGCAGGCGGAGAGGAGAAGGCCCAACGCCGCGAGCCGGCAGCGAGGCAGGAGCACGAAGTTCGGCATGGGTGAGCACGTGACGGGAGATGGCGCGCGGCGCGTCGGGGCGGCTTGCCGCCCGCGCGGCGACGACGAAGGTTACTGCCTCTGCCGCCCGAAGTGACCCTCCCGTCGGAGGCATGGCCGATGCGCCCATCCAGCTCGCGCTCCGATCCGTCGTCGCTCGCCCGCGCCGGCCTCACGGAGGCCGGCGGTGGCGGTGCGACCGCGCCAGCGGGACGGCGGCAATGATACTGTGCCGCTGATGCGCCACCATCCCCTCCCCCGCCACCCCGTGACGGCCGCCCTCGGCGCCGTTGCCGCCATCGTCCTCGTTGCTGCCTGCGCGCCGCGCCCCTCCGCGACCGGCGGGGTGGGTGCGTCGTCCGGCGTGCCCGACACCGGCGCCCGACCACCCGACGACCGGATCGCCGACGTGCGCCTGGCGCTCCCGCCGGAACCGCGCGCGCCCTGGCGCGCCCTCGTCGGCGGCTACGCGGCCGGTGCCGACACGGTGCTGCTGCTCGAGGACGGCGGCCGGCTCCACCTGCTCGGCGCCGACTCCGCGCGGCGGCCGCTCCGTGCGCTCGACTCGCTGGCCACGCGCCTCGTCGTCGCCGCGCCCGCGCCGGCCGAGACGCTGCGCGTCGAGCGGCGCGGCGACGGCGCGGTGGTCGCGCTCGTGCGCGGCGCCACACGGCTCGCGCGCCTCGCCTTCGCGCCGGAGGACGGCGCCGCGTTCCGCATCGTGCCGCAGCGGCCGGTGGAGGCGCTGCGCCGCGAGGCGCTGGCCGCCGCGCCGCCGCCCCAGCCGGACTCGCTGCGAACCCCGGAGCTCGTGGAGCTCGTCGCGCTCGACCGCACCATCCACCTGGACGTGCGCTACGCGACGACGAACAACTTCATGGGCGCGCGCTTCTACGAGGCGCCGCGCGCCTTCCTGCAGCGTCCCGCCGCCGAGGCGCTCGTGCGCGCGCACCATCGGCTGGCGGCGCTGGGCTACGGCATCGTCGTGCACGACGCCTACCGCCCGTGGTACGTGACGAAGATGTTCTGGGACGCCACGCCGCCGGCGCAGCGTGAGTTCGTCGCCGATCCGCGCACCGGCTCGCGCCACAACCGCGGCGCCGCCGCCGACGTGAGCCTCTACGACCTGGCCACCGGCCGCGAGGTGGAGATGCCGAGCGGCTACGACGAGTTCACGCCGCGCGCCTACGCGGACTATCCCGGCGGCACGTCGCGCCAGCGCGCGCTGCGCGCCCTGCTCCGCCGCGCCATGGAGGCGGAGGGCTTCGCCGTCTACCCGCCGGAGTGGTGGCACTTCGACCACGCCACCTGGCGCCACTACCCGGTGGCGAACCTGCGCTTCGAGGAGATCGCCCCGCGGTGACGCCCCCCGTCCCCCCGCTCCTCCCGGAGCCGCTGCGCGCGCGGCTCGTCGCGCTGCGCCGCGACCTGCACGCGCACCCCGAGCTCTCCGGCGCCGAGCACGAGACCCGTGCCCGGCTCGAGGCGGCGCTGCGCGAGCTGGTGCCCGGCGCGCGCGTCGACCGGGTGGCGGAGACCGGCCTCGTCGCCCGCGTGGCGGGGCGCGAGCCCGGGGCCCCGGTGGTCGCGCTGCGCGGCGACATCGACGCGCTGCCGATTCGTGAGGACACCGGGCTCCCCTTCGCGTCCACGGTGCCCGACGTCATGCACGCCTGCGGGCACGACGTGCACGCCGCGTGGGCGGTGGGGGCCGCCGCGCTGCTCGCCGCGACTCCGGCACGCGGCGACGTGCTGGTGGTCCTCCAGCCGGCCGAGGAGACGGGGCGCGGCGCCCGCGCCGTGCTCGACACCGGCGCGCTCGCCGATGCGCGCGCCATCTTCGGCGCGCACGTGGACCGCCGCTTCGTGGTCGGCGAGGTGGTGGCCGAGCCGGGGCCGGTGGCCGCGTCGGCCGACAGCTTCACCGTCGAGTTCGTGGGCCGCGGCGCGCACGCCGCCCGCCCGCACGAGGGCTCCGACCCGATCGTCGGCGCCGCCGCGCTGGTACTGGCGCTGCAGACGATCGTCGCCCGCCGCCTCGCCCCGGCCGACGCGGGCGTCGTCACGGTGGGGATGCTGCAGGCGGGGAGCGCGCCCAACGTCATCCCCGGCACCGCGCGCCTGGTGGGCACGCTGCGCGCCATCGCACCCGAGACGCGCAGCCTGCTGCACGACGAGCTGCACCGCATCGCGGCCGGCGTGGCCATCACGCACCGCCTCGAGGTGCACGTCGACATCGAGCAGGGCCCGCCGCCCATCGTCAACCCGGCCGCGCCGGTGGGCTGGGCGCGCGACGCGGTGACGCGCCTCCTCGGCCCCGAGGCCCTCCGCCCGCTCGGCACGCTCAACCTGGGCGGCGAGGACTTCGCCCATTACCTGGAGCACCTTCCGGGTTGCTTCCTCCGCATCGGCGCCCGCGAGCCCGACGGCGAGATCATCCCCGCCCACTCCCCGCGCTTCCACGCCGCCGAGGAGAGCATCGCCGTCGGCGCCGCCGTGCTGGCCGAGACGGCCCGCATCGCGGCCGCGGCACTCTGAGTCGCCCGGACTGCCCTGCCGCGAATCGCGCGGATGCGGCTGCGCCGCGGCCGTTCGCGCCGCAGGCGCTCCGCGCAGATCCGCGGCAGCCGGTTCGCACTCCCTGCCCCGGCGCGCCGGGGATCGAGCTACTCGATCGCGCCCGGGTCGATCCCCCGCGTGGCGAAGATGCGCGCCACCGTCTCGCCGATCTTGTTGTTCGGCGTGCTGGCGCCGGCGGTGAGCCCCACGCGCAGCGGGCCGACGGCGGGGAGCCAGTCGTGCGTCGTCGTCTCCTGCTTGCTCCCCGTGGGCAGGTGGCGGATGAGGCGCAGCTCCGGGTCGATCCCCGACGCGTCCTCGATGTGGTACGTCGGCACCTTCTCGGCGCAGAGCGCGGCCAGCGACATCGTGTTGCTGGAGTTGAAGCCGCCCACCACCACCATCACGTCCAGCGGCTCGGCCAGCAGCTCGTGCACCGCGTCCTGCCGCTCCTGCGTGGCCGAGCAGATCGTGTCGAAGCTGCGGAAGTGCTCGGCGCGATGGTCGGCGCCGTAGGCGCGCTCCATCGCCGCCCCGACCTCGGCGGCGATGGCCAGCGACTCGCGGGCCAGCATCGTCGTCTGGTTGGCCACGCCCACCCGCTGCAGATGCGCGTCCGGGTCGAAGCCGGGCGACGCGGCGTGCGCGAAGCGGCGCAGGAAGGCCTCGCGGTCGCCGCGCCCCTCGATGTAGTCGCACACCGCGCGTGCTTCGGCCATGTCGCGCACGATGATGTACTGCCCGTCCGGGTAGTGCCGCACCTGCGACGCCGTGGCCCGCGTCTCCTCGTGGTAGTACTTGCCGTGGATGAGCGCCGTGAAGCCGTCGCGCGCGTAGCTCTCCACCCGCTTCCAGACGTTGAGCACCGAGCCGCAGGTGGTGTCCACCACCACGCAGCCGAGGGCGCGGAGCGCCTCGAAGTCGGCGATCGTCACGCCGAAGGCCGGCAGGATGACGACGTCCGCCGGCTGCACGGCCGAGAAGTCGAAGCCGGCCGCGCTGGGCTCGAGGAAGACGACCCCCATCTCGCGCAGGCGGCCGTTCACGTGCGGGTTGTGGATGATCTCGCCGGCCAGGAAGACGCGGCGGTCCGGGAACTTGCGCCGCGTCTGGTAGGCGTAGTCCACGGCCCGCTCCACGCCGTAGCAGAAGCCGAACTCGCGCGCCAGCCGCACCGTCACGTCCTCGGCCGTGAGGGTGAAGTCGCGCGCGCGGAGCAGGTCCACGAGGTGCCCGCTGTAGTCGGCGGCGAGCGTCTCCTGGACCTCGGCCTTCAGGCCGAGTCCCTTGCGGTAGTAGGTGAAGCCGTTCTCGGTGGCACTCATGACTCCGAAAGCTAATCGACGCCCCTGCTTCCCGTTTCCCGCTCCCTGTTTCCCGCTCCCTGGTCCCTGGTCCCTCCCCGCCGTATCCTAGCGGCATGCCGCCCCTCCCCGCCCCCGCCCCCGATCCCGACTTCCTCGCCCTGCAGCAGGCGTTCGCCGGCCAGTACTCGCTGGAGCGGGAGCTGGGACGCGGCGGGATGGGGGTGGTCTACCTGGCGCGCGAGGTGAGCCTGGACCGGCTGGTGGCGATCAAGATCCTGCCACCGGCGCTCGCCGCCCGTCCCCCCCTCCGCGAGCGCTTCCTGCGCGAGGCGCGCACCGCGGCCAAGCTGTCGCACCCCAACATCGTCCCCATCTTCCGGGTGGGCGAGGCGGGGGCGTACGTCTACTTCGCCATGGCCTACGTGGATGGGGAGACGGTGGGGCAGCGGCTGCGCGCGCGCGGCGCGCTGCCGCCCGCCGAGGCGTCGCGCATCCTCCGCGAGGCGGCGTGGGCGCTGGCCTACGCCCATGCCCAGGGCGTGGTGCACCGCGACGTGAAGCCCGACAACATCCTGCTCGAGCGCGGCAGCGGCCGCGCCCTGCTCACCGACTTCGGCATCGCGCACGTGCAGGAGACGACGGTGCTCACCGACGAGCAGCAGGTGATGGGAACGGCGCACTTCATGAGCCCCGAGCAGGCCGCCGGCGAGTCGCTGGACGGGCGCAGCGACCTCTACGCGCTGGGCGTGGTGGGCTACCTGATGCTCACCGGGCGCCTCCCCTTCGACGCGCCGACGGTGCCGGCGGTGCTCGCCAAGCACCTCACCGAGGCGCCGCCGCCGCTCGCCGCACCGGGCGGCGGCCCGGTGCCCGGCGCGCTCGCCCGTGTCGTCGAGCGCTGCCTGGCGAAGGACCCGCTGTCGCGCTACGTGAGCGGCGAGGCGGTGGCCGAGGCGCTGGCGCAGGCCACGCAGGAGCGCGCGACGCTGCCGGCGCCGCTCCGTGTCTGGCTGCAGAAGCGGGACCCGCTCATGCCGGCCTACCTCGTCTGGATGGGCGTGAGCGCGCTCGGGGCGTACGGCCTGCTGGTGCGCGCCGTCGTCATGCCGGACCAGCTGCGCCTGGACCTCGTCTGGCGCTTCCTGCTCGCCGGCGTCGCGCCGGCGGTGCCGATCGCCGCCTTCCATCTGCGATACGCCTGGCGCGTGCTGCGGCTGGGCTACCGCCCCGCCGATCTCACGCAGGCGCTGCGCGTCCACGTCGAGCAGTTGCGCGAGGAGTCGGCGCTCGACGTCTCCACGGTGCCGGCCTGGCTGGCCCGTGTGCTCCGCATCGCGGTGTACGGCTCGTGGGCGGGACTGCTGGGCTTCCTCACCGTCATGCCCTTCCTCGTCCATCAGGGCATGCGGGGCCCCATCCACATCAGCGGCTGGGTCCTGGGCGCGCCGGCGCTGCTCACCGTGGTGGGGAGCGTGCTCGGGGTCACCTTCCCGGCGCGCGGGCTGCGCCCCGGCCGCGTGGCCGAGCTGCGGCTGAAGTTCTGGGAGAGCCGGCCGGGCCAGTGGCTGGCGCGCGTGCTCGCCGGCCGCGGCGGGCGCGGCGCCCCCGACCAGCTCGTGCAGCGCCCCACCGAGGTGGCCATCGGCCTCGCCGCGGCGCAGCTCTTCGAGGCGCTGCCCAAGCCCCTGCGCGCGCGACTCGGCGACCTGCCCGACGTGGTGCGCCAGCTCGAGGCGCACGCGCAGACCATGCGCGCGCGGCTGCGCGATCTGGACACGCTGCTCGCCAGCGCGAGCACTCCGGGCGAGGCCTCGACGCTCGCGGCCGGCGCGGGCGGCGACGTGGCCGAGCGGCGCGAGTCGGTGAGCGCCGAGCTGCGCGAGGCGCGCGACGCCGCCGCCCGACGGCTGGAGCAGACCGTCGCCGCGCTCGAGACGATCCGCCTCGACCTGCTGCGGCTGCAGGGCGGTGTCGGCGACGTCGCACGCCTCACCACCGCGCTCGACGTGGCGCGCGCCCTCGACGACGAGGTGCGGCGGCTCGCCGCCGGCCACGACGCCGCGCACGCCGTGCTCGACGGCCGCCGCGAGCTCCCCTCCCCCGCCTGACCACCGGACCGGGCGTGGCCACTCTCTTCCTCGTCTGCGCCGTGCTCGGCGGCAGCGCGCTGCTGCTGCAGCTCGCCGCCTCGCTGCTCGGCCTCGAGCACGGCGACGTGCACCTCGAGCACGCGGCGGGCGCCGGGCTGGCGGGCGGCCTCAACCTGCTGAGCGTCCGCAGCCTCGTGGCCGCCGTGGCCTTCTTCGGCATCGGCGGCCGCGCCGCGCTGGCGGCCGGGCTGGGGACGACGCCGGCGCTGCTCGTCGCGCTCGCGAGCGGCGGGGTGGCCGCCGTCGCCGTGGCCGCCGCCATGCGGCTGCTGCGCAACTTCGACCGCGACGGCGTCGTACGGATCGAGCGCGCCATCGGGCAGCCGGCGCGCGTACACGTTAGGCTGCCGGCCGACCGCTCGCGCCCGGGCAAGGTGCTGCTCACGCTGCAGGACCGGTTGGTCGAAGTGCCGGCGGTCAGCCTCGACGGCGAGCTGCCCACCGGAACCGAGGTGACCGTGGTCGGCCTCGCCGCCCCGGACACGCTCGAAGTGGTCCGTACCCCAGAGCCAGGAGACTGAGATGGTCGCCCTCCCCGCCACGGCCGCCCTCGCGGCCGTGCAGCAACTCCCCACCGACGCCCTCGACCGCATCGGCTGGCCGCTCATCGGCGGCGCGCTCGGCGCCGTGCTGCTCCTCGGCCTGCTGCTGCTCTTCGTCTCGCGCTACCGCCGCTGCCCGGCCAACAAGCTGCTCGTCGTCTCCGGGCGCGTGGGCGGCGACAGCGCCGCCAAGTGCATCTCCGGCGGCGGCGCCTTCGTCTGGCCGGTGATCCAGGAGTACGCCTACCTCAGCCTCGAGCCGATCCAGATCGACATCCCGCTCCGCGATGCGCTGTCGTTCGAGAACATCCGCGTCAGCGTGCCGAGCGTCTTCACCGTCGCCGTCGGCACCGAGCCGCAGGTGCGCCAGAACGCCGCCATCCGCCTGCTGACGCTCGATCAGAACCAGATCAAGCGCCAGGCGCAGGACATCATCTTCGGCCAGCTGCGCCAGGTGATCGCCTCGATGCGCATCGAGGAGATCAACCGCGACCGCGACGCCTTCCTACACAACATCCAGACGTCGCTGGAGCCGGAGCTGAAGAAGATCGGCCTCGTGCTGATCAACGTGAACATCACCGACATCGCCGACGACTCCGGCTACATCGACGCCATCGGCAAGAAGGCGGCGGCGACCGCCGTGCAGCAGGCGCGCGGCGACGTGGCCGAGCAGGAGAAGCTGGGCGAGATCCGCGTCGCCGAGGCGGAGCGCGAGCGCTTCGTGCAGGTGGCCAACGCCACCAAGCTGCGCGACATCGGCATGCAGGAGGCCGAGCGCGAGAAGCTCGTGCGCCTGGCCGAGCTGGCCAAGGAGCAGGCGGTGGGCGAGCAGACGGCGGCCTTCGAGCGCGAGGTGCAGGTGAAGGCGGCCGAGCAGGAGAAGCGCGTCGCGATCGCCGACGCCGAGGCGCGGGCCATCGCCGGCGAGGCGCAGTCGCAGGCGCAGATCGTGGCCACGCGCGCCCAGCTGCACCTCCGCGAGGCGGAGGCCTACCAGCTGGCCGAGACGAAGAAGCGCGAGGCGGACGCCGCGGTGCAGGAGGCGGCCAACCGCGCCATGGCCCGCGCCGCGCTCGCCGACGCCGAGCGCGTGGAGGCCGAGCGCCGCGCCGCGCTGGAGGCGCCGGCCAAGGCCGAGAAGGCGCGCACCATCGTCGAGGCGGAGGCCGAGGCGGAGCGCCGCCGCATCGAGGCCGAGGCCGAGGCGGCCGCCATCTTCGCCAGGCTCGAGGCGCAGGCGCGCGGCGAGTACGAGATCCTGGCGAAGAAGGGCGAGGCGCTGAAGCAGGTGGTGGAGGCCTGCGGCGGCGCGCAGCAGGCCTACCAGCTCCTCCTGCTCGAGCATCTCGACACGCTGGCCGAGACGTCGGCGAAAGCCATCTCGAACGTGAAGTTCGACAAGGTCGTGGTGTGGGACGGCGGCTCTTCCGCCGGCGGCGCCGCCGGCTTCCTGCAGAGCATGAGCAAGACGCTGCCGCCGATGATGAACGTCCTGCGCGACATCGCCGGCGTCGAGCTGCCGAGCTTTCTCGGCACGATGGCGGCGGAGGACGCGGGGAACGGCGGGGGCGGCGGCGTGAAGGACGGGCCGGCGCCGGAGGCCCAGGAAGCGGCGCCGCTCGCGCCCGTCGTCGTGCCGGCGGGCGCCTATCCGTCCACGACGCTGAGCAAGTAGCGGCGACGCGTCGGAACGCTGCGGCCCGCGGGATTCGGATGACGCCGCACCGGCGAGCTGGCGGTATCGTGTCGTTCGGGGGGGGCCCCCGCGCCACGATCCGTCAGCCCGCCATCACGCCGCCGCGCCGTCCGCCTCCGCGCGCATCACGTATGGCGCCACCTGCGCCCGCAGCTCGTCGGGGATCGGCCGCGCCGTCATCGACGCCGCGTCGACGGCCACCACCACCACGCGGACCGTGGCGTGCTTCGTGGCGCCGTCGGCGCTCCACACCTCCACCAGCAGCGTCAGGGAGCTGCGGCCGATCCCCGCGATCCCCGCGCGCAGCTCCAGCAGGTCGTCGAAGCGGGCGGGCGCGTGGAACTCCACCTCCAGCAGCTTGCGCGGCAGCCAGAGCGCGAAGCGCTCGATGACGTCGAGCGCCCCCGTCCCGGCCGCCCGCCAGAGCTCCGCCTCGGCCACGTCGAAGAAGCGCGTGTAGGCGCTGTAGCGGGCGATCCCGACCAGGTCCACGTCCTCCCAGCGCACCCGCTCCTGCACGCGGAAGGGGAAGGACGGCGCGGCGGCGGGCGCCGCGTTCGGATCGGAGGGCTGGGTGGCGGACATCGCGACGGAGCGAGGGAGGGCGGGCACTTCCCGCGACGGTGACGCCGGCCTAAGCTAGCGCAGGCCCATGTCGCAGCCAACGTCCCTCGCCACCGCGCTCGCCCCCGGTGCACCATCCACCGCGCCGTCCACCGCGCCGTCGCACCGCTCGCCCGGCGCCTCGTCCGGCGCCTCGCCCGGTGGGCCGGCGTTCGCCTTCGTCGGCGAGCGACTCTGGCTGGACTTCGTGAACACCGACGCCACGCGCGGCAAGCCGCGCACGGACGCGCTGCTCAGCTTTGATGGGCTGCTGCGCTGGCTGGAGGCGGCCGGCGCGCTGGACGCGGAGCGGGCGATGACGATGCGCCGCCGCGCCGTCGAGCAGCCGGCCGGCGCCACCGCCGCGCTCGTCGAGGCGCGGCGCACGCGCGCCATGCTCCGTCAGCTCGCCGAGCGCGGCGCACGCACCGAGCGCGTGCGGCTCGATGCGCTGGCGGAGCTGAACCGCGTGCTCGGCCGCAGTACCGGCACGCGCCGCCTCGAGCTCCGCCGCGACGGCTCGGTGGGACGCGCCTTCGTCCCCGTGGGCGACGCTTTCAGCACGCTCCTCATCCCGGTGGTGGAGAGCGCCGGCGACGCGCTGGTGCTGGGCGAGCTGGCGCGCGTGCGCCGCTGTGCCGGCGCCGACTGCGCGCGCGTCTTCTACGACGGCACGCGGAACGGCGCGCGCCGCTGGTGCGACATGGCCTCGTGCGGCAACCGGGCCAAGGCGGCGCGCTTCCGGCAGGCGCGGCGCCGGGCCGCGCCGGACCTCGCCTGAGCCGCCGCGCCGCGCCCCCGCCGGCATGCGCGCCGTCCGCACGTACCTGGAGCTCCGCCGTCCCGACGCCCGCCCGCCCCGCACCGACGCGCCGGCGGTGCTCGATGCGCCCGGTGCGCCGCCGCTGACGCTGCGCCGGCTGGAGCGGCCCACCGCGGCGCACTACCGCGCCCTCTACGCCGCCGTCGGCCACGCCTACCGGTGGCACGACCGCGACGCCTGGAGCGACGAGCGCCTGCAGCGCCACCTCGACGATCCCGGCGTGGACGTCTGGGAGCTGCGCGACGGCGACGCGCTCGCCGGCTACTTCGAGCTGGCCCGCACCGGCGGCGACGTGGAGCTGCTCTACTTCGGCCTCACCGCGCCCTACCTGGGCCGCGGGCTCGGCCGCCACCTGCTCGAGCGCGCCATCGTCGAGGCGTGGGCGCTGGGGGCGGAGCGGCTGGTGCTCAACACCTGCACGCTCGATCATCCGGCGGCGCTTCCCAACTACCTGGCGCGCGGCTTCCGGGTGGTGCGGACGGAGGAGTACGAGGTGGCCCTGCCGGGCGACGCGGCGCCCCGCGCGGCATCGGATTGATGGCGGCCCGGGCCGGGCCGGCCGCGACCGCCGGGCATGCACCCTTGCCCGCCTCTCTCCGCCGAGCGTAGCCTATGGCCATGCCCACCCACGCGCGCGTCTGGACTCCCGACGAGGTGCGCGAGCTGCAGGACGAGTCGCGCCCCTGGCCGCGCTACGAGCTCATCGACGGCGAGCTGCACGTGACGCCCGCGCCGCGGCCGGTCCATCAGGTGGCGGCGGTGGAGCTGTTGCTCAGGATCGCGCCGTACGTGAAGGTGCACGGGCTCGGCCGGGCACTGCTCTCCCCCGCCGACATCGCGCTCGACCAGCGTTCCGTGCTCCAGCCCGACGTCTTCGTCGTGCCGCGAGGACAGCTCGGGTCGAGCGGCGGCCCCGAGCCGACGTGGCGCGAGGTGACGGGACTGCTGCTCGCCGTCGAGGTGGTCTCGCCGAGCAGCGCGCGGCGGGACCACGGCGTGAAGCGCCGCTACTACCAGCGGCACGGCGTGCCCGAGTACTGGATCGTGGACCTCGACGCGCGGCTCGTGGAGCGCTGGCGGCCGGCCGACGAGCGGCCGGAGATCTTGTCCGAAGCGCTGGCGTGGCAGCCGCGCACGGAGCTCGCGCCGCTCACGCTGGACATGTCCGCGCTGTTCGAGGAGGTGCACGAGGAGGCCGGCGAGGCCTAACGCGCTGCTCCACCGACTCACCGGGGTCTGCCCCCCCGCGGGTTGCCGCGTCACCCGCGTGCTTGCGCCCCCTCCGCCGCCGCGGCATACTCGCCCGGTCCCTAGCGACTGGACGCACCGGCGGCGGCATTCATCCTGGAGGATAGCGCGCGTGACGGTCCTCGAGATCCCCACCCCCGATCCCCGCACGCTCGACGACGCCTCGCGCCCGTTCGCCGAGGCCATCGCCCGCCACTACGCCATCAAGCGGATGATCGGGCGCGGCGGCATGGGGATCGTCTACCTGGCCCGCGACCGCCGGCTCGACCGCCTGGTGGCCATCAAGACGCTCCCCCCGGAGCTGGCCACCGATCGGTCGGTGCGCGAGCGCTTCGTCCGCGAGGCACGCACCGCGGGCGCGCTCAACCACCCCAACATCGTCCCGGTCCACGGCGCCGACGAGATCGACGACCACGTCTTCTTCGTCATGGCGTACGTGGACGGCGAGTCGCTGGCCGCACACGTGCGCGCCCGCGCGCCGCTGCCGCCGGCCGTTGCCGCCGGCTACCTGCGCGACGTCGCCACCGCTCTCGCCCACGCGCACCGCCGCGGTGTCGTCCACCGCGACATCAAGGCGGAGAACATCCTCGTCGACGCGGCCAGCGACCGCGCCATGGTCACCGACTTCGGCATCGCGCGCGTGGCCGAGGCGGCGCCGCTCACCGCCACCGGCCAGCTCCTCGGCACCGTCTACTACGTGAGCCCGGAGCAGGTCGCGGGCAATCCGGTTGACGCGCGCAGCGACCTCTACTCGCTCGGCGTGGTGGGCTTCCTCGCCCTCACCGGCCACTTCCCGTTCGAGGGGGAGGTGGCCTCCGCCGTGCTGGTGGCGCACGTGACCACGCCCGCCCCGCCGCTGGCCACCGTCCAACCGTCGGTGCCGCCGGCGCTCGCCGCCATCGTGGACCGCTGCCTGGCCAAGAGCCCGGCCGACCGCTTCGCCAGCGCCGACGAGCTGCTCGCCGCACTCGACGCCGCCATCGCCGCGCTCGAGCAGCCGCCGAAGGCCGCGGCACGCCCGGCGTTCGTCTCCGACACGGAGGCGCAGGCGGTGTGGCGGCGCGCGGCCGAGCTCCAGGAGGCCACCGGCGTGCGAACGAACCCGCTGCCGGTGCCACACGCCCGCGAGACTCGCCGGCGCCGCCGCGCGCGCGGCGTGGGCTTCGACGTGGACGAGGTGCGCGCCGCGGCCGCCGAGGCGGGGATCGCGACCCGCTTCGTGGAGCACGCCCTGATCGAGCAGGGCCTGCTGCCGCCCCCGCTCATCCCCGGGCGCGTGCACGAGGGGCCCGCGGCGCGCGGCTGGCAATCGGGTACGGCCTGGGCCGGTGCGCCGCTCGACATCGTCATGGAAGTGGAGGCCGACGGCGAGCTGCCGCCGCGCGAGCTGGACCGGCTCGTCACCACGTTGCGCGAGGGGACGGCGAGCCTCGGCGCCGTCAGCGCCACCGCGCGCGGCCTGGTGTGGCGCGGCGGGTGGACGGGCCACCGGCTGGAAGTCGCGGTCACCCCGGATCAGGGACGCACGCGGATCCGCCTCGTGCAGAGTCTCCGCCGCGCGGCGGTCGGTACGACGGCGCTGGCCGTCGGAATCGGCGCCGCGGCCGCGCCGGCGGTGGGCGTGGCGCTCGACCTGCTGCTGAACATCCCCGCCCCCTCATGGAGCGTGGCGCTGCGCTCCGACACCATCGCCGGCATCGCCGGGACGATCGGGGTGGCCGCAGGGCTCAGCGCGATCCCGGTGGCGCGCGCGCTCGTGCGCCGGCTGCGGCGCTTCAACGCGGCGCGGCTGCAGACGCTGGCGGAGCTGCTCGCGGCGAAGGTACGGGAGGGCGCGACGGACGACTGACCGCGCTCGGGCCGCGCTGCCCCGGCGCGGCGGCCGTCGCGCGTCACTGCTCGCGCAGCGCGCGGGCGGGATCCGCCCGCGCCGCCCGCCACGCCGGCACCAGCGCCGCCAGCACGCCGACCGCGAGGAGCGCCGCCGTCGCGGCGGCGAGGGCGAGCGGGTCGGCGGGGGCGACGCCGTAGAGGAACGACGCCAGCAGTCGTGAGAGCGCCAGCGCCGCTGCCAGCCCGGCCGCGACGCCGATGGACACGAGCGCCGCGCTCCGCCCGACGACGTGCGTGATCACCCGCGCCGGCGAGAGCCCGAGCGCGATGCGGATGCTCCAGTCGCGCCCGCGGCGGCTCACGAAGTGGGCGATGACGCCATAGACCCCGATCGCGCCGAGCACCAGCGCGAGCCCGGTGAGGAGCGCGAGGAGCGCCATCACCTGGCGTGCCGGACCGACGGCTCGCGCGAGCACGCGCGCCATCGTCGTCGCGTCCCGCACGGCGACGGCGGGAGCGGCGCGCTGCACGATCCGGCGCGCGGGGCCGAGCACCCGCTCGGCGTCGCCGGCGCGCTCGGTGCGGAGAACGAAGCTGACCGCCAGGGACATCCGCGGC
>DASTRO010000276.1:0-6336 GCA_035761165.1 Gemmatimonadaceae bacterium | reverse complement strand
ACGCGGTGCCTTCGTCCTCCGACATGCCGAGCAGCCGCGGGTAGCGCGGCATGATGGAATCGGCGAGGTCGGGGAGCCGCTCGCGCGCGACCACGTGTTGATCGATGGCGACGCCGCGCAGGAAGGCGAAGCCCTTCTCGTACCCCGGATAGTCCATGATGCGATTGTCGTTCGACGGCGCGCCGCGGACGAGGAAGTCGCCGAGGATCGTGGCGCCGGCCGACGAGCCGCCCACGACGCCGCCGCGCGCCAGCACGTCGCGGAACGCCTGCTCGGTCTTCGTGCCCGCATACGCATCGACGAGGCGGTACTGGCGCCCGCCCTCGAACCAGACGCCGCGCGCCTGGCGCAGCACGACGACGAAGGAGTCGGCGTCGGCGACGCGCGGGTCGGTGGTGTGGAGGACGCGCACGTTGCGCGCGCCGGCGCGCCGGAAGCCGCGCGCCCCGGCCGCGTCGTCGCCGTACGCCTCGGCGCCGCCGGCCGTCGGCACGTCGACGATGAGCGCGTCGGGCCCGCCGGCCGCGGCGATGAAGCGCTCGTAGATCTCCGGCCCCATCGCGCCGCCGCCGACGACGATCACCGTGCCGCGCGCCGGCCCCACCACCGGCCCGCCGACCGACGACGTGGCGGGTGGCACGCCGTCGCGCGCCGGCGGCTGCGCGACGAGCGAGAACGGCACCAGGAGCGCGGCGACGAGCGTGCGGCGGAACACCGGCATGGACGACCTCGGCGAGATGACGGGTGAAGGACCGTGACGGAACGAGCGAGCGCGACGTTCACGGTGACCGGCGACCACGGACAGGATGAACGGGATGAACTGGGATGAACTGGGATGGACCGATAGGGGTGCTGGTGGAGCCTGCCAGATCGTGATGGTGACCCCCTCCGTCGCGATCTCCGCCCCGGGGGCCCCCTCCTGTTCATCCGGTCGTCGCCGTTCATCCCGTCCCTGCTCATCCCGCTACGCGACGACCGGCGTCAGCGCTGCGCGGGAGTCGACTCGGCGCGAGGACGCCGTCGCAGCGCGGGAGGCGCCGAGATCGTAACCGGGGTGGCCGAGTTGCGCGCGGGCCGCCGGGGCGGCACCCTCTCCCCGGAACGGTTCCCTGCCCCACTCGCCCTCCGGTCCGTCCTCCCCCTCCGCCCCGCGTCGCCATGCTCTTCTCGCTGCGCTCCCGCGTCCGTCGTCCGGCCGCGCTCCTCGCCCTCACTGCCGCGTGCCTCGCGCCCGCCCACGCGCTCGGCGCGCAGGGCCCGGCGCGGACCTCCGGCGCGTCGGATGGCATCCCGACCATCGCGTCGGTGCTCGGCTTCGAGCCCGGCGCCGACCGGCACCTGCCGAGCTGGACGCAGATCGTCACCTACTTCACCGCCCTCGACGCGGCCAGCCCGCGCGTCAGCGTGCGCACGCTCGGGAAGACGACGCTGGGCCGGCCGTTCATCGTCGCCTTCATCGCCGACTCGGCCACCCTCGCCAACCTAGAGCACTACCGGCAGATCCAGCGCAAGCTCATGGACCCGCGACGGCAGGCGCCGGGCGAGCGCGAGCGGCTGCTGGACGAGGGGAAGAACGTCATCCTCGTCACCTCGTCCATCCACTCCACCGAGGTGGGCGGCTTCACGACGCCGCTGCTGCTGGCCGACCGGCTGGCGCGCGCGGCGGACGACGAGGCGCGCGAGATCCTGGCGAACACGATCATCATGCTCGTGCCGTCGCAGAACCCGGACGGGGTGGACATCGTCGGCGACCACTACCGCGCGACACTGGGCACGCCGGCGGAGGGCTCGGGGCCGCCGGACCTCTACCACAAGTACGTGGGCCACGACGACAACCGCGACTGGTACGCCTTCACCCAGGTGGAGACGCGCTACACGGTGGACTCCCTCTACACGCCGTGGGACCCGCAGATCGTCAACGACATCCACCAGCAGGGCGGGAACGCCGGGCGCCTCTTCATCCCGCCCTACATGGACCCGGTGGAGCCCAACATCGACCCCATCCTCACCGCGGCCACGAACGGCCTCGGCATGGCGATGGTGTGGCGGATGACGAACGAGGGCTTCACGGGGATCGCCAGCAACGCCAGCTACGACCAGTGGTCGCCGGCGCGGCAGTACCCGTTCTACCACCGCGGCGCGCGGCTGCTCACCGAGACGGCGAGCGCGCGGCTGGCGACGCCGGTGGAGGTGCCCTTCGAGCGGCTCGGCACGGGACGCGGCTACGACGCCAAGGTGTCGTCGTGGAACTTCCCGGCGCCCTGGCCGGGCGGCCGCTGGGGCTACGGCGACATCGTGCGCTACCAGACCGCCGCGAGCTGGGCCCTCTTCCTGGAGGCGGCGCAGAACCGGCGCGCCTGGCTGGAGGGCTACGCCGCGCAGGGCGAGCGCGCCCTGGCCGAGAAGCCGGCGTGGGGGAGCGAGCCGTGGCCGTCGGCGATCGTCATCCCGAAGGCGCAGGCGGACACGCAGGCGGTGCAGCGGCTGCTCTGGACGCTGCAGCACGGCCAGGTGGAGATCCGCGAGACGACGGCACCGGTGACGGTGGACGGCCGCACGCTGCCGGCCGGCAGCTACGCCGTGCTCACGCGCCAGCCGTTCGGCTCGTACGCCAAGGCGCTGCTCGAGCGGCAGCACTACCCGAACCTCTTCGAGTACCCGGGTGGCCCGCCCAAGCGGCCGTACGACGTCACCGCGCACACGCTGCCGCTGCTCTTCGGCGTGGAGGTGGCGCACGTGATGGGCGCCGCGCCGGCCACCGGCGAGCCGATCGCCGCGGTGGCCGAGCCGACGTACACCGCGCCGCTCACCGGCGCGCGCACGCGGCGCATCGCCCTCATGCGCCTGGCGGCCAACGAGTCGATGGACCACGGCTGGACGCACTTCATCTTCGACAGCTACCGCGTGCCCTACACGATCATCACCGACGAGGACGTGGCGAAGGGCGACCTGCGCGCGCGCTTCGACGCGATCGTGATCTCCGACGGGAGCCTCGCGCGCGGCGGGCGGGGTGGACGCGGCGGCCGTGGCCGCGGCGGCGCCGACCCGGCCGCGGTGCTGGCCGCGCTGGACAGCTTCGTGACTGCCGGCGGCACGGTGCTGGCCTTCAACGAGGCGAGCACCGCGCTGGCCGAGGGGCTGCACCTGCCGGTGCGCGACGTGCTGGACGGCGTGGCCAACACGGAGTTCTACGCGCCCGGCTCCATCCTCTCGGTCGAGATCGCACGCGACCACCCGATCGCGCGGGGCTTCACGGCGCCGGTGCCGGCGGTCTGGTTCGAGAGCGGCCCGGCCTTCGAGATCACCGACCCGTCGCAGGCGACCGCGGTGGCGCGCTACCCGGCGACGGGCGACCCGCTGCTCTCCGGCTGGCTGCTCGGCGGGGAGAAGCTGCACGGCGCCGCCGCGCTGGTGGACGTGCGCCGCGGGCAGGGGCACGTGGTGCTGTACGGGTTCCGGCCACAGTACCGCGGGCAGTCGGTGGCGACGTACCCGCTGATCTGGGGCGCGATCATGCAGTGATGGAGTGACGGGACGATCCGGCGACTCCCACCCCCCGACCGGGGCGGGAGCCGCCAGGTCGTCTCAGTCGCCCTCACCGAGCGACAGCTTCGGGTCCACCGCCGCGGCCCGCCGCGCGGGCACGAGCGCGGCGACGAGCGCCGTGGCGGCGAGCACGGCGGCGACCAGCGCGTACACGGCCGGATCGCGCGGCGTGACGCCGACGAGCGCACTCGCCAGCACGCGCGCCGACAGCAGCGCGCCGCCCAGCCCCAGCGCGAGCCCCACGGCGGCGAGGCGCAGGCCCTGCCCCACCACGTGGCGCACGACCTGGCCGCGCTGCGCGCCGAGCGCCATGCGGATGCCGATCTCGTGGCGGCGCCGGCCCACGACGTACGACAGCACGGCGTACATCCCGCCCACGGCCAGCGCGAGCGCGATCGCGGCGAACGCGGCCAGCGTCGTCGCCGTCGCGCGGCGCAGGGCCAGCGAGCTCTCGAGCGCGCCGCGCATCGTCTTCACGTCGTAGAGGGGCAGCTCGGGATTCAGCGCGCGCACCACGGCGCGGGCCGGCGGGATCACGCTGGCAGGGTCCACCGCCGTGTGCACGACGAAGGCGAGCGAGGGGTAGCTGTTGCCCGTGTCGATGCTCGCGAGCGGGAAGTAGAGCCCGGGGCGCGACGGCTCGGCGAGCCCGTAGTGCTTCACGTCCGCCGCCACGCCGACCACCGTCACCCACGGTGCCGTGCTGTCGTCGCTCCGGAAGCGGCGGCCGGTGGGGTCGGCCACGCCGGGCCACATGCGGCGCGCGAAGCTCTGGTTCACCACGGCCACCTGCTGGCGCCCGGGCAGCCCCTCGCCCTCGCCGTAGAAGCGGCCGTGCACGAGCCGGATGCCCAGCGCCGCGAAGTAGCCGGGCGTCGCGATCCGCGTGAGGACGACCGGGTCCGGCTCGCCGGCGGCGCGCGGCGGCGCGCCCTCGGCGACGAAGAAGCGCCCCTGATGACAGCCGAGCGGCGGACAGCTGATGACGGCGGCCTGGCGCACGCCGGGCAGCGCCTGCAGCCGCTCGAGCACGCGCTCGTAGAAGGCGCGCTGGACGAGGCCGTTCGGGTAGGTGGCCTCCGGCAAGGCGAGACGGAAGGTGGCCACGCTGTCCACGCGGAAGCCGGGCGTCACGCCGCGCACGTTGGCGTAGGCGCGCACGAGCAGCCCGCCGCCCACGAGCAGCATGGCGGCGAGCGCGATCTCCGCCACGACCAGCGTGTCGAGCAGCCGGCGCTGTCCGCCGCCGGCGGACGCGCGCGTCGACCCGGCGGCCAGCGTGCCGCGCACGTCCAGCCGCCGCAGCTGCAGCGCGGGCGCCAGCCCGAAGAGCACCGCCGTCAGGCCGACGATGGCGATGGAGAAGGCGACCACGCGGGCGTCGGCGTCCACCCGCACCCAGCCGGGCAGCTGGTCCGGCGCGGAGAGCACGAGCAGCCGCAGCCCCCACCACCCGAGCAGGGCGCCGAGCAGCCCGGCGACCGCGGCGAGGGCGAGGCTCTCGGTGAGGAGCTGGCGCGTCATGCGCAGCGCGCTCGCCCCCATCGCCATGCGGATCCCCATCTCGCGCCGCCGGACGACGGCGCGCGCCAGCATCGCGCCGGCGACATTGGCGCAGGCGATGAGCAGCACGAGCACGCCGCCCGCCGCGAGCGCGGTGCCGGTGACGCGGAAGTCGGCCACGAAGCGCTCGCGCAGCGGCATGATGCGCGGCGACACCACGTGCGCGCTGTCGCGCTTCCGCCAGATCGGCGCCTGGGCGGCGAGCAGGTCCTGGCGCGCCTGCTCCAGCGTGACGCCCGGCTTCAGCCGCGCGAATCCGTCGTGGTCGTAGCTCTGCCACGGCTGATGCGGGTCGCCGCCGAGCGGCAGCCAGAGCTGCACGCCCCCCGGGAACTCGGCCGCGGGCGGCAGCACGCCGATCACCGTGCGCGGCGCGCTGTTGACACGCAGCGTGCGGCCCACGACGTCGGGCGCCCCGCCGAAATGCGACTGCCAGAGGCCGTAGCCGATGACGACGATCTCCGGCCCGTCGGGGACGTCCTCCTCCTTCGTGAAGGTGCGGCCGAGCACGGGCCGCACGCCGAGCACGGCGGGCATGTCGTACGTCACCCACGCCGCCTGCACGCGCTCGGCGGTGGCGCCGTCGGCGAGGTTGACGCTGCCCTGGTCCATCAGCGCCATCGCCGCGAAGCGGTGCGTGCCGCGACGCCACGCGTCGAAATCGGGGTAGTTGATGCCGGTGAACTCCAGGTTCCAGCGCGGCGCCTGCTCGTTGAGGTAGACGAGCCGGTCCGGCTGCGGGAAGGGGAACGGCCGCAGGAAGAGGGCGTTGACCAGCGTGAACACGGCCACGTTGGCCGCGACGGCCAGCGTCAGCGTGACGAGGACCACGGCGGTGGCCCCCTTCTGGCGGCCGAAGGAGCGCGCGGCGAAGCGGAGATCGGCGAGCACGGAGCGCATGGATCCCTCGCGTGGTTGGCGGCGCCCGCGACGGCGCCAGTGCTCGTATGGGACGCGGCGGAGCACGTCCCAGGCGACGGCAGTGCAGGCCCGCAGCCAGGGGAGCACGCCCTCCGCCCGCGCCGCGCGCAGCTCGGCCGCGCAGAGCCACACCATGTCGTCCCCATACGCCTCGCGCAGCTCCATCGGGAGCAGGCGTAGCAGCGCACGATAGGCGGCCAGGGGGCGGCGCGGCATCACGGGACCTCCGGCGAGTGCGCCAGCCGCCGCTGCGCCACGCGCACCACGTCGCGCATCCGCTCCACCTCGGTGGCGAGGGCGAGCCGG
>DASTRO010000275.1:0-4943 GCA_035761165.1 Gemmatimonadaceae bacterium | reverse complement strand
ATCGAGCGGGAAGCGTCGAGTAGAAGCCCTGCACGCTCCACGCTCACCGCTGTACGCCCCTCGACGCTCGACGCTCGACGCTCCTCAGCACGGCTGAGTGGCCTGCCTGAGCGACGAGGGGCCCCGACGTACACCGGAGCCCCCTGATCGCTCGTCGCTCGCCGCTCGTCGCTCACTCCAACCGCATCGCCACCAGCGGATCCACCCGCGTCGCCCGGCGCGCCGGCACGATGCAGGCGATCAGTGCGACCACGGCGATCGTGACCGCCACCACGCTGAAGGTGAGCGGGTCCACCGGGGAGACGCCGAAGAGGAGCGAGGCGGCCAGCCGCGACAGGGCGAGCGCGCCCACCAGCCCGAGCGCGATGCCGACCGCGGCCACCCCGAGCCCCTGGCGCAGCACCAGCCCGAGCACTTTCTGGCGGCCGGCGCCGAGCGCCATGCGGATGCCGATCTCGCGCCGCCGCTCGCTCACCATGTAGGCCAGGATGCCGTAGGTGCCCACCGCCGCCAGCAGCAGCGCCACCGCGGCGAAGATCCCCAGCAGCTGCGACAGGAAGCGCTGGCGCGCGATGGACTCCACGACCACCTCGTCCATCGTCCGCATCTCCACGATCGGGAGCGACGGATCCATGGCCGTCATGATGCGCCGGATCTGCGGCGCCAGGCTGGAGAGCGGCTGGGTGGCGCGCAGCACGACGTTCAGCTGCCCCGGGGCGAACTGCACGTACTGCGGCAGCTGGTCGTAGAGCAGGTAGAGCTCCGTGCCCGGCGGCTGGTCGAGCCCGCCCTGCTTCACGTCGGCCGCCACGCCGATGATCGTGAACCACGGGATGGAGTCCGGCGGGCCGTAGCCCGGCTTGATGCGCCGGCCGATCGGGCTCTCGTCGCGGTAGAACCGCTTGGCCAGCGCCTCGTTCACCACCACCACCGGCGGGCCGCCGACGTCGCGCGGCTCGAAGCCGCGCCCCTGCCTGATGGGGATGTGCATCGTCTGGAAGTAGCTGGCGGTCGTGGTCTGGTAGTAGTCCACGTTCTGCGCCGGCTGGTCGGGCCCCACCGGCAGCCCCTCGAAATCGGTGTCGTTGGCGTTCACCTGCCGGGACGGCGGCAGGCCGGTCATCGCCGCCACGTCACCCACCCCCGGGATCTGGCCCAGCCGGCGCAGCAGGTCGCCCAGGAACTGCGTGCGGCGCGTGGGCTCGGGATAGGTCGCCTGCGGCAGCACCACGCCGTAGGTCACCAGGTTCTCGCGGTCGAAGCCGGCGTCCACGTTGGTCAGGTTCCAGAAGCTGCGCAGCAGCAGCCCCGCACCCACCACCAGCATCACCGCCAGCGCCACCTCGCCCACCACCAGCGACTGCCGCACGCGGTTGCGGCCCAGGCTCGACGTGAGGCGCGTGCTTCCCTCGCGGATGGCGCTGGCCACGGCGCGCTCGCGCACGTGCAGCAGCGGCGCCAGCCCGAAGAGCGCGCCGGTGAGCACCGCCACCAGCGTGGTGAAGACGAGCACCGCCGGGTCGAGGCCGATCTCCGCGGCGCGCGGGATGCTGTCCGGGTTCGCGGCGAGCAGCGCCCGCAGCCCCCAGTAGGCCAGCGCCAGCCCCACCACGGCCCCGAGCAGGGCGAGCACCACGCCCTCCACCAGGAACTGCCGCACGATGTGCCCGCGCCCCGCGCCGAGCGCGCTGCGGATGGCGAACTCCTTCTGCCGCGACTCGGCGCGGGCGAGCAGCAGGTTGGCCATGTTCGCGCAGGCGATGAGCAGCACCAGCCCCACCGCGCCCTGCAGGATCCAGAGCGCCGTGCGCACGTTGCCGATCACCTCGTCGCGCAGCGACTCCATCTGGATGCGGTGCGTGCTGTCGTTCGGCACGTGCTGCGCGCCGCCCGCCAGCTCGCGCCAGCGGCCGAGGAAGCCGGCCAGCTCGGCGTTGGCGCTGGCCGGCGTGGCGGTCGGCGCCAGCCGGCCAACGAGATAGAGGAAGTGCGAGCCGCGGTTCTGCGCCGCCGGGTCGAGCCCCAGCGGCTGCCACGTCTCGGCGTGCGTATCGTGCAGGTCGAAGCCGCGCGGCATCACCCCCACCACGCGCGTCTGGCGCCCCTGGATCTCCACCGACCGGCCGACGATGCCCGGGTCGCCGCCGAAGGTGCGCTGCCAGAGCTCGTATGCGAGCACCACCACCGGCGCGGCGTTCGGCAGGTCCTCCTCGGCGGTGAAGGCGCGCCCCACCATCGGCCGCACCCCGAGCACGTCGAACATGTTCGCCGTCATGTAGATCGTGTTCACGCGCTCGGGCGTGGTGCCGCCCCCCAGGTTCACCGCGCTGGCGGTGTAGGCGGCCAGCCCGGCGAACGCCTTCGTGTTGCGGCGGTAGTCGAAGTACTCCGGCGGCGAGACCCAGAACTCGTCGAAGCCGAGGGTGGGGAACTGGCTGGTGACGAACATCAGCCGCTGCGGCTGCGGGTAGGCCAGCGGCTTGAGCGCGACGGCGTTGACGACGCTGAAGATCGCGCTGTTGGCGCCGATCCCGAGCGCCAGCGTGAGGATGGCGACGACGGCGAAGCCGGGGGCGCGGAGGAGCTGGCGCCCGGCGTAGACGACGTCCTGGCGCAGCGCGGCCAGGTGCTCGGTGAAGCGCATGGTACGGTCCCGGTGGGAGGCGGCCCGCCGCGCCGCGGCGTTCGCCTGCGAGAAGTCGCCGAAGCGCCGGCGCGCCTCGGCCTCGGCGGCGGCCGGCGTCATGCCGGCCGCGATCAGCTCGTGCATCAGCATCTCGACGTGGAAGTCGAGTTCGGCGCGCACCTCGTCGGTGACGGAGGCACGCCAGATCGGGCCGTGCAGCTGCTGCACGGGGCGGCGCTCGGTGGACACCGTGGCGCCCTCCGGCCGTCAGGAGGTGAGGAGGATCGGCGAGACGGCGGCGACGAAGTCGCGGAAGCCCTCGACCTCGGCCGTCAGCTGCCGCCGCCCCGCCGGGGTGAGCCGGTAGAAGCGCGCCTTGCGCCCCAGCTCCGACACCCCCCACTCGGCGGCGATCAGCCCCTGCCGCTCCAGGCGATAGAGGGCAGGGTAGAGCGACCCCTCCTCGACGACGATGCGCTCGCCGCTGGTCTCGCGGATCCAGCGCGTGATGGCGTAGCCGTGGCGCGGCCCCCAGCTCAGGGTCTTGAGGACGAGGGCGTCGAGGGTGCCGTGGAGGCGGTCCTTGGGAGCAGCGGGCATGGGACTCGGTGGCCTAGATGTCTGGGTCTAGAGTGCGAAGGCGATGCCCAGCTGTCAAGGTATCGAGAAGCGAGCGACGAGCGGGGGCCTCGGGCGGGCCAGTACTGGCGTCCCGAGGGGGGCGCGGGTCACTCGTCGCTCGCACCTTGACACCCCGCTCCCGTTGGTGAGAACTCCCCCGTTCATTCTGCCAGAACGATCCACAGACAGGAGGCCGCATGGCCGGAGTCCGGGTGCTGGTCGGCACGCGCAAGGGCGCGTTCATCCTCAGTGCCGACGAGGGGCGGGAGCGCTGGGAGGTGAGCGGGCCGCACTTCCCCGGTTGGGAGATCTACCACGCGAAGGGGTCGCCGGCCGACCCGGACCGGATCTACGTCTCCCAGAGCAGCGGCTGGTTCGGGCAGCTCGTCCAGCGCTCCGACGACGGCGGCCGCAGCTGGCAGCCGGTGGGGAACGCCTTCGCGTACGACGGCGTGCCCGGCACCCACCAGTGGTACGACGGCACGCCGCACCCCTGGGAGTTCAAGCGCGTCTGGCACCTGGAGCCGTCGCGCACCGACCCGGACACCGTCTACGCCGGCGTCGAGGATGCGGCCCTCTTCCGCACCACCGACGGCGGGCAGAGCTGGCAGGAGCTCTCCGGGCTGCGCGGCCACGGCTCGGGGCCGCGCTGGCAGCCGGGCGCGGGCGGGCTCTGCCTGCACACCATCCTCCTCGACCCCGCCGACCCGCAGCGCCTCTTCATCGCCATCTCGGCCGCCGGCGCCTTCCGCACCGACGATGGCGGCGCCACGTGGCGCCCCATCAACCGCGGCCTGCGCTCCGCGTACATCCCGGACCCGGACGCCGACGTGGGGCACTGCGTGCACCGGCTGGCCATGCACCCGTCGCGCCCCGACGTCCTCTTCATGCAGAAGCACTGGGACGTGATGCGCAGCGACGACGCCGGCGACTCGTGGCACGAGGTGAGCGGCAACCTCCCCACCGACTTCGGCTTCGTCATCGACGTCCACGCCCACGAGCCGGAGACGGTGTACGTCGTGCCGATCAAGAGCGACAGCGAGCACTTCCCGCCCGACGGGCAGCTGCGCGTCTACCGCAGCCGCACCGGCGGCCACGAGTGGGAGCCGCTCACCGCCGGGCTGCCGCAGCGCGACTGCTACGTCAACGTGCTGCGCGACGCGATGGCGGTGGACGCGCTCGACGAGTGCGGCATCTACTTCGGCACCACCGGCGGGCAGGTGTACGCCTCGCCCGACGGCGGCGACCACTGGCAGCCGATCGTGCGCGACCTGCCGCCGGTGCTCTCCGTCGAGGTGCAGACGCTCTCATGATCCGCGTCGTGCTCCCCGGGCCGCTGCGCGACCTCGCGCGGATGCGCGACGACGAGCTGGCGCTCGACGTCGCCGCGCCGGTCACGCAGCGCGCCGTGCTCGACGCCATCGAGGCGCGCTACCCCGAGCTGCGCGGCACGCTGCGCGACCACGGCACGCAGCGGCGCCGTCCCTTCGTGCGCTTCTTCGCCTGCGAGCAGGATCTCTCGCACGAGCCCCCCGACGCGCCACTGCCGGACGCGGTCGCGGCGGGGGAGGAGCCGTTCCTCGTGATCGGGGCGGTGGCGGGCGGTTAGGCGCACGGCGCGGCCAGCGGGCATCGCGTGCCGCACCCGTCCCAGCATGCGCACGCGGAGACGCGGAGGGCGCGGAGAGCAGCTGCT
>DASTRO010000274.1:0-14301 GCA_035761165.1 Gemmatimonadaceae bacterium | reverse complement strand
GATCCGCGTAGATCCGCGTAGATCCGCGGTAAGCAGTTCCCGCCGTTCGGCCCCGGTGCACGGAGCCGTGGGCGCTGAAGAGATCGATCCGCGACCGCCTCCGCATGATCCGCGGCAGGCGGTTCGCCGTTCCGCGGCGCCGCCGCGCGTGTCGTCCGGTCTAGCCGAGCCCACCGCACCAGCTCGGCTGGCTGCGGAGGATCTCGATCCACTGCCCCTGGCGGCGCTGGAGGATGAGCATGAAGCTCTCGCGGCCGCTCGACCACCCCTCGAGGACCAGCTCGTCGACGCCGTCGCCGGTGAGGTCGAGGTGGTCCACGTAGCGGCGGTACTCGGCCGAGCTCGCCGCGCCGCGCACCAGTCGCGTGTAGGTGGGGATGTAGCGACCGTCGACGAGGTCGGCCAGGATGAACAGGTAGACGGCGCGGTCGTCGGCGTCGCGCGTCGTCGCCGATGGGTCGATGTAGGTGATGACCAGCGTCGGGGTGCCGGCGCCGGTGCGGACCGCGCTGGCGCGGAAGTCGAGCTCGCGCAGCGCGGCGGCCTCGAGCCCGGCCGCCTCGGCCACTCGCTCGCCGACGATGCGCGCCACCGCCTGGGCGTCGCCCAGGTGCTCCACCGGGTGTGGGGGACGGGCGCCGAGCGTGGCGTCGCTCGCCAGGTACTCGACGAGGAAGCCCACCCGCGGCGGGGCCGCCAGGCGCGCGGCGCCGAGCGGGATCGGATTGGTGCAGCCCGGCAGCGCGTAGAGCGGCGCATCACCCGTCTGCCACATACCGCGGCGGACGCGTGCCGTCCCTGCCGCGCGGCCTCCCCGGTAGACGGTGTACGCCGCTCCGGGGCGATGATAGAGGCTGTCGAAGGTGCGCCAGCCCGCGGGGGAGAGGGCCAGCGGCCGCACCTCGCCGTCGACCAGCGCGGCGAGGGGCATGATGCGCGGGTCGGTGCGCTCCCCGAAGACGTGGAAGAGCATGTGCGGCGGCGCGGCCGGGTCGATGGCGGTGAGCGGCGCCGCGATCGCACTCTCCGCGGCGGCCGCCGCGGGGGCCGCGCTGGCGGGGATCGGCTTGTCACAGCCGGAGGCGGCCGTTAGGATGGTCGCGGCGAGCGCGACCGGTCGCAGTGGCGCTTTCTGTCTCATGGCGGCTCGCCGGGCGGGGATCGACGGATGGGAGTCGGCTACGATGGATGACGCCCCGCCCCCGCCGTGCGTAAAACGCGGCGCTCCGCTTCTCCCCTCGCCGCACCCCCCACCCGCCATGGACGCCAGCTTCCGATCGGCCCAGCGGTGCATGCTCGCCTGGGCGCCCGACGTCCCGGCGCTCTCCGACGCCGGGCCGCCGCTGGAGGCCATGGCCACCCCTGCCGAGCCGCCGCGCCTGGTGGCCGCCCCGGTGATCGAGGGGCACGCGTTCCGCGCCCGCCGGGTGGAGGGAGACCCGGAGCCGGGCTTCGCCGCCTTCCTCGACGGGACACAGCACAGCCGCATCCTCGGCTATCACGACGGGCTGCCGCTGGTCTTCGGCACGGTGGCCGCGGTGGTCCGCCGCCGCGCCAACCGCCGGCTCTACACCTGGGGCGGCGGCCCGGTCGTCGAGCGGCGCGTCTACCTCCCGCTCGCCTATCTCCCCCCGACGCTCGCCGACCACTATCGCGCGGCCGGCTACGAGGTGGAGGACACGACCACCCCGGCACCCGACGGCACGATCCCCACTCCGCATCCCTTCGCCCTCGCCGATCGCGCGGTGCACCTGGTGCAGGAGCATCGCGAGCGCGCCGAGCAGCGGCTGGCGGAGCGCTGGTGTTCGCAGCAGGGGAGCCCGCTCTACATCGACGGCGGCGTCAACAAGAGCGAGGTCGTGGCCCGCGCCCGCTGCGCGGTCGGCGTGGTGAAGAGCCATCGCACGCTCTACGTGGAGGGCGACGCCCTGACGCGCGTCTGCCGGCTGCGCCGCGGCGAGCGCTCGTCGGTCTTCCGCATCCCCTCCGCCCGCCGCACCCCGGTGGCCAGCTGGTACCTGCGGCTGCGCGACGCGTCCGGCCACGATCCGCTCTTCGGCCTGGTCCGCGTGGAGGCCGCCGACCCGGAGACGCTGGGCGAGGCGCCGGAGGCGCTGACGGCACGGGCCGACGGGGTGTCGAGATGGATCCTGGCCGAGGTGGCGCCGGTGGCGCTCCCGGACGGGCGGTGGGATCGGATGGTGTACGGGATCCGGGATTGTGAGGAGTTCTTGCGGGCAGTGTGCTGAGGGACGAGGGAAGAAGAGGGAAGAGGGAAGAGGGAAGAGGGAAGAGGGACGCTCAGCGGGAGAGGCTCCGGATCAGCGCCGTGAGCAATCGGCTCACCTCAGCTGCGAGTGACTGCGCTCCGGAGCAATCCGCCCGACTCACGTGCCCCACGCGATGTGCGAGCCTGACGTGGCTCTCCAACTCTTTCAGTGAGCCTCGTGCCATGCTGAGATGATTCAGGTAGGCGCGCCGGTGCATGCGCCCGTTACCTTCCGCAATGTTTCCGGGTACGGATGCCGCGGCTCGACGCAGCTGGCTCGCCAGCCCGTACCGCTCCCAGGCAGGAAAGCGCTCGGCAAGCCGGTAACTCGCCACGCCGAGATCCATCGCCTTTCGCCAGACCAGGAGCTCGTGATAGTCATGCACGTCCATTCGCACCTCCGGTACGACTCGCAATGTGCCGCTCACCGGTCGTGTATTGCCGCACCGAGCGATTGCGATGAGTAACGATTCCCCTCCTCCCTCTTCCCTCTTCCCTCTTCCCTCGCCGGTGGGCCGCGTCGTGGCGACCGAGCGTCGTCCCAACACGGCGTTCGAGTTCCACTTCTGGACCGCCCTCGACGCCCCCATCGGCATCGGCACCATCGTCCGCGTCGACGGGCAGTCCGCGGTGAACGGGCACGTGCCGGTCGTCTACGGCGTCGTCACCGAGGGGTTCGCCTACACCGACCTGCAGTCGCCGCTGCACGACGTGCTCGGGCACGACGGGTCGCCGCAGCCCTCGCCGTACGCGGCCACCGACCGCGCCGAGATCCGGCTCTACACCGCGGCCGTGCTCCGACAGCTCCCCGAGGAGCCGCTGCAGCCCGTGCCGATGGGCGAGGTGTTCCTGGCCACCGATGGCGACGTCGCCGTCGCGCTGCGCATGGACGCGTACCTGCAGGAGGGGCGGCGCACCGGGATCCCGGTGGGCGTCTACCACGCCGGCGGCACCGACGCGCCCATCTACCTCGACGCCGACTTCCTCGTCGGGCCCGAGGCGGCGCACCTCAACATCACCGGCGTCTCCGGGCTGGCCACCAAGACCAGCGCGGTCGAGTGGCTCCTCGCCTCGCTCTTCGCCCACTTTCCCGAGCAGAAGGGCTCCATCGCCGCCGTCTGCTTCAACGTGAAGGGGCCGGACCTGCTCTACCTGGACCTGCCGGGGGAGCTGGACGACCGGGATCGCGCGCTCTACGAGAAGCTCGACGTGCCGGCGCGGCCGTTCGAGCGCGTGCAGTACTACGCGCCGTACACCGCGCGCGGGCTCACGCTCAACACCCTGCGCTCGCACGACGCGCTGGCGCACAACGTGAGCCCGCTCACCTGGGGGCTGCGCGAGGTGCTGCAGTACGCCGAGGTGCTGCTCAACAAGGACGACGTGGACGCCAAGGCCGACGCGCTCATCGACTTCATCAAGGAGCGCGTGATCGACAAGGAGTTCACCGACCCGCTGCTCCGCCGGCCGTACCGCGTGCAGTCGTTCGCCGACCTGGAGGAGTGGTTCCGCGACCTGCTGGTGGCCATCGAGGGGCGGGGGAGCGGCGACAGCTGGCGCACGCACCACGTGGCCACCATCCGCAAGGTGCGCAACCGACTCTCCAACATCTCCACGCGCTGTGCCGGACTGGTGACCGACGCCGGGGCGGTGAGCGACCTCCCGTTCGGCAACCTTTCCGACCGCACGGTGTACGTGGTGGACGTCGCGATGCTGGAGGAGGACGCGCAGGACCTCGTGTTCGCGCGCATCGTCTCCAAGCTGCGCGAGCACCTGGAGCGGCGCGACCTGGGGGTGAGCCACGTCGTCGTCTTCGTGGACGAGCTGAACAAGTACGCGCCGAACGACGGGCCGGAGACGTACGTCCGCAAGATGCTGCTCGACATCGCCGAGCGGGGGCGCTACCTGGGGCTCGTGCTCTTCGGGGCGCAGCAGTTCCGCTCGCAGGTGCACCGGCGGGTGGTCGGCAACTCCGGCTCGGCGCTGTACGGCCGGATGGACGCCGACGAGTTGGCGACGCCCGGCTACGCGGTGCTCAGCCTCGCGACCCGGACCAAACTCGCCACGCTGGACAAGGGACAGTTGATGGTGCGTCACCCGCACTTCACCCAACCGATCTTCGTGCGCTTCCCGCGCCCCGCCGTGCTGCGGGGGCGCGACGGCGCGGAGCAGTATCCGCAGGCGGCCGAGCCGTCGCTCGAGGTGGCCGTCCTGCGCGCCCTGCGCACACTCGACCCGGCGCTCACGCTGGCGTGGCTGCAGGACGTGATCGCGCTGGCCACGGAGGAGGAGGTGCTGCGGGCGCGCGACGCGACGCTGCGGGCGCGGCCGGCCGACGTGAAGGCGCACTTCGCCGCCCAGTTCCGGAAGCTCGTCGCGCCGCGCGGCACCACGCCCCGCCCCGCCACCGTGCTGCCGCTGCGGCCGGCGCCGGACGACGATCCGTACGGATTCTGACGTGGCCCCGGGCACTGCCGCCACCGCACCGCCGCGCGCCGCGCCGGGTGCACGCCCGGGGCGCGCCATCGCCGTGGCGCTCGCCGCTCTGCTCGCGCCGGCCGCCCCCGCCGCCGCGCAGGGCGTGCTCCTCGAGCTGCGGCCGCACGTGGGCGACACGGTGCGCGTGCGCCTGGACCAGGACGTCGAGGTCGTGGCCACCCGCAAGGTCGACGGGCGCGACAGCACCGTGACCATGCGGCGGCACCTCACCGTGCACTCCCGCTCCATCGTCCAGCAGACCGATCCGGGCGGTGCCACCGTGCTGGCGGTGACCGACTCGATGCTCGTGCGCGAGGACGACGGCCGCAGCGTGCGGGCGGGCTTCGGCAGTGCGCACGCGCGGCTGCGCATCGCCCCCGACGGCACCGTACGCGTGCTCGACGACGGCGGGCTGATGAGCCCCGAGGCCAGCGCGCTCGTCGCGCAGATGCCGGCCACGCTGCCCGGCAAGGCGGTCGTCCCCGGCACCACCTGGTCCCAGGCCGCCCCCGTGCCCCTCCCGGGGCAGCCCGACGGTCCCCCGGCAGGTCGGCTCAGTGCCACCTTCCGGCTCGACTCCCTGGGGCATTACGGGGACCTCGCGTACGTCTCCATGCACGGTACGCTCGAGCGGCCGCGCGGCGGCGTGCGGCTCCCCAAGGGGGCGCGCTACGAGTCCGCCGGCACCGTCACCGGCAGCTTCCAGCTCGACCGCCGCCGCGGCTGGCTCATCGACGTCCGCGCGACCATCACCATGAACTCCGTCGTCACGCAGGCGCAGACGGGGAGTGAGCCGGTGCACGTTCGCACCCACGTCACGCAGTGGCTGCGAGCGGCGCCCGTGGACAAACGATAAGGCGGGCGGCAGCTTAGCTTTGAAGGACCAGCGCCGCAGGGACCACGGACCCGGGAAGACGCCTCCCGGGGCAGTTCCTGGTCCCTGCTCCCTGGTCCCTGGTCCCTCCCTGTCCATGCGCCTCGTCCATCTCTCCGACCTGCACCTCGGCTACCGCCAGTACCAGCGGCAGACGCCGGCCGGCATCAACCAGCGCGAGGCCGACGTGGCCGCGGCGTTCGCGCGCGCCGTCGAGATGGTCATCGGGCTGCGGCCGGACGTGGTCGTGCTGGCGGGCGACGTCTTCCACACCGTGCGGCCCACCAACCCGGCCATCCTGCACGCCTTCCACCAGTTCTCGCGGCTGCGCCAGGCGCTTCCCGAGACGCCGGTGGTGATGGTCGCCGGCAACCACGACACGCCCCGCTCCACCGAGACGGGGTGCATCCTGCGCCTCTTCCGGCCGCTCGGCATCGACGTCGTGGAGGGAGAGGCGCAGCGGCTGTCGTATCCCGCGCTCGGGCTCAGCGTGCTCGCGGTGCCGGACATCCCGGGCGGTCCACGTGTGAAGCTGGAGCCCGACCCGGAGGCGCGGCACAACGTCCTCCTCCTGCATGGCGAGGTGGAGGGGATGCTCCCGGCGCACGCCGCCACCGTCGATCGTGCCGGCGTCGAGATCAGCCGCGAGGAGCTCGGACTGCCGGCCTGGAGCTACGTCGCACTCGGGCACTACCACGTGCACCGCGAGATCGCGCCCAACGCCTACTACTCCGGCTCCATCGAGTACACCAGCGCCAACGCGTGGGGGGAGCTGGTGGAGGAGGAGGCTGCCGGGGTGCCGGGGAAGGGGATCGTCGAGCACGACCTGGAGACCGGCGCGCACCACTTCCACCACGTGCCGCCGACGCGCCGCCTCATCGACCTGCCGCGCCTCTCCGCCCGCGGCATGACCGCGGCCGACCTCGACGCGGCCATCGCCGGCGCGGTCGAGGGCGTGCCCGGCGGCATCGACGACCAGATCGTGCGCCTGGTGGTGCGCGACGTGCCGCGGCACGTCGCGCGGGAGCTGGACCAGAAGGCGCTCCGCGAGTACCGGCGCCGCGCGCTCCACTTCCATCTCGACACGCGCCGCCCGGAGATCGTGCGCCTGCATGGCCACGGCGCGCCCGGGCGCCGGCCGTCGCTCACCGACCTGGTGCGCGACAAGCTGCGCAGCCGCGTCATCGAGAGCGACGTGGACCGGGAGGCGCTCGTCGCCCTCGGCCTGCGCTACCTCGGCGAGGCCGAGGCGCTGGCGCAGGCGGCGCCGACGGGCGTCGGCACGGCGGCGGAAGGGGAGTAGCGGCGCATGCGGCTCACCAGCCTCCGCCTGCAGAACTTCCGGCAGCACGCGGACAGCTACGTCACCTTCGACTCGGGCATCACGGGCATCATCGGCCCCAACGGCTCGGGCAAGACGACGCTGCTCGAGGCGATCGCCTGGGCGCTCTACGGCAACCCGGCGGCGCGCGGCACGCGCGACTCCATCCGCTTCAACCGCGCCGGCACGCGCGCCGGCGTGCGCGTGGAGCTGGAGTTCGAGCTCGGCGGCCACCGCTACCGTGTGGCGCGCGGGCTCACGAACGCCGAGCTCTATCTGGACGGCGCCGAGCAGCCGATCGCCAACTCGATCACCGGCGTCAGCGAGCTGCTGCAGCGGCGGCTCGGCATGTCGCGCGGGGAGTTCTTCAACACGTACTTCACCGGGCAGAAGGAGCTGAACGTGATGGCGGCCATGGGGCCGACCGAGCGTGCGCAGTTCCTGAGCCGGGTGCTGGGCTACGAGAAGCTGCGCAGCGCGCAGGCGCTGGTGCGCGACCGCCGCAAGCTCATCGCCGCCGAGCTGGCAGGGCTCAAGGCGGGGATGCCCGACCCCGAGGCCGTCTGGCGCCAGCTCGCCGACGCCGAGGCGCGGCTGGCGGCGGCGCGCGTGCACGCCACCGAGGCGGGGCGCCGCCGCACGGAGGCCGAGGCCGCGCTGGAGGCGCTGCGGCCCCAGTGGGAGCAGGCGCAGCGCGAGCGCGAGCGGCTGCAGGAGCTGCAGGGGGAGCTGCGGGTGGCCGAGGGGGAGGAGGCGCTGCTCCTGCGCGACGTCGAGCGGCTGGACCGGGAGCTGGCAGGGCTCGCCGAGGCGCGCGACGAGCTGGAGCGCCTGGTCGCCGAGCTGGTGCCGCTTCCCGCGCTCCGCGCGGAGCTGGCCGACCTGGAGACGCTCGCCCGCGAGGAGGGGCGTCGGCAGACGCTGCGCGACACCGAGCGCTCGGTGCAGGAGGAGCTCGCCCGGCTGCACGAGCGCCAGGCGCGGCTCGCGCCGGCACCGGAGCTGGAGCGCGCGGCCGCCGCCGAGCTGGCCGCGGCGCGCGAGCAGCTCGAGCAGGCGCAGGCGGAGCTGGAGGAGCGGCGCACGGAGTGGGTGCGCGACCGGCAGGAGGCGGAGACGAAGCGGCAGGCGCTGCGGCAGACGTACGCCGAGCTGCGCGAGCAGCGCGACCGCCTGGCCGCCCTCGGTCCCGACGGCCCGTGCCCCACCTGCACGCGCCCGTTAGGCGCGAGCTACGCGGCCGTGCTGCAGGACCTGGACGACAAGGTCGAGACGGTGGAGGTGGACGGGCGCTACTACAAGAACCGCCTGGAGCAGCTGGCCGAGACGCCGGCGCCGGTGCGCGAGCTGGAGGAGCGCCGCCGCGCGCTGACGCAGGACGCCGCCGCGCTGGAGCGCCGCCTCGCCAAGTGCCAGGCGGCGGTGCAGGAGATGGCGCAGGTGACGCGGGAGCTGGCGGCCAAGGAGGAGCGCCTGGCCGACGTGCGGCGCGACCTGGCGACCATTCCCGCCGGCTACGACGCCGCGCGGCACGAGCAGCGCCGGCGCGAGCTCGAGCGCCTGGTGCCGCTCGAGGCGCGCGCCACGCGCCTGGGCGCGCAGGTGGAGCGCGAGCCGGCGCTGCGCACCGAGCGGGCGCGGGCGGCCGACGCCCTCGAGCGCACGCGCGAGCGGCTCGCCGCGCTTCGCGAGCGCCGCGATGCGATCGACTTCTCCGACGAGCGCTTCGCCCCGCTGCGCCGCGCCTACGAGGACGCCGTGGCCGCCGCCCGCGCCGCCGAGCTGACGGCGGTGACGGCGGAGGGCGAGGCGCAGAGCGCGCGCGTCGCGCTGGAGAGCGCCGAGCGGGCGCGCGAGGAGCTGCTGCGGCTGCAGGAGAAGCTGGACGTGCTGCAGCGCGACAAGCGCCTCCATGACGAGCTGGATCGCGCCTACTCCGACCTGCGCACGGACCTCAACTTCGCGCTGCGCCCCGAGCTCTCGGAGCTCGCCAGCGCCTTCCTCACCGAGCTCACCGACGCGCGCTACTCCGAGCTGGAGCTGGACGACCAGTACAACGTCATCGTGCTCGAGGAGGGGATCCCGAAGCCGGTGATCTCGGGCGGCGAGGAGGACCTGGCCAACCTGGTGCTCCGGCTGGCCATCTCGCAGATGATCGCCGAGCGCGCGGGGCAGGCGTTCTCGCTGCTCATCCTCGACGAGGTGTTCGGCTCGCTCGACGAGGCGCGGCGGCACAACGTGGTGGAGCTGCTGCGTCGCCTCAACGACCGCTTCGAGCAGGTGGTGCTGATCACGCACATCGAGTCGGTGCGCGAGGCGGTGGACCGGGTCATCGAGGTGCGCTACGACGCGGAGAGCGGCAGCTCGGTGGTGCGACAGGGCGATGGCGGCGCGGAGCCGATGCCCGCGGGAGTGGGCGCCGACGGCGACCTCGGGCTCGGCGACGACTACGCCGGCTTCGCGGCCGGCCAGCTCGAGGTCGGCGACTGATGGCGCCGGCGCCGCGCTGGGGCCGTGCCGCCGCGGTGGAGGGGCCGCAGCACATCACGCTCCCCGACGTCGCCGCCCTCAACCAGGTGTTCAGCGACGCCTTCACCGAGCGCTATCGCCGCGACGGCATGGTGGGCGTGCGCGTTCCCTTCCTGAACCCGGCCATCTGGCGCTACGCGATCGACGACGCCGGCGACGGCGCCATGCTCTGGCGCGACGAGCGCGGCGCGATCGTCGCCTTCAACATCGCGCACCGCTCCGGCATCGAGGGGTGGATGGGGCCCCTCGCCGTGCGTCCCGACGCGCAGGACGGCGGCGTCGGCAAGCTGATCGTCCGCACGGGCCGCGACTGGCTGGAGCGCCAGGGCGCGCGCGTCATCGGCCTGGAGACGATGCCGCGGACGATGGACAACATCGGCTTCTATTCCGGGCTGGGCTTCGAGCCGGGGCGGCTGACGCTCACCGTCACCTTCAGCGCCGCCGTCGGCGAGCACGCGGCGATGCTGCTCGGCCGCCAGGGGGCGAGCGAGAAGCCGGAGTGGATCGCCGCCTGCCACCGCCTCACCGACGCGGTGCGCCCCGGCTACGACTTCTCCCGCGAGCTCGAGCTCACCGACGAGCTGGCGCTCGGCGACACGCTCCTCTTCCTGCGTGACGGCGTGCTGCGCGGCTTCGCGCTCTACCACACGGCGCCGCTGGTGGAGGGGCGCGTGCGCGAGGAGCTGCGCGTGCTCAAGCTGGTGCTGGCCGACGAGGCGGATGCGGAGCCGCTGGTGCGGCAGCTGGCCGACCAGGCGCGGCGGAGCGGCACGCGCCAGGTGGCGATCCGCGTGCAGGGGGAGTTCGTGGGGCTCTACAACCGGCTGGTGGCGCTGGGCGGGCGCGTGCGGTGGACGGATCTGCGGATGACGACGCAGGGGCATCCCGAGCCGCCGGTGGTGGGGCGGGGGGTGGTGCTGTCGAACTGGGAGATCTGAAGGGTAGCGTCTCGCGCTACCCGTCTCCTCGTGCGAGTGCGCCGGGCTACGCCCGGCGTCGCCGCCGCGCCGCGATGCCGCCGAGACCGAGCAGCCCACCGCCCAGCAGCGCGATCGTTGCAGGTTCCGGGACTGCGCTCAGCGTGGTGAAGTTCGCCTCGAACACCAGGTCGGTCGGATGCGGGAGCTGCCCGACCGACGACACGTCCGCGCCTCCGAGCGCGCTGCCACCTGTGTAGTAGTCCACGACGGGATCGGCGAACGGCGCAGTCGGGTTGATCTTCACGCCGGTGTGCGAGTCCACCGGTGCACCGACCACCTGCAGAAACGCGAAGTACATCGTGCCTGGTTGGACGCTCAGGCCACCCGCATCGAACGTGTAGGGCGTCAGCACGCCGACCGCCTCCGGCCCCGTCCGCACCTCGCTGGTGTAGAGGGGGGCTCCCACGACCGACGTCCCATCGAACGCCTGCAGGATACCGCGGAAGCTCGCTGCCGTCGTTCCGAACGGTGGACGGCTGCGCTGCAGGAAGAAGGTAAAGTCCATCAGGTGCAGCGTCGCGTCAGGACCGACGGTCGGAGTCGTGAACGTCTGTCCGAGGACGAGTGGCAGCCCACTCCCGAAGCGGATGCTCGCCGACAGCGGAACGTCGGGCGGCGTCGTCACGATGCGCTGTCCTCGAGCGGCCGGAGCGACCAGCGCCACTAGCACGGTCGCGCGGGTGACCATCGCGGCCAGGCGATGCAGGCGAATGGACGGCGCGAATCGGCTGAGGGTCGGCATGGGACCGAGGTGGGAGGGAAGAGGGTTGCACGCCGGCGAGCGAACTCAGCTATTCTCATGCTCGCTTGGCGATGCCGCAAGAGCGGAACGCCTCGATCCCCGACTCGCTCGGCGCCGTGGAGCAGGGCGCTAACACGCGAATCCGCCGGCAGTTGGCGTACCTCGGTGACGATCGGCGTCTGGCCTGCCGAGGAGCCCGGCGACCTCACCCGCGATTATCGGACGTGCGCCGATCCCCGCGAAAAGGGGCGGGGTGAATCCCACCGCGCGGTGCGGCCTAACACCGGTCAGGGGAGCTGGAACGGCGCAGCCCTCCCTCACCCCCCCCACCAACGCCCCACCAACGCCGCCCGCCCAGCCCGATCGCCCCGGACCACGCCGGCGGGAAGGCGATCGGAATCTCCCCCTTGGGTCCGCGATTTGCGGCGACCGCGATCCCAGGTCGGCCTGCCGGCAGACCGAACCGTCTCTCGCTCCCGACGTCGAGTCCACTCGACGCCGACGATCACCCTCGCGCCCGAGCCTCGCTGGTACCGTCGTCGTGCTCACATCCTGGCACCAGTTCGTCGCATGGCTGGACGCGCGCTCCACGCTCCAGCTGGTCGCCGGCTTCGCGACCGTCTACGCCGCGCTCGCGCTAGCGGAGCGCCGCCCCGTCCCGCGCCTCGGCCGCTGGTGGCGTGCGTGGCGCCTGCATCGCGCGGGCGCGCCATTCACCCGGCCGGCGACGGCGGGTCCGGCCGCACCCCGGCCCGCCACCCGCGCCACGCCGCCGGCCAAGCCGCGCGCGGCCCCCGCGCGCCGCCGTGCCGGCGCTCCCCGCTTCGAGGTCGACCTGAGCGGCGTCCGCCGGAGCTGACACCGGCGCGGACGGTCGTCCGCGCCGGCGCCGCCCCGCCTCACGGTCGGCCGCCGCGCCCGCTCCCCAGCCCGATCGCGGCGCGGAGCGCCCGCGGGTCGTACACCCGCCCGGCGCGCAGCACCCGCTCCACGCGGCGCAGGTCGCCGATCCGCTCCGCCGGCCGGCCGTTCACGATCACCAGGTCGGCCACCTTGCCCGGCGCGATGCTGCCGTAGTCGCGGGCGTCCTTCATCACGCGCGCCGGGACGATCGTCGCCATCTGCAGCACCTCCGCCGTCGGGATCCCGGCGCGCTCGTAGAGCTCCAGCTCTTCCAGGTACGTCCCGCTCCCCTGGTTGTCGGTTCCCGGCACCATCGTCACGCCCGCGTCGTGCAGGCGCTGGATGAGGCGCACCCAGTGCGCGTTCGCGGCCGCGACGCGCGCGCTGTCCGCCGCCGCCGGCAGCCCCGCCGGGCCGGGGCCCCCGCCCACCTCCTGCATCCAGATGGCGAAGGTGCCGTCGATCACCGTGCCGCGCTCGCGGAACAGCTCGATCATCGCCGTCATCTCGGGGCTCTCGACGTCGATGTTGGGCGCCACCGTCTGCGCCACCAGCGAGTAGGCCCGCATCGTCGGCGTGAAGAGCGAGTCGGGATAGAACGTGGAGAAGAGGAACGCGGCGTGGTTGATCTCGTCGAAGCCCAGCCGCACCGCGGCCGGCGTGCTCAGCCCACGCGGCACGTGCCCGCTGAGCCGCATGCCGCGCCGGTGCGCCTCCTCGGCGATCGTCGGGATCAGGTCGGGATGCACCAGGTTGTAGACCTTGATCTGGCGGTAGCCCAGCGAGTCGTAGCGCGCCACCCAGGCGCGAGCCTCCTCCTCCGTGCGGACGATGACGTCGGTCGGCCCGGCCCAGAGCCCCGGGCCCTCGATGAAGCCGGCGAGCACCGCGCGCGGCCCCACGATCTCCCCCGCCGCTGCGCGGTCGCGGTGCGACGTCGCGACGTCGACGTCCGAGGCCAGGTCGCGCACCGTCGTGATCCCCTGCGCCAGCTGCCGGATGCCGCTCGACGTCTGGCTGGTGAGCTGCATGTGCCCGTGCATGTCCCACAGCCCCGGCACGACGGTGCGGCCGGTGGCGTCGATCACCGTCGCCCCCGTCGGCACCGCCACCGAGTCCGCGGGGCCGACGGCGACGATGCGCTCGCCCCGCACCACCACCGTCGTGCGGGGCCGCACCACGCCGCGCTCCGCGTCGAAGACGTCGCCGTTGACGATGGCGATCGCGCTCGCCGGCGGCGGCATCACGCGGCGCGCCAGCGCCGCCCCCTGCGCGTTGCGATACGCCACCTCCTTCGCCCGCAGGGCAGGGAGCGCGTCCTCCGCCCCGGCGCGCACGGTGATGAACCACCCGACGTCGCTGGCGAACAGCTCGCCGGCGTCGTCGATCCAGACCGCGGCGGGCGTGCCGCCCGGGACCGTGTGGATCAGGGCGAGCCGCACGTGCTGCGCCCCGGTGGCGGTGTGCACGACCGTGTCGCCGGCGATCTCGAGCCGCGCCTGGCCGGCGGGGAGGAGGCGGAGCGTGCTGTCGGGGCGACGCAGCAGCTGGCGCACGAGGAGCGCCTCGTCGAAGGCGGTGCCGCGTCGCAGGCGATAGTAGCCCGAGTCGCGGTGCACGGCGTGGCGCTCGCGGGCCACACCCCACCGCACCGAGTCCGCCACGACCTCGAAGCGGTCCGCCGGCTCGCCGACGATGCCGTCGTTCAGCCCTACCGGACGCGTCTCGCCGGCGATCGGCGTTCCGTCCGGGGCGAGGCGGTAGCGCGTCTCGGAGCGCGTGCCGCGGTTGCGGTCCACGTGCCGGTAGCGCACGACCACCGAGTCGCCGCCCTGGACGACGACCATCTCGCCGGCGCGACGGCCGTGGTTGAGGACCACGTACTCGGTGCTGTCGGAGGCGGCGACGGCAGCGGCGAGGAGGAGAGCGGGGAGCAGCATGCGACGGGGATGGGATGTGGTGAGCGTCGAGCGTCGAGCGTCGAGCGTCGGACGAGGGGCGCGCCGAATGTGGGGCGGGGCGCCAGGTGGCGGCAAGGCATGGCGGCAAGGCATGACGGCAAGGCGCGGTGCCCCCTGCTGCGCGCTGGCATCGTCGGTGCTCTACGCGTCGCTCCACCCGATCCCAGCAGCGCGCCGTCCTCGATGCCCGATCCAGCCTCGCAGTCCCCAGATCCATCGAGCCTGGCGAGCGACCGCCCCGCCGCCG
>DASTRO010000273.1:0-11517 GCA_035761165.1 Gemmatimonadaceae bacterium | reverse complement strand
CGCATCTGCTGCTCGAACACCGGCGCGCGCGGATCGTCCGGGCCGGTGGGGACGTAGACGGGGTCGTTGAGCGTCAGGCCGTCGCCGTTCAGGTCGCCGCTGGAGACGTAGCCGAACGCCTGGCCGCTCTGCCCGACGTAGATCGCCGAGACCGTCGTGCGCGTCGGGAAGGTGTAGGTCCCGGTGGCGACGATGCGGTGCGGCTGGCTGAAGATCGACGTGCCGAGGCTCAGGTCCTCCTGGCGCGTGACCAGCGGCCGGCCGAAGCGGTACTGCGAGAAGGCGGTGCTCGACGTCAGGTTCTGCACGTCCTTGGCCTGCGAGTACGTGTAGTACACCGAGCCGCCGAAGTTCTGCGTGAACCGCCGCGCGATGCCGGCCGTGAGGCTGTACGAGTAGTCCTTGGACTGGTTCGTCACGTCGAGCACGACATCGCGGCCCGGATCCACCAGGTTCGGCTCCTCCGGCTGCAGGCCGTAGAGCACGCGGCCGTCGGGGTCGGTGCCCACCGGCCCGGCGAGGGCGATGTTCTGGTAGAACAGGTTGTTGATGCCGCGCGTGTAGAGCGCCTCGAAGGTGACCGTGTAGTCGTCGAAGATCTGGCGGTCGTAGGCGAGGTTGGCGCGCAGGTTCTGCGGGAACTTGAGGTCCTCGCTGAGGAGGTCCACCTCGGAGCCGGCGCGCGCCGTGGTACCGTCGCTGCAGGCCCGCGGCGGGCTCGCCACCGCGGCCGCCGTGAAGGCCGGCGTGTCGTCGCCGCGGCAGGTCAGCTGGGCGTAGCCGGAGAAGCCGCCGGAGTTCTGGAAGGCGTTGGAGAGCCAGACGTACGCCGGCCGGCCGGTGAAGACGCCCACGCCGCCGCGGATCTGCTGCGTCGCGTCGCCGGTCGGATCCCAGTTGAAGCCGAAGCGCGGCGAGAAGGTGATGTTGTTCGACGGCACCTCGTCGGTGCGGCGGCCGAAGATCTCCTCGACGTCAGGGTTGTAGGGCGGCTTGTCGCTGAACGTCGGCGCCTCCACCCGCAGCCCGTAGGTGATGTTGAAGCGGGGGCTGATCGTCCACTCGTCCTCGGCGTAGAGCGACCAGTTGAAGGCGCTGAAGCGCACCGCCCCGTCACCCTCGCCGATCTGGCCGTTGGTGACCGGCACCCCGACGCGGTACTCGCGCGCCGTGCCGGCGGCGAGGTCCTCCGGCGAGTTGAAGACCCAGTACCCGTACCGGTTCTGCCCGAAGAGGTTGCGCACCTTGTAGAAGGTGTTCTGCGTCCCCACCGTCACGCGGTGGCTCTCGCCCACCGGGATCGTGAAGTTGTCGGTCAGCTCGATGATGTCCTGGTCCAGCTCGTTGGCCTGCGAGGACCGCTCCGAGCCCGCCGTGAGGGTCGCGACGCCCGAGATGATCATGTCCACCTGCGGCAGCCCCTCCACCGCGGGCGCGCGCCGGTCCCGGATCGTCGTGTAGCCGGCGATGAACTCGTTGTACGCGCCGTTCGACAGGTTCGTCCGCAGCTGCGCGACGGTGGCGTTCTTGTCCGACTTGAAGAGGTAGCCGGCGTCGCTGAGGTTGAACGAGGGCGACGAGCCCGACCGCGAGCGGCTGAAGACGTCGTCCTCGGCGTGCCCGAAGTTGTGGCGCAGCACCAGCGTCGTGCTGTGCGGCAGGTTGAAGTCGAGCCGGGCGAAGATGTTCTGCAGCGGGTTCTCGTTCGTCACCGCCGCGCCCGTGCCGGCCACGTTCATGCCGCGCTCGGCCAGCTGCGCCTTGAAGGCGTCGATCTGCCCCGAGGTCAGGCTCGTCCCGTTGTTGATCGACGGGCCGCCGGCCGGCGTCTGCCGGTCCTGGATCTCGGCGTTCACGAAGAAGAGCGCCTTGTCCCTGACGATCGGGCCGCCGAGCGAGAAGCCATACTGGATCTGCCGGAACTCGTCGATGTAGTCCTGGCTCCGCACGAAGCTCTCGTTGCGGCCGAAGGCGTAGGCCGAGCCGAAGAACTCGTTGCGGCCGCTCTTCGTGACGGCGTTGATGAGCGCGCCCGAGAAGTTGCCGAGCCGCACGTCGTACGGGGCGAGGAGCACCTGGTACTCCTTCACCGCCTCGAGGCCGATCGACTTGCCGTTCGCCTGCCCGCCCGGCTGGCCGGTGGAGCCCAGGCCGAAGAGGTCCGCCTCGGTGGCGCCGTCGATCTGGATGTTGTTGAAGCGGTTGTTCGTGCCGGCGCCGGAGAGGCCCGGGCCCGAGTTGCCGACCTGCGGCGTGAGGGCGACGAAGTCGGTGAAGTTCCGGTTCAGCGTCGGCAGGCGGCGGATGAGCGTGTCGCTGATGCTCGTCTGCGTGCCGCGGTGGTCCGGCGCGATGATCGCCGGCTCGGTCGAGGCCTCGACCGTCACGGCCGCCAGCTGCGTGGCCGCCGGCGTGAGGGTGAAGTCGAGCGGCGTCTGCAGGCCGAGGGCGACGCGCACGCCGCGCTGCGTCACCGCCTGGAAGCCGATGCGGCGCGCCGTGACCTCGTAGGCGGAGCCCGCCTCGAGGCCGATGATGCTGTAGCTGCCGTTCTCGCGCGTCAGCGTGCCGACCGTGCGGCCGGTGGCGGTGTTCGTGACCTGGATCTGGGCCGACTCGATCGGCTCGCCCGCTGGGCTGACGACCCGGCCGGCGATGCCGCCCGTCGTGACCTGCGCCGCCGCCGGCCGCACCGCGACGGCGAGCAGCAGCGCCGCCGCGAGCGCGGACAATCGCGAACGTGTGATGGACATAGAGATCCTGGGAGGGGAGGGTGGCGACGTGCGGCGCCACTCGGCGCGGGCCGCCGGCCATCCGGCGCGGGGGGGATCGCGCCGCCGCGTGCCGCACGCCACCGCTGCGGATACGGACACATCCTCGCGTCCGCCCCGTCGATGGCGCGGTGAAAGTAGGTCCGCGCCGGCACAAGGGTCAAGCGACTCGGGTCACGCCCCGGTCACGAGCCCCGGGCACGGCCCGGCCGTCCCTCAGCGCGCCCGCCGCCCCACCGTCAGGTAGTAGACGGGGATCCCCACCAGCACGATCCCCAGCGTCGCCGCCGTCGGCCAGCGGCTGGTGGGGTCGAGGAGCGCGTTCAGCAGGATGTAGAGCGTGGCCAGCACGAAGAGCGCCGGCACCACCGGGTACCAGGGCGTGCGGAAGCTCGGGGCGTAGTCCGGCCGCCGCCGCAGCACGAAGACCGACGCCACCCCCAGCGCGTAGAACGGGATGATCGCCGTCACGAAGGCGTCGGCCAGCTGCTCGAAGGTGCGCAGCAGCACCCACGCCACGCCGAGCAGCGCCGTCAGCCCGATGGCCACGTAGGGCGTCTCGAAGCGCGGGTGGACGCGGGCCACCGGGCGGAAGAAGAGCCCGTCGTCGGCCATCGCGAAGAAGATCCGCGGCGCCGTGAGCAGCGACCCGTTGAGCGTGCCGAAGGTGGAGAGCATCACCGTCACCGCCACGAACACCACCCCCGGCTGCCCCAGCACCCGCTGCGCCACCTCGGCGGCCACCAGCGGCGACTGGCGGATCTCGTCCACGCTCAGCACCGAGAGGTAGGCGACGTTGGCCAGCAGGTAGATGCCGAGCACGAGGAGCGAGCCGGCGATGAGGGCGCGCGGCAGGTTCCGCCGCGGCTCGCGCACCTCCCCCCCCACGAAGCTCAGGTCGGCCCAGCCGTCGAAGGCCCAGAGCACGGAGACGAGCGCCAGCCCGAAGGCGCCCATCGAGAAGCTCCCCGGCGGCACCGCCGGCGTGAAGCCGCTCCCCCCCGTGCGCGGCAGCCCGAGCACGAGCGCGACCAGGATGATGAAGAGCAGCCCGCCGTACTTGGCCAGCGTCGTCCCGTTCTGCACCAGCGCCCCGTAGCGGATGCCGGCGATGTTGGCGCTGGAGACGACGACGATGGCGGCGGCCGCCAGGTAGTGCGCCCAGTCCGAGTAGGGCGCCACCGCCGGGTCGTAGCCGAAGACGCGCAGCGCGTACTCGGCGAAGGTGATCGAGACGGCGCCCAGGGAGGCGGCGCGGATGACCACCAGCTCCGACCAGCCGAAGAGGAAGGCGACGAGCCGCCCCCACCCCTCGCGCAGGAAGACGTAGACCCCTCCGGTGCGCGGCAGCGCGCTCGAGACCTCGGCCAGCGTCAGCGTGCCGCAGAGGGCGAAGAGCCCCCCCACCACCCAGACGGCGAGCATCGGCAGCGGCCCCGGCATCCGCTCGGCGATGCCGGCGGGGGAGCGGAAGATCCCCGAGCCGATGATCGACCCGATGACGACGGCGATGGCGCTCCAGAGCCCGAGCCGGCGCGGCAGCGCGTCGGCGGGCTCGGCGCTCGTGGCGGGCGTGGTGGGGGACGGCCGGGAGAAGGTCATGGGCGCGTATGGTACATGCGGGACGGGAGGAGGGAAGAGGCGAGCGACGAGCGACGAGTGACGAGCGCACCCCCCGGGAGGCCAGTACAGGCCAGCCCGAGGCCCCCGCTCGTCACTCGTCGCTCATCGCTCGTCGCTCAGGCCTTCCCTCCCCTGTCCGATCCCGTGATCTTTCCCAGGCTGCCGCATCCATACGCTTCCTGAGCTCATGTCCTCATATCTCGCCCCCGCGATCCTCTGGTCGGCCATCGCGCTCTGCGCGGTGGCCCAGGTCGCGCTGCTGCATTCCTTCTTCCTCGGAGCGTCGCGCCCGGCACGGGGGGCCAGCCGGGCCTTCCGCACCACCGAGACGCTCTGGGTCGTGCTCCCGGCGCTGACCCTGGCGTGCCTGCTCGCCGTCACCTGGCGCGCCGTCCACGCACCCGCCCCGGCGGGACCGGGAGGCGCACCCGCGAGCGCCATCGGCGCCGAGGCGGGGTCGTGACCGGGGTCGCGGTCCCCCGCACCGCCGAGCGCACGCTCACCGCCGACCTGATCGCGCTGACCAAGCCGCGCATCATCTCGCTCCTCCTCGTCACGACGATCGCCCCGATGTACGTGGCCGGCCGGCCGGGCATCCTGCTCGTCCTGCTGGTCACGATCGGGGGCTACCTCATGGCCGGCGGGGCGAACGCGGTCAACATGTACCTGGACCGCGACATCGACGACCGGATGGCGCGCACCCGCCTGCGCCCCATCCCGAGCGGCCGCATGCAGCCGCAGGCCGTGCTCGCCTTCGGCGTCGCGCTGGCCACGGCCGCCACCTTCCTGCTCGCCTTCTTCGTCAACGTGCTGACGGCGGCGCTGGCGCTGGCGGGGTTCTACTTCTACGTCTTCATCTACACGCGCTGGCTCAAGCGCACCACGCCGCAGAACATCGTCATCGGCGGCGCCGCCGGTGCCTTCCCGCCGCTCGTCGGCTGGGCGGCCGTGGCGGGGCGCGTGGACCTCACCGCGATCTTCCTCTTCCTCATCGTCTTCTACTGGACGCCGCCGCACTTCTGGGCGCTCGCGCTGCTCAAGCAGCACGACTACGGGCGCGTCGGCGTGCCGATGGCGCCGCTCGTCTGGGGCGAGCGGGAGACGATGCGCCAGATGCTCTGGTACACCCTCATCCTGATCGCGCTCACCACGCTCCCGGTGGCGTTCGGCGCCTTCGGCGTCGGCTACCTGGTGGCCGCGCTGGCGCTCGGGGGACTGCTCCTCTGGGGGGTCGTGCGCGTGCTGCGTGCCGGCCAGTGGACGGCGCGCGCCTGGTGGGTGTACAAGTACTCGCTCCTCTACCTCGCCCTGCTCTTCGTGGCGATGGTGGTGGACCGGCAGCTGGCGCTGTGACGACCGTCGGCCGGCCGCCCGCCGCACGGGGCGACGGCGAGGCGGCGCGATGAGCGAGATGCTGCCGTACGAGCTGCCCCCCGTGGACCCCGGCGATACGCTGACGGTGCTGGTGGGGGGCGGCGGGGACGAGCCGGAGCGCCTGCTGCGCATCGGGCGCCCGCAGGACGGGCTGGTGCGCGTGCTCGAGTGGACGAGCGAGAACTGGAGCGCCCCCTTCGAGCGCGAGCTCTCGGCCGAGGCGCTGCTGCAGGCGCTGGAGCAGGCCGCGGCGCACCGCCGGCGGCTGAGCGAGGAGCTCGGGCGCATCCGGCGCTGGCTGCGCGAGGGGGTGTAGCGTGGCCCGCCCCACCCCCACCCCCGCCGCACGATCGGCGAACGGCACCGGCGACGCCGGTGCGACGGGCGATCGCTCGCGCAAGCTCGTCTCGCCGACGCCGCTCGTCCGCCTCTTCCCGCGGCTGCGCCCCTACGCCGGCCGCCTGGCGGTGGCCGCCGCCTGCCTGCTCGGCGCGGCGGCGGTGGGGCTCGCCTTCCCGCAGATCGTCCGCCGGCTGCTGGACGCCGCCTTCGAGCACGGCGACCGCGCGCTGCTCGACCGCATCGCCCTGCTGCTCGTCGGCATCTTCGCCCTGCAGGGGCTCTTCAACTTCGTCCAGGTCTTCCTCCTCACGTCGACGGCGGAGCGCGTCATCGCGCGTCTGCGGGAGGATCTCTTCGCCCATCTCGTGCGGCTCTCGCCCGGGTTCTTCACCGAGCGGCGCAGCGGCGAGCTGACGAGCCGCATGTCGAGCGACCTGTCGCTCCTCCAGACCACCTTCTCCACCTGGATCTCGGAGTTCTCGCGGCAGTCGCTCTTCCTGGTGGGCGGCGTGCTGTTGCTGACGCTCACCGATCCGCGCCTGGCGGGGACGACCCTGGCGGTGGTGCCGGTGGTGGTGGGCGCGGCGATGATCTTCGGCCGGCGGCTGCGCCGCGCCACCACCGGCGTGCAGGACCGCATCGCCGACGCGATGGGGACGGCGGACGAAGCCTTCTCGCAGATCCGCACGGTGCAGAGCGTCACGCGCGAGGCGGAGGAGACGTCGCGCTTCCGCGCGCTGCTGGCGGGCGTGGTGGACGCGGCGGTGGCGCGGGCGCGCATCCGCGCGGCCTTCTTCGGCATCGTCGGCTTCGTCGCCTTCAGCGGCGTGGTGGCGGTGCTCTGGCAGGGCGGCCGGCTGGTGCTCGACGGCACGCTCACCGCCGGCGCGCTCGTGCAGTTCCTGCTCTACGCCATCACGGTGGCCGGCGCGGTGGGCTCGCTCGCCTCGCTCTTCGGCAACTACCAGGAGGCGGTGGGCGCCGCGCGGCGCGTCTTCGAGCTGCTGGCCACGCAGCCCACGGTGGCCGAGCCGGCGCGCCCGGCGGTGCTGGAGCGCCCGGCACGCGGTGCGGTGGCGTTCGACGACGTCAGCTTCCGCTACGCGCCGGAGCTGCCCGACGTGCTCCACCACGTCTCCTTCGCCGTGGCGCCGGGGGAGGTGCTGGCGCTGGTGGGCCCCTCGGGCGCCGGCAAGACGACGATCGCCTCGCTCCTGCCGCGCTTCTGGGACGTGACGGCCGGACGCATCACGCTCGACGGCCACGACGTGCGCGACCTCGCCCTGGCCGACCTGCGCGGCGCGATCGGCGTGGTGCCGCAGGAGCCGGCGCTGTTCAGCGGCACGGTGGCCGAGAACATCCGCTACGCCCGCCCCGACGCGACCGACGCCGAGGTGCACGCCGCCGCGGTAGCGGCGCACGCCGCCGAGTTCATCGAGCGGCTGCCCGAGCGCTACGACACGCGTGTCGGCGAGCGTGGGGTGAAGCTCTCCGGCGGTCAGCGCCAGCGCCTCGCCATCGCTCGCGTCTTCCTCAAGGACCCCGCGGTGGTCATCCTCGACGAGGCCACCTCGAGCCTGGACACGGCGAGCGAGCGCCTGGTGGAGCAGGCGATGGAGGAGCTGCTGCGCGGCCGCACGACGCTGATCATCGCGCACCGCCTGAGCACCGTCCGCCGCGCCGACCGGGTCCTGGTGCTCGAGCGCGGCGTGGTCACGGAGCGCGGCACGCACGCCGAGCTGCTGGCCGCCGAAGGGCTGTACGCGCGGCTCTATCGTGGGCAGTTCCGGGACGGGGAATTCGTGCTCGACTCCCCGACCGCGGCGGCCGACCTCTCGCGCTGACCACGCGCCAGGGCCGGCGGCGCAGCCGGACTGCCGAGCTGCCTGCCTGCGGATCACGCGGCGCGTCCACGGGGACCGGCGGCCGCGGATCACGCGGATCTTCGGATCGATCGCGGCGCGGTCCGGGGTCCGGGCGTCGGGGCCTTGAACCGCGGGGGAACGGCGATGAGGCGGAGGCGGCGCGGATCCCTCGGATCGCTCCTCAGCCCTGACACTTCCGTGCGCCGGCCCTGGAACTGGATGGGGTGGGCTCCTCAGCCCCTCTGACTCCGTGCACCAGGGCTGGAAGGAACGGGGGTGGGCTCCTCAGCTCTGACAGCTCCGTGCGCCGGACCGGGCGAGCGGAGGGATGAGTGCAGCGGAGCCCACCCCCAATCAGTTCCGGTCCCGGTGTGAGGAGGCCTGGAATGGGGAGCGACCCACTCCCCAGCTTCTCCGCTCCTGGCGCGAGGAGGGGTGGGCTGGAAAGCACCCTACCGCAATCAGCTCCGCTCCTGGTGCGAGGAGTCGTGGAGGGGCACGGCGCGATCCGAAGGCTCCGTGCTCGTCCGCAGCATCCGCTCCCCTCACGAGCGTTGATGCCCGCCCCCGGCCACCGGAGCCCCGGCGTACAGCGGAGCCGATCCGTGTCGCGCCGCCGGCGCGCCGCGTGAACGGCGGCCGCCGTTCCCGACCGTTCGTACGCCTTAACGTGTCACGGCCCCGGGCGTCTACCGATCGTCCACGCGCACGAGGCGCGTGACGATTCTGATGAAGGAGAGGACCCATGCAGGTGATTCGCACACTCACGCTCGGTGCGGCGCTGGTGCTCGGCGCCACCACGGTCGCGGCGGCGCAGCCGCCAGCCGCCCCGCGGGCGGACCGCGAGGCGCGCGCGCATGCACGCCCGCACGACCGCCGCGGCCCGCGAGATCGCCCCGCCATGCGCCGCCGCGCCGAGGAGGCCGCCCTGCTCCGCGGCATCCAGCTCTCCGAGGCGCAGCGCGCGCAGGCGCGCGCGATCACGGAGCGGTACCGCCCGCAGCTGCAGGAGCTGGTCCGCCGTGCCCGCCCGGAGCGCGCGGCACGAGGCGAGCGGCCGCGCGCGCGCCCCGACAGCGCCGAGCGCGCGGAGCTGCGGGCGCAGATGGCCGAGCGCATGCGCACGGTCCAGCCGCAGCTCCAGGCGCTGCGCGAGCGGCAGGCGACCGAGCTCCGGGCCATCCTCACGCCCGAGCAGCAGCAGACGTTCGACGCCAACCGCGCACGGCGAGCCGAGCGGGAGGCGCGCGCGCAGCAGTCCGGCGAGCGGCGGCCGCATCGGCGGCCGACGGCTCGGCGCGGGCCTGGCAGCCGCTGAGCGGCCGCCGATGGGCTGTGCTCCGCGGTTGCCGCGGTCGCGCCGTGGCATCCCGGGGGAGCGGGGCGAGAGACGAGGGCGAAGGAAACTAGTGCCCCGATACGCGCAGGCACGGAGGACGCGGAGAGGAGTCTGTCCCCCCGCGCCCTCCGTGCCGCCGCGTGAGTCACGACACTCCGGCCCGGCGCGCTAGCCGTCCGCCCGGAGCGCCTCCGTCGGCTCCACGCCCAGCGCGCGCCGCGTCGGCACGATGCAGGCGAGCAGGCAGACGCCCAGCATCAGCACCGCGTACGCCGCGAGCAGCGCGGCGCCGCGCAGCGACGGCGTGGTGCCGCCACCCGTGCCGACGAGCACCAGCAGCGCCGCCAGCACCGCGCCTGCGGCCACGCCGAGCGACACGTGCGCGAGCGGTCGCCGGAAGATCGCCTGGACGACGTGGCGGGGGTCGGCGCCGAGCGCGACGCGGATCCCGATCTCGCGCGTGCGGCGCGCCACCGTGAACGAGAGCACCGCGTAGATGCCGGCGAGCGAGAGGATCACGGCGATCGAGATCCCGAGCACGGTGACCCAGAACAGGAACCGCAGCCACCGCAGCACGCCCTGGTAGATCCCGTCCAGGGGGACGACCTGGTGGAGCCGCAGCGTCGGGTCCACCGCCGCGGCGAGCGTGCGGAGCCGCGGCGCGAAGGCCGCCGGGCTCCCGCGCACGTGGACGGCCAGGTGGACCAGGGAGGCGGCGCCCGGGGCCACGGGATGGTAGAGCCCCGCGACGCTCGTGCCCCGTCCGCCGCTCCCCGTCATGCCCAGGTCGCGGACCACGCCGACGATCTCGTACCATGGACCAGGCTCGTCGTCCGGCGCCCGCGTCCCGCTCCCCGCTGGCGACTCCTCGTATCGCACTCGCCGGCCGATCGGGTTGCGACCGCCCAGCACGTCGTGGACGAAGGACTGGTTGACGATCACGACGTGCCGGTCGGGCGCGAGATCGCCGGCGTGAAAGGCGCGCCCCGCCACGATCGGCGTGCCCAGCACGTCGAAGTACGCGATGTCCACCGCCGCGTGGCTCACGCGGAGCGCGGACGCGGAGTCCGGCACGACTCTCGTCCCACCCTCCACCTCGATGCGGCGGGACGGGTGGATCATCCCCGGGAGATTGTCGGCGAACGTCACGCCCAGCACCGCAGGGTCGGCCTCGAGCCGCCGCGCCAGCTCCCGGTACGTCGCGGCGAACCGTGCGGCGAGCGCCGCCGGCGACGTGTCGGCGGGGGCGCCCGGCGGGGGCTCCCGGTCCATCTCGAGACGCGCCGACAGGTACTCCGCCGCCGGCATGCCGGGGTCGAAGGAACGGAGCTGCACCGACTCGCCCTGCACGACGTAGGCGTGCAGCGGGACGGCGACCGTGACCGCCACCTGCGTGACGATGACCGCCGTCCAGATCCCGCCGAACTTGAGCCCTCCGCCCCCGGCCGTCGCCTGCTTGAGCCGCGCACCTAACCCCCGCGTCACCTTGAGCGCCGGCACGACGCCGGCGATCACGGCGCCGAGCAGCGTCAGCGCGCCGGCATAGAGCACGGTGGCCGGCGAGAGGCCGCCATGGAACCAGAACGGGAGCTTCTCCTCGATCATCGGCAGCACGCCCATCAGCCACCGCATCCCGATCGCCGCCGCCGCCAGCCCGACCACCGCGGCCGCCGCGCCGAGCACGAGCGCCTCGGCGAAGAGTTGCGTGACGATCCGGCCGCGGGTCGCCCCGAGCGCGGTGCGCACCACCAGCTCGCTCTCCCGCGTGGCCGCGCGCGCGAACAGCAGCATCGCGACGTTGCCGCAGACGAGCACCAGGAGGAGCAGCAGCACGAGGTTCCCGGACATGACCCCCACCGACTCCCACCCCGAGAAGTCGATGAACGACCGCGCGTACGGCAGGAGCTGCGGGCGCAGGTGCTCGTGCGTGCGCGGGAAGGCGGCGGCCGCACGTCGGCCGAGCGTGGCCAGCTCCACCTGCGCCGCCTCGAGCGACACGCCGGGCGCGAGCCGGCCGAAGACGCGGATGGCGGGCCCCTCGCCCGGTGCGTGCTCCAGGGAATCGCGGCGGAGCGGCACCCAGAGCTGGTGGGCGAGCGGGAAGGCGGCGGCCGTCCGCGCCCCGATCCCGCTCAGCTCCGCCTGCGCCTCCTCGAGCGACACGCCGGGGGCGAGCCGGCCGAAGACCCGGATCGACGGACCC
>DASTRO010000272.1:0-14803 GCA_035761165.1 Gemmatimonadaceae bacterium | reverse complement strand
GCGCAGCCGCGCGACGTGCTGCGGATGGTCCTGCGTCAGAGCGGCACCCTCGCGGCGATCGGCCTCGCCGTCGGCCTTCCCCTCGCCTGGGGGGCATCGCGCCTGCTCGGCGCGCTGCTCCTCGGTGGCGCCGCCGGACGGGATCCGCTCCCGTTCGTCGCCGCCGTGGTGCTCCTGGCCGCCGTGGTGCTCCTGGCCAGCCTCGCGCCGGCCCGCCGCGCCGCGCGCGTGCACCCGGCAGTGGCGCTGCGGACGGAGTGACGCCCGCCCCTCTTCTCCGTCCCACACCGCTCCCGATATTTCACGTATGTCGCTTCCCGCTCCGGAGACCACGCCCCGCATCCTCGTCGCCGACGACCAGCCCGACGTGCTGGAGGCGCTCCGCCTCCTGCTGAAGGGCGAGGGCTACCACACCGAGACCGCCCGCTCGCCGGCCGGGATCCTCACCGCGCTCGAGACGCAGGACTTCGACGCGGTGCTGATGGATCTCAACTACACGCGCGACACCACCTCGGGACAGGAAGGCTTCGACCTCCTGCAGCAGATCCAGGCGCTGGACTGGACGCTGCCGGTGGTGGTGATGACGGCGTGGGGGAGCATCGACGGCGCGGTGGAGGCGATGCGCCGCGGCGCCTACGACTACATCGAGAAGCCGTGGGACAACCAGCGGCTGCTGGCCACGCTGCGCAACCAGATCGAGATGGGGCGCGCGCTGCGGCGCGGCCAGCGGCTGGAGAGCGAGAACGCGACGCTGCGACGCAGCGGCATGCCGACGCTCATCGCCGAGAGCCCGCGCATGCGCCCGGTGCTCGAGCTGATGCGGCGCATCGCCCCGTCGGACGCGAACGTGCTCATCACCGGCGAGCACGGCACCGGCAAGGAGCTCGTCGCGCAGTGGATCCACGCCGCCTCGGCCCGCGCCGACAAGCCGCTCGTCACGGTGAACATGGGCGGGCTCTCGGAGGGCGTGTTCGAGAGCGAGCTGTTCGGACACGTGAAGGGCGCCTTCACCGACGCCAAGGCGGACCGCATCGGCCGCTTCGAGCTGGCCGACGGCGGCACGCTCTTCCTCGACGAGATCGCCAACATGTCCGCCGCGCAGCAGGCCAAGCTGCTGCGCGTGCTCCAGACGGGGGAGCTGGAGCGCGTCGGCTCGTCGCGCACGCGGCGGGTGGACGTGCGCATCCTCTCGGCGACCAACGCCGACCTGCAGGGCGAGGTGACGGCCGGCCGCTTTCGCGAGGACCTGCTCTTCCGCCTCAACACCATCGAGATCCACCTGCCACCGCTGCGCGAGCGGCGGGAGGACATCGCCGCGCTGGCGCTCTTCTTCCTGCGCAAGCACGCGGACCGGTACCGCAAGGCGCTCAGTGGCTTCGACGCCTCGGCGATGCAGGCGCTGCTCGACCATCCGTGGCCGGGCAACATCCGCGAGCTGGACCACGCCGTGGAGCGGGCGGTGCTACTGGCGCAGGGCGACCTGGTGCGGGCCAGTGACCTCGCGCTGCGCGCCGGCGGCGGCGGCTCGGCGCGCCTGGAGGAGATGACGCTGGAGGAGGTGGAGCGGCTGGTGATCCAGAAGGCGCTGGCGCGCTTCGACGGCAACGTGAGCCACGCCGCCCGCGCGCTGGGGCTGAGCCGCAGCGCGCTCTATCGCCGCCTCGGCGCGCACGGGTTGTGAGCGCGGGCCGGGAGTGGCCGCACCGGTGCCGGCGCCGGTGACCACGCCGGAGCCGCCGCCGGGGCCGTCGGGACCGTCCCGCCCCGCGGAGCCGCCGCCGTCCCGGCTGCGACGCCTCGTCTCGCACGATCGGCTGGTCACGCTCGTCGCCCTCGCCGCGGCGCTGCCGGCGCTCATCGTGGCCATGGCGCTGCTCTGGGGCGACGACCACTCGGCCAAGGTGCGCTGGACGCTCACGACGGTGGTCGGCTTCGCCTGGCTGGCCGGCACCGTGCTGCTGCACGAGCGCGTGGTGCGGCCGCTGCAGACGCTGGCCAACATGCTGGCCGCGCTGCGCGAGGGCGACTTCTCGCTGCGCGGCCGCGCCGCCAGCCCGAGCGATCCGCTCGGCCTCGCGCTGCTCGAGATCAACCTGCTGGGCGAGACGCTGCGCAGCCAGCGGCTCGGCGCGCTGGAGGCGACGGCGCTGCTGCGCGCGGCGATGGCGGAGATCGACGTCGCCGTCTTCGCGGTGGACGAGGACGGGATCGTGCGCCTCGTCAACGCCGCCGGCGAGCGCCTGCTCGACACGGCGGCCGAGCGCATGTTGGGCCGGCCGGCCACCGAGGTGGGGCTGGCCACCGCGCTGGCCGGCGAGGCGCCGCGCGTGGTGGAGGTGAAGTTCGCCGGCGGCTGGGGACGGTGGGAGATCCGCCGCCGCGAGTTCCGGCAGCACGGACGTCGCCACACGCTGCTCGTGCTGGCCGACGTCACGCGCGCGCTGCGCGAGGAGGAGCTGCTCGCCTGGCAGCGGCTGGTGCGCGTGCTGAGCCACGAGATCAACAACTCGCTGACGCCCATCAAGTCGATCGCCGGCAGCCTGCGGAGCCTCCTCGCCCGCCGCCCGCGCCCGGCCGATGCGGACGAGGACCTGGAGCGCGGCCTGAGCGTGATCGGCGGCCGCGCCGAGGCGCTGGGGCGCTTCATGCAGGCGTACGCGCAGCTCGCCCGCCTGCCCGCCCCGGAGCCCGAGCCGGTGGATGTGGGCGCGTGGGTGCGCCGTATCGCGACGCTGGAGCCCCGCGTGCCGGTGCTGGTCTGCGACGGCCCACCGCTCGTCATCGAGGCGGATAGCGCACAGCTCGACCAGCTGCTGCTCAACCTGGTGCGCAACGCGGCGGAGGCGGCGTTGGAGACGGGAGGCGGCGTGCGCCTGCGCTGGCGTCAGGAGGCGGGCACGCTCGTCGTGCTCGTCGAGGACGAGGGGCCGGGGCTGAGCGGCACGGCCAACCTCTTCGTCCCCTTCTTCACCACCAAGCCGCAGGGCAGCGGCATCGGCCTCGTGCTCTGCCGGCAGATCGCCGAGGCGCACGGCGGCTCGCTGACGCTGGAGAACCGGCGCGACACCCGCGGCTGCGTGGCGCGACTGCGGCTGCCGCTCACGCCCGTGCGCTGGCGCACCGGCGAGTTCCCCGTCCCTGCCCCGCCCGGCAACGAGGCGCCAGTGTAGCTCCTCCTCGGCGCGCCGCCGTCGGCGCTCTCGCCCTCGGCGCTCTCGCCCTCGGCGCTCTCGCCGTACGACGCCCCTCGGTGGGCGCCGGAGCCCGCTGTAAGTTGCGCTCGTCGAGCGCCGGGCGGTCGTCCTGGCGCGGCACCGATCCCGGAGCGAGCAGCGTGACGCGAGCACAGTGGCAACGAGGCAGGACGACGTGGGAGCGCTTCGGCGCGACGGAGCCCTACTGGAGCGTCCTCAGTCATCCCCAGTACCGCGCCACGGCGCTCGACGCCGCTGGCCGCGAGGCCTTCTTCGCCTCGGGTGAGGCGGACGTGGCGCGCACCTTGGACGAGATCCGCCGCACCGTGGCGCCGGACTTCCAGCCGCAGGCGGCGCTCGACTTCGGCTGTGGCGTCGGGCGGCTGGCGATCCCGCTGGCGCGGCGGTGCGCGCGCGTCGTGGGGCTCGACGTGTCGGCGCCCATGCTCCAGGAGGCGCGCGCGAACTGCGACCGGCTCGGGGTGCCGCAGGTGGAGCTGGCGATCGCCGGCCCACCCGGCGACACACTGGCGCGCGTGCAAGGCGAGTTCGATCTCGTGTACTCGTACATCGTCTTCCAGCACATCGCGCCGGCCGCCGGCCTGCGCATCGTGGCGGACCTGCTCCGTCGACTGCGGCCCGGCGGCGTGGGCGCCCTGCACTTCACCTTCGCCTGGGACGCGCCCCTGCCGCGCCGCCTCGCACACCGGCTGCGCCGCGGCCTGCCGCTCGCCAACATGGCGGCCAACCTGCTGCAGCGCCGTCCGCTGCGACAGCCAGCGATGCCGATGTACCAGTACGACCTGGCGCGGCTCCACGCGCTGCTCTGGGCGCACGGCTGCCGCGCCGTGCACGCCCGGCTCGAGGAGCACGTGGGGCACCTCGGCGCGATGCTCCTCTTCCGGCCGGGGGACTGACGCGCGACGGCGTGGCGCGCCGGCATCGGCGCCACGCCCTGCCTGGATGTCGGACGCACGATGCACGACGGCCCCGCAGGCACTGCCTGCGGGGCCGTCGTGTCGTTCAGGTGCCGGTGCCGGCTTACGGCATCTTGAACGTGGGACCGCCGGCGATGATCTCGAACTCGTCGCGACGGTTCTGCTGCCAGCACGACTCGTTGCTCTCGGTGCAGACCGGGCGCTCCTCACCGTAGCCCACGATGTCGATGCGATCCTCGGCGATGCCATGCTGCACGAGGTACTGCTTGGCCGCGGCCGCACGGCGCTGGCTGAGCGCCACGTTGTACTCGTCGGAGCCGCGCTCGTCGGCGTGCCCGCTGATGCGGATGCGCATGTCGGGGTTGGCCTGGAAGAGCGGGATCTTCGCGTCGAGCGTGCTCTGGGCCTCCGGCCGCAGGTCCGACCGGTCGAAGTCGAAGTAGATCTGCTGCGACATCGTGCTCCGCACCTCGGCCGTGCGATCCGGCTCCGGCTCGGGGGCCGGCGGCGGGGGCGGCGGGGGCGGCTCGGGCGCGGGCGGCGGCGCCGGCTCGGGCTCGGGCGCGACCACCGGCGGCGGCGGCGGCGGCGTCGGCCGCGACGTGCGCAGCATCAGGCTCAGACCGGCGCGGCCGGTGAGCGTGATGTCCGACCCACCGCCATTCGGATCGTCCGGCGTCGGCGTGTCGGTCTGGTTCCAGTCGCCGATCGCGTCCAGCCGGATCGCGAGGCTCGGCGTGATGCCGGCGCGCAGGCCGAGCAGCCCGCCGTAGCCCACCTCGTAGGTGTTCTCGTAGTCCAGCCGCACGACGTGCGCGCCGAGAATCACCCCACTCCGGCTCCCGACCGGAATGTTGTAGGCGACACGGAAGTACAGCGGGGTGAAGTTGTTCTCCTGGCCCCGCGGGGTGGCGCCAGGGGCGAACGGCTCGTCGTTGGTGCTCGTCTTCGACCAGCCTGCGTCACCTTCCAGAGCCCAACGCGGCGTCAGGAAGACGCCGAGACGCCCTCCGATGCCGATCGCGTTGTCGAGGCGGAAGCGGTCGTCGAACTGGGTGTACTGCCCGAACAGTCCGATCTCGACCGTGCCTCGCCGCGGCTGTTGCGCCAGCGCGGGGCCGGCGATCAACAGCGCGGTGATCCCGCCGGCAGCAATACGTGTCCTCAGCATGTGGCGTTCCTCTTACAAGGGTCGTACTGGAGTGGGTGCAAGTTCCATCCCACCGGCAGCGCTGGCAAGGCCATTCGCATCTGCCGCATCGTCGCGCGCTTCCCTGCATCCACGATGCCAGCGATGCGGATGCCGCTCGGGAATGAGCCGAATGTTCACCAGCCGTCTGGGGTTCGTCCCCCGATGGACCCGCACGACATGCGTCGCCGCGCGGCCGCGGCAAGAATAGACCGGCCCGGCCACTCGGTGCAAGGCCGTCGGCGAAATCCCTCACGCCCGCGCGTGCGCCGGCGCACACATCCACCATGGCGCGAGCGGCGCCATCGCGCCCACCGGCGCTATACTGCGGCGTGACGCCCGCGCGATGTCGACGCGCGCGCCGGCGCCCGCTGCGGTGCACACCGGCGCCGCGCGCTCGGAATGCGCCGCATGTTTACGGCCCGGCGGTTCCGGGACTGCGCCGGTGCGGCGACCGCGCGACGCACGGCCGCGTCATCGGACGCCCGCGCACGCACCGGCACGGTCCCCACGCCCGACGTGCGCACGCCATCCATGTCCTCGCGAGCCCCATCCCACGTGGGCCAGCTCCGCGTCGCCCGTCACCGCCGCCACCACTGCACGTGATGCCCGCCGACTCGCTGCCGTACGGCCCCCGCACCGCCGCGCTGCGCCACTTCCTCCAGCGCCTGTCCGCCCAGCCCACGGTCGTCTGGCTGGCGGCGGCGCGCGCGCACGAGCGTGCGCTCTCCACACCCGCGTGGCGGAGCGCCGACCGCGCGCTGGGCGAGGCCGTGGCGCGGGCGGGCCGCGAGGCGGCGCGCGACGCCCTGGTAGGCCCACTCGTCCAACTCGCCCGGCGCGCCGCCGCGCCGCTGGCCGACGACCCGGGCGCGGTGGAGCGACTGGCCGAGCCGGCGCTCGCCGCCGCCCTCGCGCTCCTCGTGGCCGACCGCCTCGACGCGCGGCACGTGGAGACGCTGTACGCCCCGTTCGCCGGTGCCATCCCGCCCCATTCACTCGAGGCGCCCGGCGCGCCCGGCGCGCCCGAGGTGTGAGGTCCGGCGGCCCTCCGACGACGAATCACCGGCGCGCCCTGGCCGACCGCGCCGCGGCGGTGCATCTTGGCGTTCGGATTGCATGACCGTGCGAGCGCGGTCGCATCCACACACCCGCCGGCGGCCGCGCGCACCTGGTCCGCCACCCCGAGCGTTCGTCGCCCACCTCCCACATGCGCACTCCCCGTCGCGGGCTCACCGTCATCGAGCTGGTGCTGATCCTGCTCGTGATCGGCGCGATCATCTTCTTCCTGCTGCGCGCGCGCGGCCGCGACGATGCGGCGGCCGGTGCGGCCCTCGACTCCACGGGCGCCGGCGCCGGCGCATCCCCGGTCGCCGCTCCCGCACCTCCGGGCGCGGGGAGCGCACTGGCCGCGCGGCTGGCGCTGTCGCAGGCCGTGGACAGCACGGCACGCGCCGGTGACACGCTCACGCTGCGCGTTCGTGCCACCACCGCCACCGGGGCCGGCGTGGCCAACGCCATCGTGCACCTGGCGGCGGAGGGCGGTGGACGGGTGCTGCCGGACTCGGTGACGACGGACGATCTGGGCGAGGCCGAGGTGCGCTGGATCCTGGGCGACAGCTCGCCGCAATCGCTGCGCGCCACCGTCCCGGGAAGCTCGGCCGAGCCGCTCGAGACGCGCGTGCGCATCGTCGCTGGGGGTGGGCAATGAGCCGCACGATCGCGGCGCGACGCTCGCCGGTGACGCAGGCCGCCGCCGTGGCGGCCGCCGTCGTCATCGTCGACCTGGTGACCAAGGTGGCGGCCGTCGCGCTGCTCGGCGGCCGTCACGTCCCGCTCCCCGGCGGCGCCGCGCTGACCGTCGTCTACAACGACAGCTTCGCGCGCGGCATGGCGCTCGGCCCACTGACGCTGCCGGCCACGCTGGCGCTCACGGGCCTCGTGCTGGCGATGGCGTGGCGCGTCTGCGCCCCACTGGCGCGGCTCGACGCGATCGCCCCGACGGCGCTCGGCCTGCTCGCCGGCGCCGCGATCGGGAACGCCGCCGACTTCGTGCGCACCGGCCTGGGTGCGGTGGACTTCCTCGCCGTGCCCACGGCCGACGGAGCGATCGTCTTCAACCTCGCCGACGTCGCGGCCTATCTCGGCGTCGTGCTGCTCGCGCGGACGGCGCTGGTGCTCGCCCGCGCCGCGGCGCACGAGCGGCGGACGCGGACCTCGATCGTGCGGCCGATCCAGACGGCGCGGGGCGCGCACGCCGCATCGACGGTCACGGCCGCGCGCACCGCGCGGCGCGCGCCGCGCGAGGTGCCCGTCGCGGTGCCCCTCTTCGTCGAGGGGGGCGGCGCGCCGGCCGCGCCGCTACGCCAGCCCCTGGCGCATCGCGGTGACCATCCGCTCGGCGAAGAGGTCCACCTCGTCGAGCGTCGTGTAGACGTTGGGCGTCACGCGCAGCCCGCTGAACTCCGCGTGCACGATCGGCGTCGTGACGATGCGGTCACGCTGCCAGAGCCAGCTCTGTAGCTGCGGCACGTCGAGCCCCTCGACGTGCACGCAGGCCAGACCGACGCACTGCTCGGGCGCGGCCAGCAGGCGCACGCGCGACGCGTCCTCCTCCACCAGGCGGCGCAGCCACCGGTCCCGCAGGTAGCGTAGCCGCGCCGCCTTGCGCTCGGCGCCCAGCGCGCGATGGAAGGCCAGCGCGGGCGCGATGGCGTTGTGGTTGGCCGCCGGATGCGTGCCGATCTCCTCGAACTTGCGGACGTCGGCGGCCATCGACGCCGGTGCGGCCATCAGTGGCCAGACGCGCTCCAGCTTCTCGCGCCGCACGTACAGGAAGCCGGTGCCGATGGGCGCGAGCAGCCACTTGTGCAGGCTCGTGCCGTAGTAGTCGCAGCCCAGCCCATCGCGCGTGAAGGGGAAGTGCGCGAAGGCGTGCGCGCCATCCACCAGCAGCTCGATGCCGTGCTCGCGCGCCAGCGCGGCGAGCTCCCGGATGGGCGTCACCTGCCCGGTCCAGTTCACCAGGTGCGGCAGCTCCATGACGCGCGTGCGCGGCGTGATGGCGCGCCGGAAGGTCTCCACCAGCTGCGCCGGATCGGCGAGCGGTGCGGGAAAGGTGAGCTGGCGGACGACGATGCCGTCGCGGCGCGCGCGCTGGTCCCACGTGGTGAGCATGCGCGGGTAGTTCTGCGTCGTCACCAGCGCCTCGTCGCCGCGGCGCAGGTCGAGGCCGAGGATGAGCGTCTCCATCGCCTCGCTGGCGTTGCGGACGATGGCCAGCTCCTCGGCGTCGCAGCCGAACTCGCGCGCCAGCTCGCGGCGCACGCTCTCGATGCGCGGCTCGAGCACCTGCCACATCTCGTACACCGGCGCGCCGTTGCTGAAGCGCAGGTCGCGCATCATCGCGTCGAGCACGTGCGTCGGCGTGGGCGACACGCCCCCGTTGTTCAGGTTCACCAGCGTGCGGTCCACGTCGAACGCCCGCTGCACGGCGGCCCAGAACGCCTCGTCGTCGGCCGCGGCCAGCGCGTCGCGGCGGTCGCCGGCCAGCTCCCGCACCACGGACAGCGCGCGCGGGCGGAAGGCCGGCAGGGCCCCGGCCGCGGCCGGGAGCGCACCGACGGCCGCGGCACCGAGCGAGGCGCGGAGGAAGTCACGGCGTGTGGTCACGAAGCTCGCTCCAGCTGGAGGGACGATGTCGGGAGCGGGCGCACGTCCCGCCCGCGCGCGAGGGGTGGCGCGCGCCGCCAATCTGCGCCCCCACGCCCCGAGACCGAAAGGGGCGGCTCCCGACGGAGCCGCCCCTCGGTCGCGCGCCGGCGTCCCCCGTCAGGCAGCCGTGCCGCGACGACGGCGACGCGCCCCGACCCCGCCGAGCGCGAGCAGCCCGGTGCCGAGCAGCGCCATCGTGGCCGGCTCCGGCGTGACCGTCCCGCCGGCATCGCCGAGGAGAAGGTCGGCGCCATTGGCCACGAAGCGCGCACCGTCCGCGGTGCCGGCGTACGAGTCGAAGAGCGGCCCGAGGAGCAGCGTCCTGCCTCCGTTGCCGAGGACGGCGGCGCAGCTGGCATCCTCGAAGGCCGCGAGGCAGCTCTCGCCGCCGGCGTAGCCCTGCGCGGAGATGCCCCACCCCGGATTGGTGGTCGAGATCGGCGACGTCAGGCCGGCGAAGAGGGCGCCCGACCCGCTGATGCTCGTCTGGTCCGCCGAGAACACGCTCGCCCCGAAGAAGCCGGGCATCGGGCTGCTGCGATAGGTGGCCCCGATGATCAGGCCGCCCCCGTCCAGGAAGGACGCGAGCACGGACTGCGAGGACTCGAAGCGCACGTCGCCGTGCTCACCGAAGATGGCGAGGTCGAACGCACCACTGGCCAGCTGCGTGTTGAAGTCGAGCTGGTTCGTCGCGGCGGTGACCGTCAGGCCCGGGCGCAGCGTCTGGAGCGTCGTGAGGGCGTCCGGGATGACGCTGGTGCCGCGGTTCTCATCCGTCCAGTACAGGACGCTCTGCGCGGCGAGCGGCTGCGCGGCCGCCGCCGCGAGGAGTGCGGCGGCGGCGAGGGAGGTGAGTCGTCGGATGTGCATGGGAGGCTCGTGGAGGGGGACGTGCCGCAACACCGGAAGCACGCCACACCGCCGCGAGAGTCATACCGTCCAGCTCGCTCCGTGGCTCTATAGTTGTGCCCGCCGTAATTCGACAGGCGCGGGCACCCACCGCTGTCCAGCCGGAGCCACAACTGTTGCGCCTGCCATACAGCGCTGCGCGGCCGTCCTCCGGCCGCAGGACGACGTGAGGGCTGCCCTCGGGCCGGTCCGCCGGGCGGCCCGCTCCTCAGCGCCCACCCGAGTCGGCCGGCGCGGCGCTGTCCGACCGGCCGGCGGCCGCCGCGCGACGGGCCGAGTCGGCGGCGGCCCGCTCGGCCGCCAGGCGCGCCTCGCGCCGGTGGATGATGCGGCTGAGGCGCGCCCGCGGCACGGTGAACCGGGGCTTCGTCCAGCCGCGCTGCTCGAGGGGGGACGGGCCACCCTCGGCCGGCCGCAGCGCGTCGAGGAAGGGCTCGTACTTGGAGCCCGGGTTCCAGAGCGACCAGCTCTTGAGCCCCGCGTCGTACGTCGCCGCGATCTGCTCGCGCACCTCCGGCGCGCCGTAGGTGAGGCCGCGGATGCTCATCGCCTCCAGCCAGGGCATGACCTCCCCCACCGGCTGGTGCGTGGAGTCCTCCACCCACGCCGTGCGCTCCACCGCGTCGGTCATCGCCAGGCGCACGATCTCGTACGGGTTGGCGTGCGGGTTCTGGAAGCCGTAGAGCCCCGTGTAGTAGTGCGACGGGTAGGACATCGGCAGCACGACGTCGGCGGCCGTGATCACCTTCTCCCACTCCTGGCCGATGCCGACGTCGTCCGGCTGGTGCGTGACCAGGCCGAAGACGTCGGCCGCCACCGGCACCTGGTACGACGCCAGCTGCTGCTTGGAGTAGACGATGAAGTCGTGGATGTTGTCGGCGCGCGACTTCCCGCCGGACTGTGGGAACGCCATCGTGCGGCGCATGGAGGCGGTGACATCCGGGAAGCGGACGTAGTCCCACTGCACCTCGGAGAAGCCCATGTCGAGGGCCTCCCTGGCGATGGCGATGTTGTAGTCCCAGACGCGCCGGTCGTACGGGTTCACCCAGGGAAGCCCCTTGGAGTCCTTCCACACCCCGCCGTTCACGTGCTTGATGGCCAGCTCCGGCTTCTTCTCGGCCAGCATGCGGTCCTTGAAGACGACGATACGCGCGATGGAGTAGATGTCGTGCGCCTGCAGCGTGTCGATGAGCGCCGGCAACCAGGTGGAGGCGGGGCGCTGGTCGGCGCCGATCTCCTTGGCCAGCGCGATGCCCGTGCTGTCGTACGTGAGGTAGGTGTCCGACTCCTTGACGTCGATGACGAAGGCGTTGATCTCGGTCTCGTCGGCGATGCGGATGAGCTCCGCCATGCGCGAGTGCGAGCCGGCGGCCCAGCCGTTCACGTAGAGCGCGCGCACCGAATCCGGGCGCGGCACGCGGTCGCCGAAGCGCGCCTTCCACGCGGCCAGGCTGTCGGCCGCACGGCGCGCCGAGTCGGCGGCGCGGGCCTCCGCCGGCTGGCCGGCGGCCGGGTCGGCGCCCTGCGCGCCCGCCCGCGGCGTGGTGCGGTCGCAGGCCGTGAGCGCGAGCGCCACCGCGACCGGGGCGAGTAGCGAGAGCGGCAGAGGAAGGGACGGACGGGCGGGGCGGCGGACGAGGGGCACGGCAACTCCTGGTGGAACGGGCGTCGGGGCGGCGCACGCGTGGCGTGCGGCGGCGGCGTCACCGTAAGCTAACCGCCGGTCGGGGGCCCTCCACCGCGAAGCCCACGTGCCACGGGCGGCCGGCGTGCGAGGGGCGCTCGCGGGCGCCGCCGCCATCGCGACGCGCATGCCGGCCGGGCACCGAACGTGCGACGACGGCGTGGCGACGCGCCATGACCATGCCTGCGACCGACAGCTCCCTCCCTTCCTGGCGTCGCCTCCCGGTCGGCGCCGAGCTCGCGCCGGACGGTGGGGTACACTTCCGGGTATGGGCGCCGGCTCGACGGCGCGTGCGCCTGCTGCTCGAGGGCGACGACGGCGGCACCGGACACGTCACATCGGCGCACGGCGAGAAGGCGACGGTGGAGCTCGCGCCGTCGGGCGACGGCTATCACGCCGCGCTCGTGCCCGCAGCGCACCCCGGCACGCGCTACCGCTTCCTGCTGGACGACGACGGCTGGCGCTACCCCGATCCCGCCTCGCGGTGGCAGCCGGAGGGGCCGCACGGCCCGTCGTGCGTGGTGGATCCGGCGGCGTATCGCTGGGGCGACGACGGCTGGCGCGGGGTCACGCGCGAGGGGCAGGTGCTCTACGAGCTGCACGTCGGGACCTTCACGCGCGAGGGGACGTGGGCCGCGGCGGCGCGACAGCTGGGCGCCCTCGCCGACGTCGGCGTGACGACGATCGAGCTACTGCCGGCGGCCGACTTCCCCGGCCGCTTCGGCTGGGGCTACGACGGCGTGAACCTCTTCGCCCCCACACGGCTCTACGGCACCCCGGACGACTTCCGCGCCTTCGTCGACGCGGCGCACCGCACGGGGCTCGGCGTCATCCTCGACGTCGTCTACAATCACCTCGGCCCGGACGGCAACTACCTGCCGCAGTTCTCGCCCCACTATCTCAGCGAGACCCACGCGACGGAGTGGGGGCAGGCGCTCAACTTCGACGGCCCGCTGAGCGGCCCGGTGCGCGAGTACGTCCTGGCCAACGCCGGCTACTGGATCGACGAGTTCCACCTGGACGGCCTGCGGCTGGACGCCACTCAGAGCGTCTTCGACGACTCGCACCCGCACATCCTGGTCGAGATCGGTGAGCGCGTGCGGCACGCGGCGGGCGGGCGCGGGACGCTCATCGTCAACGAGAACGAGCCGCAGCACGCCAACCTGGTGCGGCCCGTCGCGGCGGGCGGCTTCGGCCTCGACATGGTCTGGAACGACGACTGGCACCACGGCGCCATCATCGCGCTCACGGGGCGCCGTGAGGCGTACTACAGCCCGCACCAGGGCATGGCGCAGGAGTTCGTCTCGGCCGCCAAGTACGGCTTCCTCTACCAGGGGCAGGTGTACTTCTGGCAGCGCGGCCGCCGCGGCACCCCGGCCTGGGGGCTCGACCCGGCGCAGTTCGTCAACTTCCTGCAGAACCACGACCAGCTCGCCAACAGCGCCTTCGGCCGCCGCGCCCACCAGCTCGCGAGCCCCGCGCGCTACCGCGCGCTCACGGCGCTCCTGCTGCTGGGACCGCAGACGCCGATGCTCTTCCAGGGGCAGGAATTCGCCGCCTCGGCCCCCTTCCTCTACTTCGCCGACCACAAGCCGGAGCTGGCGGAGCTGGTGGCGCGGGGACGCCGCGAGTTCCTGATGCAGTTCCCGAGCATCGCGATGCCGGAGATCCAGGCGCTGCTGGCGCCGCCGCACGCCCCGTCCACCTTCGAGCGGTGCAAGCTGGACCACGGCGAGCGCGAGCGGCATCACGAGACGGTGGCCCTGCACCGCGACCTGCTGCGGCTGCGGCGCGAGGATCCCTGCTTCGCGGCGCAACGCGCCGGTGGCGTGGATGGCGCGGTGCTGGGCGAGAGCGCCTTCGTGCTGCGCTTCTTCGGTGAGAGGGGCGACGACCGGCTGCTGGTGGTCAACCTGGGGCGGCAGCTACACCTGCCGTCGGCGCCGGAGCCGCTGCTCGCCCCGCCGATCGCCATGCACTGGGCGACGTGCTGGTCGAGCGAAGACCCGCGCTATGGGGGCCAGGGCACGCCGCCGATCGACACGAACGAGGCGGGGTGGCAGCTGCCGGCCGAGACCACGGTGGCGCTGGCGCCCGTGCCCGCCCCGCCGGACGAGCGCCGCAGCCCCAGCGACCGGCGGCACCGCCACGAGCGGCGGGCGGTGCCGGTGCCCTTCGCCTGAGTCGCAGCGACGCGTCGCGGGCGACGCGTCGCCTGCCACCTGTCGCCTACGACTCGTCCTCGTCCAGCGACTCGTCGCCCAGCGGTTCGAGGTCGAACTCGTCGGCCTTCTTCGCGGGACGCTTCTTCGGGCGACCGCCCTTGCCGGCCGGGCGCGGCGCGGCGAGCATGGCGTCGTACTCCGCCTTGGCCTCGGCGAGCAGCGTCGCCAGGTCCCCGGCCTCGCGATCGGCGCGACGCTGGCGCTCACGGCGGTAGTGCTCGGAAGGCGATAGCACGAGGGGCCGCAGCTCCTCGGCGGCGGCCGGCTCCACGCTGGATGGCGCGGCAGTGGTGGCGCCCCGCCGGCGCGTCGTGCGACGGCGCTCGACCACGCCGTCGGCGAGCGCGCGCCGCGGCACGCCGCGCCCACCCGACGGCTCGGCTGTGGTGGACTTGTTCGTCGCGCGGCGCCCTGGCGTGCGGGTGGTGGTGATCACGGCATCCCCCTCTGGTCTCGCGTCCAGGGGCCAGCAGAGCAAGGGGCGTGCAGCTAGTGCCGGAGCGTGCCGTGGATCACCCGAGGGAACGGCCGCCGCGGATCACGCGGAGACGGCCGCGGATCGATCGCGGCGCCGGTCGGGGCTCCGGTGCGCCGGGGCCGGAACGGCGGAACGGCGGACAACTGCGTGCCGCGGATCACGCCGCGCGCCGCTGGCGCACGTGGATCGGCTCCTCGGTACGCCGGAGCTCCGCGGGCCGGGGGCGGGCATCTACGCTCATGAGGAGAGCGGATGCGCCGGAGGAGCCGGAGGCGGCGGATCGCTCCCCGGAGCGTCCACGGCTCCCCGCACCGGGGCCGGGAGGAACGGGGGTGGGCTCCTCGGCACTCACCCCTCCGTGCACCAGGGCTGGAGATGGTTGGGGGTGGGCTCCTCGGCCCCTATGACTCCGTGCGCCGGACCAGGCGCGAGGAGAGGTGGGATGAGTACCGCCCCGCCCCCAAGTCGTCGC
>DASTRO010000271.1:0-12072 GCA_035761165.1 Gemmatimonadaceae bacterium | reverse complement strand
GTCCAGCCGCGGGCGCGCCGCCTCACGGTAGAGAGGCACCGGCTCGTCCGACGAGGTCGCGTCGAGCGGATCACGGCCGGCGATGACCTCCAGCGCCAGCGCCGCGTCGTCCACCGTGCGGCCGAAGACGCCGATCTGGTCCAGCGACGAGGCGAAGGCGACGAGCCCGTAGCGGCTCACCCGCCCGTACGTCGGCTTCACCCCCACCACGCCGCAGAACGCCGCGGGCTGGCGCACGGAGCCGCCGGTCTCGGAGCCGAGCGCGATGCGCACCGCGCCCGCGGCGACCGCGGCGGCCGAGCCGCCCGAGGAGCCGCCCGGCACGCGGGTCGGGTCGATCGGGTTGCGGGTGGGCCCGTAGGCGGAGTGCTCGGTGGACGAGCCCATCGCGAACTCGTCCATGTTGCTCTTGCCCACGATGACGGCCCCGCTCCCACGCAACCGCTGGATGGCGGTGGCCTCGTAGGGGCTGACGTAGCCGGTGAGGATCCGTGAGCCGCACGTGGTGGGCAGCCCGAGCGTGGCGATGTTGTCCTTGACGACCACGGGCACGCCGGCGAGCGCCCCGCTGGGCGGCGCGGCGTCCATCCGCTCGTCGGCGGCGGCGGCCTCCTGCAGCGCCGCCGCACGGTCGCTCCAGAGCAGGTAGTTGAGCCCACCCTCGCCGCCGCGCGTCGCCTCGACCGCGTCGAGGCTGGCGGCGACGGCGGCGCGCGCGGTGACCTCGCGGCGCGTGACACGCTCGCGCAGCTCGAGGGCGCTGAGGGCGAGGAGTGACGGCTCGCTCATGCCAGCTCCTCGCGCAGCTCCTCGCCGCTGTCGGGAGCCTCGTCGAGCCCCTCCATGACCGCGAGGTCGTCGGCACCGCCGGCGGCGGCGTGGGTCGCCAGCCGCGGCACGAGCAGGAAGCCGTCGCGCACGGCGGGCGCGAAGCTCTCCCGCGCGGCGAGCAGCGGGTAGGCCGGCCCTTCGTCGCTGCGGAGCGGCATGCCGCCACTGCTCACGCCGGTGGCGCAGGCCACGCGCTCGGTGTCGACGCCCTGCAGCACCGCCATGTGCGCCAGGATGCCGTTCAGCTCCGCGACGAGCGTCGGGATCCGCGCCGCGTCCAGCCCGAGGCGCGCCAGATCGGCGACGTGTCGCACGTCCTGCTCGGTGACCGCCATCAGTCCCACTCCCGTTCGAGATTGGCCTGCGCGACGACGAGCGTCTTGCGACCGATGCTCTCGTCGTCGAAGTCGATGCGAACCTTGGTGTCCCGGCCGCTGCCCGCCAGCTCGGCGATGGTGCCCGCGCCGAACTTGGCGTGCCGCACGCGCGCGCCGACGGCGATCAGCGCGGCGTCCTGCGACTGCTCCTCCTCCGCCGGGGCCGGCGCACGGTCGGCACCGAAGGTGACCGGCGTGCCGCGCCGGCGCGCGGGGGGCGTCTCGTCCCAGAGCGCATCGCCGGAGGACCACGCCGGCGCGTCGTCGCGGCCGCCGCGCGCCGCGCGACCGCCGCTGCCATAGCCGCCCCGTGCGCCCCCGTAGCCGCCGCGAGCGCCGCCGTAGCCACCACGCGCGCCGCCGGCGATGCCGTCGAGGAAGGCGCGCCCCGTGCTGCGGGCGCGCGTCGTCACGCGGCTCTCCAGCATGCCGCGTGGGATGGCGGCGACGAAGGACGACGGCTTGGAGGGCAGCAGCTCGCCGTTGCGGCGGCGCTGGTCGGCGTGCGTGAGGACGAGCTTTCGCTCGGCCCGGGTGATGCCGACGTAGAAGAGCCGGCGCTCCTCCTCCAGCATCGCGGGGTCGTCGTAGGCGCGGGCGAGCGGGAAGAGCCCGTCCTCCAGGCCGGTGACGAAGACGACGGGGAACTCCAGCCCCTTGGCGTTGTGCATCGTCATCATGACGACGGCGTCGGCATCGGGGTCCAGGCCGTCCACGCCGGCGGCGAGCGTGGCGCGCTGCAGGAAGTGGTCGAGCGGGGTGAGCCCCACCTCGCCCCCCTCGTCGGCCACCGTCTCGGCCGCGCTGGCGATGAGCTCGCGCACGTTGTCCAGCCGCTCCGCCCCCTCGGGGCCCTCGGCGCGCAGGTGCTCCGCGTAGTGCAGCGCCTCGACGAGGTCGCGCAGCAGCTCGTCCACCGCGGCGTCGCGGGCGCGCTCGCGGAAGTCCGCGATGAGGGCGACGAAGTCGGCGAGCGCCTTGCGCGCGGCCGGCCGCAGCCCGGCGAGCAGCTCCGGGCGCTCGGCGGCGGCGAGCATCGGCAGCCCGGCGCCGCGCGCCACCTCGGCGAGCATGGCGATCGTCGTGTCGCCGAGCCCGCGCTTCGGCACGCCGATGGCGCGGCGGAAGGCCTCGTCGTCGGCCGGGTTGGCGACGAGCTTGAGGTACGCCATCAGGTCGCGGATCTCGCGCCGGTCGTAGAAGCGCACCGCGCCCACCAGCCGGTACGGCACGTTGCGCCGGCGCAGCGCCTCCTCCATCGCGCGGCTCTGCGCGTTGGTGCGATAGAGGATGGCGAAATCGCGCAGGCGCAGTCGGCCGCCGGCGCGGCGCGCGACGATCTCGTCGAGGACGGCGTCCGCCTCGTCGCGCTCGTCGGCCGCGTTGACGATCGTCACGCGCTCGCCGCCGGGCAGCGTCGGCCGCAGGTGCTTGCCGAGGCGCTCCGTGTTGGCGCTGATGACGTGGTTCGCCAGCTCGAGAATGGGCGGCGCGGAGCGGTAGTTCTCCTCCAGCCGCACGACGTGCGCGTTCGGGAAGTCCTTCTCGAAATCGAGGATGTTGCGGATGTCGGCGCCGCGCCAGCCGTAGATGGACTGATCCTCGTCGCCCACCACCATGACGTTGCCGTGCTCACCGCCGAGCAGCTTGACGAGCTGGTACTGCGCGCGGTTGGTGTCCTGGTACTCGTCCACCAGGATGTAGCGGAAGCGCGCCCGGTACTCGGCGAGGAGCGCCGGCTCCCGCTGCAGCAGCCGCACGGGGAGGACGAGCAGGTCGTCGAACGTGACGGCGTTGGCGAGCCGCAGCGCGGGCTCGAGCTGGGTGTAGACGGCGGCGGCGGCGCGGCTGAACGGGTCGAGGGCGAGCCGCTCGTACTCCCGCTCGTCGACGAGCGCGTTCTTCGCGTCGGAGATGGCGGCGAGGATGGCCTTGGGCGCGTACTCCTTGGGCGAGATGCCGGCCCGCTCCATGACGCGCTTGACGACGCCGAGGGCGTCGTCCTCGTCGTAGATGGTGAAGCTGGCGGTGCGGCCGGCCAGGCGGGCGGCGCCGCGCAGCATGCGCGCGCCGATCGCGTGAAAGGTGCCGACCCACATGCCGGTGAGCGGCTCGCGGAGCAGGCGCTCGATGCGCTCGCGCATCTCGCCCGCCGCCTTGTTGGTGAAGGTGACGGCGAGGATCTGGGCGGGCGGCACGCGGTGGTGACCGACGAGGCGGGCGATGCGCGTGGTGAGCACGCGGGTCTTGCCCGACCCGGCGCCGGCGAGCACGAGCGCGGGACCGTCCACATGCAGCACGGCCTCGCGCTGCGCGGGGTTGAGGCCCTGCAGCACGCCGTCGAGCTGCGGATCGGTGGAGGCTGCGGAATGAGACATCACGGGAAGATAACGTCGAACGTCGCACCACGGTCCGTGGGCACGAGCGCGAGACGGCCGTGATGGTTCTCCTCCACGATCCGCCGGGCGAGCGAGAGCCCGATCCCCCAGCCGTGCGGCTTGGTGGTGACGCCGGCGTCGAAGATGCTCGCGCGCAGCTCGCGTGGGATGCCCGGGCCGTCGTCGGCGACGCGGATGCGCGCCCGACCGTCGGCCAGGCGCGAGACGGCCACCTCCACATGGCCGCCGCGGCCGGCGAGCGCGTCGAGGGCGTTCTTGAGGATGGCCTCGAGCGCCCACTCGATGAGCACGGCGTCGCCGCGCACGACCACCGGCCGGTTGGGCAGCCGCGCGCTCAGCTCCACGGCGCGGGCGAGCTTTGGGGCCCGCGCCCGGAAGTACTCCACCACCCGCTCGACGAGCGAGGCCAGCTCCACCGGCTCCCGCCGCGGCGGCGTGCCGATGCGCTCGAACCGGTGCGCCACGCGCTCCAGCCGGGCGAGGTCGCCGCGCATGTGCACCAGCGCGTCGCGTACGAGTGGATCGTCCTCCCGCTCGCCGAGCAGCTCCGACCAGCCGCTGAGGCTCGTGAGCGGCGTGCCGAGCTGGTGCGCGGCCTCGCGCGCCATCCCCGCCCAGGTGCGCTCGCGCTCGGCGCGGCCGCGCGCCCAGAGCACGGCGAAGGCGGCCAGCCCGAAGAGCGCGATCAGCCCCGTCTGCACCAGCGGGATGATGCGCAGCCCGCGGACGAGCATCGTGTTGCCGAAGTGCACGGTGCCGATCCCCTCCACCGGCACCGGCGGGTTCTCCCGATCCAGGGCGAAGGCGAACTCGCGCAGGCGGGCGGTGTCGTCCGCCACCTCCGGCGGCACGTTGGCGTGCCAGGTGGGGGCGCCCTCCGGGTCGACGATGACCACCGGCACGCCCTTGTCGACGATGTGCCGGCGGACGTCGAAGAGCGCGGCATTCGCCGCCGCCTCGCTGGTGTCCTCGAGGGCGCGGAAGACCCGCGCGTACATCACGCTCTCGATCGCCGCCTCGCGCCGCAGCTCCTCGACGACGCGCCGCGAGTAGACGACGTACCAGCCGAGCAGCGCGGCGGTCACCGCGAGGAGCACGATCGGCCAGGCGCGCCGCGCCATGGCGGGCGCCGCTCAGCCGAGCGCGGCGGCGCCCAGATACGGGCGCAGCGCCTCGGGCACGCGCACGGTGCCGTCCGCCTGCTGGTGGTGCTCGAGCAGGCAGGCGATCACCCGCGGCACGGCGAGGCCGGAGCCGTTCAGCGTGTGCACGAAGCGCGGCTTCTCGCCCTTGGCCGGGCGGTACCGGATGTTGGCGCGCCGGGCCTGAAAGTCGGTGAAGCAGCTGCAGGACGAGACCTCGAGCCACGCGCCGACACCCGGTGCCCAGCACTCCAGGTCGTACGTCATGGCGCTGGAGAACCCGGTATCGCCGGCGGCCAGCAGCTTCACGCGGTACGGGAGCTCGAGGCGGCGGAGCACCGTCTCGGCGTGGGCGGTGAGCCGCTCCAGCTCCTCGCGCGAGCGCTCCGGCGTCGCGTACCGGACGAGCTCCACCTTGTCGAACTGGTGCGTCCGCAGGATGCCGCGGGTGTCCTTCCCCGCCGAGCCGGCCTCGCGCCGGAAGCACGGGGTATAGGCGGCGAAGCTCATCGGCAGCTGCTCGCCGTCCAGGATCTCGTCGCGGTAGAGGTTCGTCACCGGCACCTCGGCCGTCGGGATGAGGAAGAGATCATCCCCACGCACGGCGTAGGCGTCGTCCTCGAGCTTGGGAAACTGTCCCGTGCCGGTCATGGAGGCCCGGTTGACGAGCGCCGGCGCCCACGTCTCCTGATACCCGTGCTCGCCCGTGTGCAGGTCGAGGAAGAAGTTGACGAGCGCGCGAACGAGGCGCGCGCCAGCGCCGCGGTAGAAGACGAAGCCCGAGCCGCTCACCTTGGCGGCGCGCTCGAGGTCGATGAGCCCGAGGCGGGCGCCGACGTCCCAGTGCGGCGCGACGCCGTCGGATGCGCGAGGGTCTCCCCACTCCCGCACGACGACGTTGCACTCCTCCCCCCCCTCGGGCACCTCGGGCAGCGTGATGTTGGGCAGCGCGAGCAGGATGGCGCCGAACGCGTCCTCGGCCGCGGCGAGCTCGCCCTCCAGCCGGGCGATCTCCTCGCCGAGCAGGCGGCCCCGGGCGATCAGCTCGTCGGCATCCTCGCCGGCGCGCTTGCGTCGCGCCACCTCCTGGCTCGCCGCGTTCCGCGCCGCCTTGCGCTCCTCCACCGCCTGGATGAGGAGCCGCCGCTCGCGCTCGAGCTCCTCGGCGCGCGCGAGCTGCGGGGCCAGCGCGTCGAGCGCGCCCCGCCGACGCAGCGCCTCGCGCAGCTCGGCGGGGCGCTCGCGGATCAGCTTCGGGTCGTGCACGCGCTCACCTCGACGGACGGCCGGTCTGCAGGCCGCGGAAGCCGCAGTTCGGGTCGACACGGACCCTGAATCGCGCGGTGCGGGCCGCGGGGTCCAGCGCCAGCACCTCCAGCTTGGCCCAGAGCGTGGACGACAGGAAGGAGTTGGCGCAGTACGGGTGCGCGTTGGACTGGATGGCCGCCACGTCGCCGACGGCGATCGGCACGGCCTCGCCGTAGGTGTAGCCGGAGTTGGGCGCGCGCTCCAGATCGCCGTACGCCACCTCCGTCAGCTTCTGGATGCCGACGGTGCGCGCGATCGAGATGACCCCCGGCTGGGCGATGAGGTCCACCGGGTACAGCGATGCGGCGCCGCTCTCGTCGAAGTCCACGGCGAGGTCGAAGGTGTAGTCGCCGGCCGGGCGCACGCCGATCGGCGACGGCGCCAGCAGGACGGCCGCCGCGTACGCGATCGGCACGTCGTTGAGGGCGTGCACGGTGACCGTGCTCTCGACGGTGTCGAAGCCGGCCTCGAACTCGAGCGGGTCACCGCAAGCCGCGAGGCCGGCGGCGAGGAGGAGCGCGGCAGCGGCCGCGCGGCGACCGGCGCGGATGCGCGGACGATGCATGAAGGGTCCCGCGAAAGGTGATGGGGCGAGCGGCGAACAATACCGCGCGGACCGGCCGACTTCAAGCGACACGCCCCCTGCCGCGCAGCGGCCAACCGCCTGCGCTGCCTTGACTTCGCCCACGGGCACCGGTAGCTTCGCCATCACTTTTCAGGGGATGATCCGCATGGCGACGATTCGCGACCTGGTAGGCGCGATCCGAAAGCGTGAAGGGGTCGAGGCGGTGGTCGTGCTGGGACGCGACGGCCTCGTGATCGACAGCCAGACGTCGGACGGGCTCGCGCCGGACGACCTGGCGGCACACGTGCCGTCGGTGCTCACGGCGGCCGACGAGCTGGGCACGGCGGCCGGACGCGGCGCGCTCGCCACCGCGGTGCTGGAGCACGAGCACGGCCTGGCCATCGTCTCGGTGCTCAGCGACGAGGCGCTGCTGCTCGTCCTCGCGCGCCCGAACCCGAACCTGGGCCAGCTGCTCTTCGAGCTGCGACGCAACCGCGAGCACATCGCCGCCCTCGTCTGAGTGCCGGCGTGAGCGAGCGGGAGCACCACGTCCTGGTGGCCGACGACGAGCCGCACATCGGCCGCATCATCAAGATGAAGCTCGAGCAGGGGCCGTTCCGCGTCACGCTGGTGTACGACGGAGCGGCCGCGCTGGAGACGCTGCGCCGTGAGCCGGACGTGGACGTCGTGCTCCTCGACATCATGATGCCGCACGTCTCCGGGCTCGACGTGCTGCGCGAGATGCGGGGCGACCAGCGACTGCGCGACGTGCCGTGCATCGTGCTCACCGCCGCCGGCCAGGAGCAGCAGCACCGGCGCGCGATGGAGCTCGGCGCCACCGAGTTCATCACCAAGCCGTTCAGCCCCAAGCGGCTGTACGCCCGCACCGCCGCCCTGGCCGGCGTCGCCCTGGACAGCAGCGCGGAGGAGGCGTGAACCTCTGGGTCGTCATCCTGGCCGGCGGCGTCGGCTCGCGCTTCTGGCCGCTCAGTACCCCCACCCGCCCCAAGCAGCTGCTCCCGCTCGTCGGCGACCGACCGCTGCTCGTCGACACGGTCGAGCGCATCGTCCCGCTCGCGCCGGCGGCCCGCACGCTGATCCTCACCAACGCGGAGCTGGCGGCGGCGGTGCGCACCGCGGTGCCGGACATCCCCGCCGCCAACGTGCTGGCCGAGCCCCGTCCGGCCGGCACCGCGGCAGCGCTGGCCTGGGCGGCGCGGGAGATCCGCGCCCGTGCCGGCGCCGAGGCGGTGATGCTCTGCGTGCACGCCGACTGGGCGGTGGCCGACGCGGAGGGGTTCCGCACCGCCCTGCGCACCGCCGCCACGGTGGCCGAGCGTGAGCACGGCCTGGTGACCGTCGGCATCGTGCCCACCCGGCCGGAGATCGGCTACGGCTACATCCAGCCGGGCGAGCCGGTGGCGGGGGGCGCCCGGCGCGTCGCGAGATTCGTCGAGAAGCCGAACCGGTCGCGCGCCGAGCAGCTCTGCGCCGCAGGCTGCCTCTGGAACTCGGGGATCTTCGCCTGGCGGGTGGGGGACTTCCTCGACGAGATCGCACGGCACACGCCGGAGGTGGCGCCGGCACTGGCCGAAGCGACCGACGCGACGGCGTTCTTCGAGGCGGTCACGCCGGTGACGGTGGACGTTGGGGTGCTGGAGCGCAGTGACCGCGTGTTCGTCGTGCCGGGTGACTTCGGGTGGGACGACGTCGGCACCTGGGCGGCGCTGGCCCGCGTGCGCCGGCGCGACGCGCACGGCAATGCCGCGAGCGGGCCCGTGCACGCCCTGGCGGCCAGCGACAACGTCGTGCACGCGGAAGGGAACGCCGTCGTCCTGTATGGCGTAGAAGGGCTGGTCGTGGTGGCGCGCCCCGGCGTCACCCTGGTGACGACGGTGGATCGCGCCGCCGAGCTCAAGACCCTCCTCGACTCCCTCCCCGACTCGCTGCGCGAGCCCGCCTGAATGTCGCTGTACCTGTGGGACGACGAGCGCGCCGCCGCGTTCGAGCCGTTCGCCCTCACCCGTCCGCTGGCCGAAGTGCGCGCCGGCGCGCTGCTCGTGCGCGAGCGGTGGGCGCGCGCGCTGGGCGACGCGGTGGAGGGCTTCGTGGCCGCGCCGCATCTCGACGCCTTCGGCGAGGCGGGCGCGCCGCGCGCCGCCGCTCCCCTGCTCCCCACAGGCACCATCGTCGCCAACGCGCGCTGCCTGCCGCGGCTCGCCGCGCTGCTCGACGCCAGCGCCACGCACTGGTGCTGCGGCGGCGAGGTCGCAGCGGTGCGCCTGCCCCACGACGTGACGGTGGACGAGCTCCGTGCCACGCGCGACCTGGCCGAGCTGGCGCCCGTCGGCGAGGGCGCGCCGCTGGACGGCTGGTGGCTGCGCGAGGTCTGGGACCTGGTCGGGCTCCTCCCCGCGCTGCTGGCCGACGACCTCCCGGTGCTGGCCGCGGAGCTGGAGGCGACGGAGCTACCGCCGCAGGTGCTCGCAGCCGGCCCCCATCCGGTGGTGGTCGAGCGGGGTGCCGCCGTGGAGCCGATCGTCTTCCTGGACGCCACCGCCGGGCCGATCGTCGTCCGGCGCGGCGCCTCCGTGGCCGCCTTCACGCGGCTGGTGGGTCCGTGCTTCGTGGACGAGGCGACGATGGTGCTGGGCGGTCGGATCGCCACGTGCAGCATCGGCCCGCACTGCAAGGTGCACGGGGAGCTGAGCAACACCACCTTCCTCGGCTACGCCAACAAGGGCCACGACGGCTTCGTCGGCCACTCGGTGCTGGGGCGCTGGGTGAACCTCGGCGCGGGCACGATCACCAGCAACCTGAAGAACACGTACGGCCCCGTGCAGCTGTGGACCCCCGGCGGCGTGCGCGACACGGGGCTGCAGTTCCTCGGCACCCTCTTCGGCGACCACGTCAAGACGGGCATCGGCACGCGGCTCACCACCGGCTCGGTGCTCGGCGCGGGTGCGAACGTCTTCGGGAGCGCGATGCCGCCGCGCGCCGTGCCGCCCTTCGCCTGGGGCGACGGCGCCGCCCCCGCGCGCTACGATCTGGACCGCTTTCTCAGGACCGCGGAGCGCGCGATGCGCCGCCGCGACGTGGCGCTCACCGACGACATGCGGCGCCAGCTCGCCGCGGCCCACGCGCGCGGCTGGCCGGCGGCGAGGGTGGGCGCGTGAAGCTGTTCGTGCTGGGCAGCGGCAGCAAGGGCAACGCGCTGCTGCTGGAATCCGGGGACCATCGCCTCCTGGTGGACTGCGGCTTCGGGCCGCGCACGCTGGCGCAGCGGCTGCGCGCCGTCGGCGTGGAGCCGGCGTCGATCGGGGCCTGCGTGCTGACGCACGAGCACTCCGACCACGTGCGCGGCGCGGCCGCCGCGGCCCGGCGCTGGGGCTGGACGCTGCACGCCACGGCCGGGACGCGCGACGGCTGGGCCGAGCTGGCGACGGCCGAGGTGCAGCCGTTCGCGCCGGGCGACACGCTGGCGATCGGCGGCTTCGACGTGGTGACGCACGCCTCGCCGCACGACGCCGGCGAGCCGGTGGTGCTCGTCGCCACCGCCCGCTCGAGCGGCGTACGCGCCGGCATCGCCTACGACCTCGGGCACGTGCCCGACGCGCTCCCCGAGGCCTTCCGCGACCTGGATCTGCTCGTGGTGGAGAGCAACCACGACGAGGGGATGCTCTGGAGCGGTCCCTACCCTGCCTCGGTGCGGGCGCGAATCGCGAGCCGGACCGGCCACCTGAGCAACCGCGCCGGTGCCGCGTTCGCCCGCGCCTGCGTCAACCGCAACCTCGCGCACGTGGTGCTGGCGCACCTCAGCGAGAACTGCAACGACCACGGCGTGGCGCTGGCGGCGACCGAGGCGGCGCTGCGGCGTACGGCCTACCGCGGGCAGGTGCACGCGGCGATGCAGCACGCACCGGTTGGGCCCTTCCTACCGAAGGCGTCGCGCTGGCAGGCGACGAGGCAGCTGTCGCTGTTCTGATCAGGAAGCAGGAAGCAGGAAGCAGGAAGCAGGAAACAGGAAGCGGGAACGGGAAACAGGACGCGGCGCGAGGATCTCTCGCGCCGCGTCCTGTTTCCTGCTTCCTGCTTCCTGCCTCAGTACATCCCGCCCATGCCGCCGCCCGGCGCGGCGGGCGCGGGCTTGTCCTCCTTCTTCTCGACGACCAGCGCCTCGGTCGTGAGCAGCAGGCCGGCGATCGACGCGGCGTTCTGCAGCGCCGTGCGGGTCACCTTGGTCGGGTCGATGACGCCCGCCTCGACCAGGTTCTCGTACGTGTCGGTGAGCGCGTTGTAGCCGAACTTCGCGTCATCCGACGCCCGCACCTTCTCGACGACCAGCGAGCCCTCGCCGCCGGCGTTCTGGACGATCATGCGGATGGGCTCCTCGATCGCGCGGCGCACGATCTCGACGCCGATCTGCTCGTCCATGTCCTCGACCTTGTAGCCCTGCAGCGCCTTCTGGGCGCGGATGAGGGCGACGCCGCCGCCGGGGACGATGCCCTCCTCGACGGCCGCACGGGTGGCGTGCAGCGCGTCCTCGACGCGGGCCTTCTTCTCCTTCATCTCGGCCTCGGTCGCGGCGCCGACGTTGATCACCGCCACGCCGCCGGCGAGCTTCGCCAGGCGCTCCTGGAGCTTCTCGCGGTCGTAGTCCGAGGTGCTCTTCTCGATCGCCGCGCGGATCTCCTTCACGCGGCCCTGGATCGCGTCGGCCTCGCCGGCGCCGTCGATGATCGTCGTGTTGTCCTTGTCGATGACGATCCGCTTGGCGCGGCCGAGGTCCGTGACCACCGCGTTCTCGAGCTTGAAGCCCACCTCCTCGGAGACCACCTGGCCGCCGGTGAGGATCGCGATGTCCTGCAGCATCGCCTTGCGGCGATCACCGAAGCCCGGGGCCTTCACCGCGCAGACACGCAGCGTGCCGCGGAGCTTGTTGACGACGAGCGTGGCCATCGCCTCGCCCTCGACGTCCTCGGCGATGATGAGCAGCGGGCGACCCATCTGCGCGACCTTCTCGAGGATCGGCAGGAGGTCCTTCATCGCGGAGATCTTCTTGTCGTGGATCAGGATGAGGGCGTCCTCGAGGACGGCCTCCATCTTGTCCGGGTCGGTGACGAAGTACGGCGAGACGTAGCCGCGGTCGAACTGCATGCCGTCGACCGTCTCCAGCGTGGTCTCGAGGCCCTTGGCCTCCTCGACGGTGATCACGCCGTCCTTGCCGACCTTCTCCATCGCCTCGGCGATGAGGTCGCCGATCTCGCGGTCGTTGTTCGCCGAGATGGCGCCGACCTGGGCGATCTCCTTCTTGCCGGCCGTCGGGACCGAGATCTTCTTGTCGTGGATCAGGATGAGGGCGTCCTCGAGCACCGCCTCCATCTTGTCCGGGTCGGTCACGAAGTACGGCGAGAGGTAGCCGCGGTCGAACTGCATGCCGTCGACCGTCT
>DASTRO010000270.1:0-2720 GCA_035761165.1 Gemmatimonadaceae bacterium | reverse complement strand
GAGCGGTCAGCCGCAAGCTGACCGCTCGCCATTCGCCGTCGATCAGTTGCCGTCGATCAGTTGCCGTCGATCAGTTGCCGCCCTCCTCACCACCCCTCACGCGCCGTCACTCCTCGCGCAGCGCCACCAGCGGATCCACGCGCGACGCGCGCCGCGCCGGGAGGTAGTTGGCCACGAAGGTGGCGGCGGCGAGCAGCGCCGTCACCGCCGCCAGCGTGGCCGCGTCGCCGGGACGCACCCCGTACAGCAGGCCGGCCATCAGCCGCGTCGCCAGCAGCGCCCCCACCAGCCCCACGCCGATCCCCGCCGCGGCCGTCGTCATCCCCTGGCGGATGACCATCCGCACCACCGAGCGCGGCTCCGCGCCGAGGGCGAGGCGCAGCCCCACCTCGCGCGTGCGCTGCGCCACCAGGTACGACGTCACGCCGTAGACGCCCACGAGGCCGAGGACGAGCGCGAGCCCGGCGAACATGCCGAGCAGCGCCATGCTGAAGCGACGCTGCGCCACCATCGCCGAGAGCCGCTGGTCCATCGACTCCAGCTGGTAGACCGGCTGGTCCGGGTCCACGTGGCGCACCTCGGCGCGCACCGCGCGCGCGAGCGCCAGCGGCTCGCCGACGGTGCGCACGACGAAGGTCAGTCGCCCCGGCGTGTACTGCCCGATCGGGAGGAAGGTCTCGTAGCGCACCGGCTTGTCGTAGCCGGTGCGGCGCATGTCGGCCACCACGCCGACGATCGTCAGCCACGGCGCCGGATTGTCGTCGCCCGTGCCGTAGCGGAAGCGCTTGCCGATGGCGCTCTCGCCGGGCCAGAAGCGGCGCGCCATGTTCTCGTTGACGATCACCACCGGCGGCGCGTCGGGGCCGTCCTGCGCGGTGAAGGTGCGCCCCTCGAGCAGCCGGATGCCCATGGTGCGGAAGTAGTCCGCCGTCACCGCGTCCAGCGGGATCTCGATGTTCTCCTCCTCGGGCGTGGGGGTGCGCCCCTCGATGGTGAAGACCGTCGAGCGCGGCGTGTTGCTGAGGAAGATGTCGGTGATGGCACCCACCCCCTGCACCCCGGGCACCGTGCGCAGCCGCTCGAGCAGTGCCTGGTAGAACGCCAGCCGCTGCTGCGGCTCCTGGTACTTGGCGGCCGGCAGCGCGAGCTGCATCGTGAGCAGGTGGTCCGGCCGGAAGCCGAGCTGCACCTGCTGCAGCTGCACGAAGCTGCGCATGAGGAGCCCCGCGCCGGTGAGCAGCACGACGACGAGCGCCACCTGCGCCCCGGCGAGCAGCCGCCGCATGCGGTGGCCGCGCTGGCCGGTGCCGCCCCGCCCGCCCTCGCGCAGCGCGGCCGCCAGGTCCGGCCGCGAGAGCTGGAGCGCCGGCGCGAGCCCGAAGATCAGCCCCGTGGCCAGCACGACGAGCGCCGCCACGGCGAGCACGAACCCGTCGATGCGCACGCCGTCCATGCGCGGCATGTCCGCCGGCGCGAGGCCGACGATGAGGCGGAGCCCGACCCACGCCAGCGCCACGCCCACCACGCCGCCGATGGCGGCGAGCAGCACGCTCTCGGTGAGGAGCTGCCGCACGAGGCGCCCGCGCCCCGCCCCGAGCGCCAGCCGCACCCCCACCTCGCGCTCGCGCGCCGCGGCGCGCGAGAGCATCAGGTTGGCGATGTTGGCGCAGCCGATGAGGAGCACCGCCGCCACCGCGCCCAGCATCACCCAGAGCGCCGTGCGCAGCGTCTTCCCCACCACCTGGTCGGGGAGCGGGACGAGGTTCACGCCGAGGCCCTCCATCCCCGGGTACTCCGCCACCAGCCGCTGGGCGATGGTGGCCATGTCGGCGCGCGCGCGCTCGAGCGAGACGCCGGGCGCGCGCCGTCCCACGGCGTACAATCCGAAGGCGAAGCGCACCGCCTTGTCCTCGGCGGACATCGCCAGCGGCACCCAGAGCTGCGTCTCGGGCGAGGGGAAGGCGAAGCCGGGCGGCATGACGCCGACGACGGTGCGCTCGCGGCCGTTGAGCCGGATGGTGCGGCCGATGACGCCCGGGTCACCGGCGAAGAGGCGCGTCCAGAGCCCGTGGCTGATGACGGCGACGTCGTCCGACCCCGGCTCCTCCTCGGCCGCCGTGAAGGCGCGGCCGAGCCGCGGCCCGACGCCGAGCACCGCGAAGAGGTCGGCCGTGGAGGCCGCGGCGACGACGCGCTCCGGCTCGCAGGCGCCGCCGTCGCAGGCGCCGGTGAGGTTGAAGCCGGCCGGCACGTACGCGGCGATGTCGGTGAAGGTGTGGTTCTGGTCGCGGTAGGCGGCGTAGTTGGGCCAGGAGTGGATGTCCTCGTGCATCCCCATGCGCTGGTTGTCCATCCACACCATCGTGATGCGCTCGGCGTCCGGATAGGGGAGCGGGCGCAGCACGACGGCGTCGACGACGCTGAAGATGGCCGTCGTCGCGCCGATGCCCAGCGCGAGCGTGAGCACGGCGACGATCGTGAAGCCGGGCGAGCGCAGGAGGCCGCGCCAGCCGTAGCGTAGGTCCTGCAGCAGCTCGCTCATGAATTCCCTCCGGTGTCGTTCGCGCTCGCGCCGCTCGTCGTGCGAGCGCAGGATGCCGCCGATGCGCTCCGGGTCGCCGAAGCGCTCGCGCGCCGCGCGCGCCGCCGCCTCGGGGGGGAGCCCCTCGAGCTCGTAGTCGCGGGCGCGCATCTCGAGGTGGAAGCGGAGCTCGTCGTCG